>JAPKYD010000090.1 GCA_026394475.1 Methanothrix sp.
TTGGTGATCCGGCAGAGCCCATCTTGGGGTGCCCCGTAGGCTCAGGCAAGATCGGCATAGCCTTTTGCGCCGGCGTCAATGGGGCAGTGGCTGCCGAGGAGCTGGGGGTAAAGATCAAGACCGCGCCCATATCTATGCTGGTGGATTACTCCAGGATGAAGGAGCTGAAATGACAGTACAAACGGTCTTTTGAAAGGAAAATGTCCTTTCAGCCAAGATAAGGTTTTATAGAGCATCGATCTCTAGAATCAAAGTCACGTTCACACATGAGGAAAGAAGATGGATTTTAGAGTTGTAGTATCAGATCCCAAAAGCGGCAAAGCCTATCAGTTAGAGGTCAAGGATCCTGGAGCGAACAAGTTCCTGGGAAAACGCATCGGTGACAAGATCGAAGCGGATGTCCTGGGCATGCCGGGCTACTCGGTGCAGGTCACAGGCGGAAGCGATCGCGAGGGATTTCCCATGCGCGCAGACCTTCCCGGCACAAAGCGCAGAAAGATCCTGCTCTCTTCTGGAACCGGCTACCATCCCACAACCGAAGGCAGAAAGAAGAGGATGAGCATCCACGGAAAAGAGATCTCTCCCGATATCGGCCAGATCAACGTCAAGGTTGTGGAGGCAGGTGCCAAGCCCGTGGAAGAGCTGCTCGGCAAAGCTCCCAAGGAAGAGAAAAAGTAATCTGCATTGCTGGTCAGCTGGTCTGACCAGACTTAGGTTTTATTTCTTCTTGTTTTCTGCAGAGCGATGCCTTCGCGATCGCTGTCATCCTTTGGTTCGCGAGCTATGCCGAGAGCTGCCGGGATCTGGGCCCGCATCACGGATTTCATCTGATCCGGACTCAAAGCTGCAAAGAGGGCATTCATGAGCCGATCGCTCTTCATGGCCATATCCACCATTTTCCTGATCTGCACCGATCTATCCAGCTCCTTTCCAAATTCTTCGCGAATGCGCGACTGGTACTCCCGCAGTGCCAGCTCGCCTTTCAGATATGCGGCAGCGACCTCGCCCGCAATCCTCCCGGCGACCATGGCTAATGGTATGCCGCCGCCGCTGGTGGCCATGACATGGCCGGCAGCATCTCCAGCCAGGAGCAGGTTATCCTTCTGAACAGATCCCGCGGATCCGCTCGCGGGCACAAGCCCGCGCATGACGGCCATAACTTCGCCGCCGCGAAGCATCTTCCCGGCGACGGGATGTTCCTGGACAAATCTGTCCAGCAGGTCGGGCAGCTTCTGGCTGGCAAGATACGATGCTCGCACGCCCACGCCCACGTTCGCCAGGTCCTCGCCGAGGGGAATTATCCAGGCATAACCTCCCGGCGCATAGTCGGCAGAGAAGTACATCTCCGCCGCGTCTGGATCGATGTCTATGTCGGCCATCTCGTACTCCAGACAGATGCCCCTCTCTCCGCTAGGGTTTCCCATGGACCGGGAGATGATGGAGAGCGGACCGTCTGCACCTATTACTATCTGCGGCCGGAGGAATCCCGAGAAGCGCCCTGATAGCTGCAGCACGCCGTCGGTCCAGGAGGCGCGCGTTGCAGGTAGGACCCTCGCTCCGGCGCGAGCCGCCCGATGAGCAAGAAAGCGATCGAAGGCCCGGCGGTCTACTACCCGGCCGGCAACGGGGAACTCTTTGCTCTCTCCTGAGGGGGAATAGATGCGCTGAAGATGGGTGCGATGCAGGATGCAGCGCTCGGGAATATCCTGCAAAGTCTGGGGCAGGCGCGCGCGGGGCATGAGCGCTTGCAGCTCATGCGCCTCGGGGAGGAAGCCGCCGCACTGCACAGGACTGCCTATCTCGCTCTTGCGCTCGATGAGGGCCACCTCGGCTCCGCGATAGGAGGCAACTTCTGCGGCGGTGCAGCCCGCAGGCCCGGCACCCACCACAGCCACCTGAATCTCTTCCTTCATGCCCGGACCATGAGGGTCATGCCGAATTCCAGCAGTGCATCCTCAATCTCCTCATACGCGAGAAAGATCTCATCCTTCTGCCGCTCGCGCTGCTCGCGCCTCGGCTCAGCTGAGAGCCAAATCTGGCTTGTGTCTCCGCGCACCATCTTGACGCAGGCCAGCA
The DNA here is from genome assembly GCA_026394475.1 of Methanothrix sp. Taxonomy (GTDB): domain Archaea; phylum Halobacteriota; class Methanosarcinia; order Methanotrichales; family Methanotrichaceae; genus Methanothrix. The sequence goes on from JAPKYD010000090.1 coordinate 2,077, forward strand.
TATCTGCCTGGGATAGCCGATAGACTATATGGGAGCCTGTGGGCGTAAACCAAAGGGAGTGCATGTCTTTCAGCCTCTCTATAAAACGGTCCCATTTCAGCTCCTCCGGCATCAATGCCCCATCCGCGCGCACGGGCATAACGTCGATGAAGAGATGAAGATGGAATCTCTCTCCGGCTATCTTCTCCTCGATCTGCGTCATAACCTCCTGGTAGCGCGAGCCATTCCTGTCCACTGTGGGAATGCCACCTCCGAAGACCTTCTCCGCGATGTCGGGAAAGAAGGGCGCCAGCCGAATATCCTCGGTGGGCCGCGTGAGGAGGGATACGCCCACAAAGAACAGGGCGCTGAGAGAAAGGCCCGCCAGCACACCGTGCTCCGTGAGCAGGGGCGAGATAATGTCCAGGGGCTGCTTATGCCAGAACAGCTCATAGGATATGAGCAGGATCTGCGTGCCGCCTCCCACGATCAGAGCCGACAGCGCGCCCCACTTTGTGGCGCGCCTCCAGTAAAGCCCGCCGATAATGGGGAAGAAGTAGGAGGTGGTGCCTATGACCGTGGCGATGATCACCGCATCCATGATGCTGTTCACATTGAGCGCGATTGATGCAGAGATGGCGATCATGATGATCACCAGTATCCTGTTAACGATGAGCATCTCCTTCATGGTGGCCGTGGGCCAAAGGTGCCTCTGGATCAGGTCCCTGGAGATGCAAGACGCGCCCGAGGTGGCGAAGGTGTCGGTGCAGGACATGGACGCTGCGGCAAAGCCGATGGTGAGCAGCGCCAGCAGCCAGGGAGCGACGTTATCGCTGATGATCTTGAGGTAAAGCATCTCCGCTTCCACCTCTCCCCCTGGCCGGGGATAGAGCGCGGAAAGGCCTATGGCCGTGATCAGGCAGCAGAAATAAACCAGCGCCAGGAGACCTGCGCCCAGCAGAAGCCCTCGCTTCGCGGAGCGCTCATCGCGCGCCGCCCAGATCTTCTGCCAGGGGTCCTGCTCTGCCACCCATCCGGGCAGCAGCGCGAGCTGGAAGACCAGTGCTCCCATCAGGCCGCCCATGACGAACACGTTCCACCAGTCCGCGCCTAAGGCAGATGAGGCTGTGAGCAGGGACACACCCTTCTCTGCCGTCAGCCCCAGGGCCAATATGGCGACATAGATCGCGAGGCCTGCCAGCAGGATATACTGCAGCAGGTCCGTCCAGACCACGGCGCGAAAGCCTCCGATACTGACATAGGCGGCGACAGAAGCGGCCATGATGGTGATGGCGAAAAGCGGCTCGATGCCAAAGAAGGTTCCGAGGACAAGCTTGAACCCTATGAAGTCCGTTACGGAGAAAAGGATCATCATGATGGTGACGGCCACGGCCACAGGCGCCCGGATCATGGGGTCGTATCTTATCTCCATGAGCTCGGGCTGGGTCAGGGCCGGGATGTTTTTGATCCTTCCCGAGATCGCGGCGATTATGATCAGCCCGGCGATGTTGGGGAAGACCCATATCCATATCGAGCCTATGCCCATGAGGAGGAATAGGCCCGTGGCCAGCAGGAGAGCGCTCGCGGTGATCCACGCAGACGCCGCGGAAAATCCTATAGTCACCGCACCCAGCTCTCTTCCTGCCAGCCAGAAGTCCGTGACGGACCTTTGCCGGCGGGAGGAGTAAAGGCCGATGCCTATCAGGGCAGCTACGTAGATCGCCAGGAACACCATGAATAGTGAATAGGCATCCATTATAACCACATCAGGCGGCTAGTATCTTGTGGTATTTAACATGTAGGACAGAAGGACTTTTGGAGAACCAAAGCCTGGTTGATATAAGCAACTACTTAAACGGAAAAGTGGCTACGGCTCAGATGAGGTTTTTGGATGAGGAGCGATATCACCAAGAAAGGCGCAGAGAGAGCGCCTCACAGGGCTCTCTTCAAGGCCACCGGTCTTTGTGATGAAGAGATAAGTCGTCCCTTCATAGGAGTTGTCAACTCCTTTAATGAGTTCATCCCTGGGCACATTCACCTCGACAAGCTGGCCCAGGCGGCGAAGGCGGGCATACGCTCCGCCGGAGGTGTGCCCTTTGAGTTCCAGACCATAGGTGTTTGCGACGGAATAGCCATGGGACATGCGGGCATGAGGTACTCTCTTCCCAGCCGCGAGCTGATCGAAGACTCCATTGAGATCATGGCCGAGGCCCACCAGCTGGATGGGCTGGTCATGATCCCCTCCTGCGACAAGATCGTCCCCGGCCATCTCATGGCCGCCGGGAGACTGAACCTCCCCACCATAGTGATCACAGGCGGACCCATGATGCCCGGCTTTGCCTGCGACCAGGAGCTGGATCTGATCAACGTCTTCGAGGGCTGGCAGGCAGGGGGGGAGACATTGGGCGTCCTGGAGGAGATGGCCTGCCCAGGAGCAGGCTCTTGCGCAGGGCTCTTCACCGCCAATACCATGGCCTGCCTCACAGAGGCCCTGGGAATGAGCCTGCCGGGATGCGCCACGACCCATGCCGTCGATGCGCGCAAGATGCGCATGGCCAAGATGTCAGGCATGAAGATCATGGAGCTGGTGGAGCGAGGGATCTCCGCTCGCCAGATAGTCACGCCCGCGGCTCTGGACAACGCCATTCGCGTGGACATGGCCATCGGAGGCTCTACCAATACCGTTCTACACATACCGGCCATAGCTGCGGAGTTCGGCCTGAACTTGAACTTAGACCGCTTCGATCAGCTCAGCCGCGAGACGCCTCATCTGGTCAACCTCCGGCCGGGAGGGCCTCATCACATCTTGGATCTGGACCGGGCGGGAGGAGTACCGGCGGTTATGAACAGGCTTCGGTCCAAGCTCAACCTGGATGTCCTGACGGTCACGGGCAAAAGCATGGGCGAGAATCTCGATGCCTTCCGGCCCGTCAACCCCAAGGCCAACGCCCGCGTCATCGCCACTCTGGATGCGCCTGTGCATCCCGAAGGGGGCATAGCCATACTGTATGGCAGTCTCGCCCCCGAAGGCGCAGTGGTCAAGCAGACGGCGGTCTCGAAGTCCATGCTCAAGCATTCCGGCCCGGCCGTGGTCTACGATTCCGAGGAGGAGTCCATGGCCGGCATAGTGGGCGGCGGCGTAAAGCCTGGGGACGTAGTAATAATAAGATACGAAGGGCCGAAAGGGGGGCCTGGCATGAGGGAGACGCTGGCGCCCACGTCCGCGATAGCGGGCGCGGGCCTGAGCGAGTCCGTGGCCCTCATCACGGACGGCCGGTTCAGCGGCGGCACGCGCGGCCCCTGCATCGGGCATGTCTCGCCTGAGGCTGCGGTAGGCGGCCCCATTGCTCTGGTAAAGCAGGGCGACATGATCAGCATAGACATCCCAGCCAGAAGGATCGATCTGCTCGTCGACCCGGCGGAGCTGGAGCAGCGAAAGAAGGCGTGGACTGCCCCGGAGCCCAAGATAAAGACCGGGGTGCTGGCCCGCTACAGGAACTTGGTGACATCAGCCAGCAAGGGCAGTGTGCTGAGATGACAGGGATCAGGTGCTTCGTCGCCGTGGACCTTCCTGCCCAGATGCGCGAGGAGATAGGGCGCCTGCAGAGTCAGATCGCGACGGAAGGCCTGCGGCTTGTCAGGCCGGAGCTGGTGCATATCACCTTGAAGTTCCTGGGAGAAGTGCCGGAAGAAGAGGCAGAGAAGGTGGCGGAGGCCCTGCGCGGCGTCCGGGCTGCACCCTTTGCCGCTCGGGTCAGAGGAATGGGTGCCTTTCCTGGCAAGATCATCCGGGTGATCTGGCTGGGATTGGAGGGCGACTTCGAAGAGCTTTACCAGGATGTGGAAGCTGCGCTGGCGCCCTTTGGCTTCGAGCGCGAAGCGAGGGGCTTTTCCCCTCATGTTACCCTGGGCCGCGTGGGCCGGCCAAGTGCGGAGACAAACCGAAAGCTGGCTCCCAAGATGGCCGCACTTTCCGACGTGGATCTGGGCATCTTCACCGTGGACCGCTTTCTTCTCAAGAAGAGCACACTGACTCGCGGAGGCCCCATCTACGACGACCTGGCCGAGTTCCCTCTCCGAGATTGAGAGTGGGGTGCTGGGACGGGTTCGGCCCAGCTACGAGGACAAGGCCAGGCTGAAAGAGATATCCGGCGCTATCCTAGATCGCATAGAGCATCTGGCCAGCGTGCGAGGCATAGGCCTGAAGGCCATGCTCGTGGGCTCCGCGGCCAGAGGCACCTGGTTGGCTGGCGATCACGACCTGGATATATTTTTGGGAGTGCCGGAGACCACTCCTCTGCAAGCTGCCCTGGAGATTGCCAGGCTTGTCGCTCCCGAGCATGATGAGAAGTATGCGGAGCATCCTTACGTCCATGCCAGGGTGGATGGCTTCGAGGTGGATCTGGTTCCCTGCTATCTGGTGGAGGACGCATCCCAGCTGAAGTCTGCCGTGGATCGGACCCCCTTTCACACTAAATATATATCCCGCAGGATCGCCGGTCTGGAGGATGATGTCTTGCTCCTCAAGCAGTTCATGAAGGGCATCGGCGTCTACGGCTCGGAGCTGAAAGTGGGCGGCTTCTCGGGCTACCTGGTGGAGCTGCTTGTGCTCTGCTACGGCTCCTTCCCAGGCGTTCTTCGGGCCGCTTCCAGCTGGAGGCCGGGCCAGCTAATAGACCTGGAAGGGCACGCCAAAAAGGCTCATGACGAGCCCCTGGTGGTGGTTGACCCGGTGGATTCTAAGAGAAATGTGGCTGCCGCCCTTACCATGGATAAGATGCTTCAGTTCGCGGCAGCCTCGCGCGCCTTCCTGGCGGAGCCCTCTCTGGATTTCTTCTTTCCAGGGCCTGCGACGCCTTTATCTGATGAGGAGTTGCTGGCGCAGTTAAAGGCGCGAGAGAGCAGTCTGATCCTTGTGGAGTTCCAGGCTCCGCCCGTGGTGGAAGACGTCCTCTTCCCCCAGCTTCACAAGGCTGAAGAGTCAGTAAGAGCCCTGCTGGAGAGGAACGGCTTTCGTCTGCTGAGAAGCGATGTAGGCAGCTACCGCGACAGAGCAATGCTGCTCTTTGAGATGGAGGTATGGCAGCTCTCCCGGGCAAGCCGCTGCCTGGGCCCTCCCGTCTGGGAGGCGGAGCACCTCTCCAAGTTTCTGGCCGCCCATCCCCGGCCTCTCTCCGGGCCGTACATCGCAGAAGGTAGGTCTGTGGTGGAGCTGCCTCGCAAGTATACTCGCGCTCAGGATCTCCTGGCCGAGGAGTTGGGAAGCCTCTCTCTGGGAAAGCATCTCTCTTGGGCGGTTCGCAGCGGACACAATATATATGTGGGCCCGGAGCTGCTCAGAATAGACGATGAAGGCTTCAGAGTCTTCCTGGCACGCTACTTTCAGGCCAGAGCCAGGATGGGCTGACTACTGGAAACAGCTCCAATAGGCACTCTGGATCTTCTTGACCTCCTCAATCCTTTGAGCGACCTTGGGATCTATGCCCCTGACCTTGGGCACCTCTCCCTGAAAGGCTTTGATCTCGGCGACGATGGCCTCCGCCTGAGTCTGCAGGTTGTAGCCTCCTTCCAGGGTGGCGGCCAGTCTTCCCTGGCAGCATTCCTTGGCGATCTCCTTCACCACACCAGCCATGGCCCCAAAGCCAGCCGCTGTGAGCCGCATACCGCCCAGAGGATCGTCTTTGTGAGGGTCCTGACCTGCGGAGACCAGAACGAGATCGGGCTTGAATTCCGAGGCAATGGGTTTTAAGATCTCACGGAAGACCATAAGGTATCCCTCGTCGCCCGTGCCCGAGGGCAGGGGCACATTTACCTTCGTCCCTTCGGCGCCGCACTCACCGACCTCGTTTGCCCTTCCTGTACCTGGGTAGTGAGGGGACTGATGCGTGGAGAAATATAATACCGACTTGTCCGAGTAGAAGATGGCATTGGTGCCGTTGCCGTGATGCACATCCCAGTCCACGATCAGCACCTTCTTCAGACCTGTGGCCTGGGCATGCTTCGCGGCTATGGCCACGTTATTGAAGATGCAAAAGCCCATGCCGCGATTGGGCATGGCATGATGGCCCGGCGGCCTCACAAGGGCAAAAGCGCTGTCAAAGCCGTTTCGTACAGCGTCCACAGCCGTCATGGCACCTCCTGCGGCCATGAGAGCGGCATCGTAGGAGTTCCTGGAGAGAACAGTGTCGATATCCAAGTAGCCTTCTCCGTGCTCGCAGATGGCTTTAACCTGATCGATGTAGCTCTTGCCGTGTATGGTGGCGACCTGCTGGAAGGTGGCTGCCTTGGGGGTGATATATTCAACTTCGAGCCTTTCCGAGCGGATCCTGTCCAGTATTGCCATCAATCGCTCTTTTTTCTCCGGATGCCCGCCTGTCTCATGCAGAAGATAGATGGGATGATAGACTATGCCGATTCTGGTCATAGGTTGTAGAATAGGTGGCCCTAGTAAAACGGTTTTCCCAAGATGCCTCTCTATCTCTTAGAGAATATCAAGGAAATCTGACTAAATTGTGTGCAGTTGCTGCTCATTTTGCAGAAAATTCTTCTGCTGATTCTCCTTATTCTGACCGTCCTTTTGGCAATTTGTCTCTCCAATGAGTATCTTTAACTGAATTCTCCAGTTTTCTGCAGAGAGAATAGAGCCCCCGGATTATCATCAAAGATGGGAATAGAAACCTGATCTTTCCCATCAATCCTCCTTTGAATCCTGCCTCTTTATTCCAGCAAAGAATTGGCTTTAAATGGAGTGGTGGCAAATGCCATCTTGAACTTTGCAGAGTTCCTCGCCGTTGCGGGCTCTGGATAGGGAAAGACCGGTACCATGCTGCTGGCAAAGGACCAAAAAAGATATAATAGGGAAATACTCTATCACTACCCTATAATCCCTTATGGGATTAGGAGGGTGATGTAGCTATACACATGTCTGAGAGACGCCAGGCAGCGATGGCAATGCCGGAATTATGGTGCCACAATCTGTAGCATGGCTATCAAGGACTTTATTCAGGCAATAGTTTTAAGAATAATCAGACTGTATGCTGCAAATAGTGATCGGAAAGGGAAAATAGGAGGTTAAAAGATGAAGAAATTGGCTGCAATTACGCTTACATCGATGATGCTTGTACTAGCAACAGCGATGGTAGTCGGCGCGCAGGTCCAATCCGTGGACATCCGGGGAGCAGTGGCTGGAACAATTAACGGCCAAAGCAACCTGGTTGATAACTCATTCACATGGAACCCGCAGACCTTCGCCGGCTTTTACTACGACATAAAGAAAGATCTAGGCACTGAGAATCTCAAATTCGCTCTCTCCGGAGACGATGGCAAGAAGCTCAGTGGCGATGCGCCCTATGGTATTACCTACACTACAACTGCCCAGGGCAAGGCTTTCGAGCGTGCTCTCTGGGGTTCCTACAAGGTAATGGGCTTCCAGGCGGAGAAGTACTTCGCCGGATACACCCAGGGCGACACTGAGCAGGATGGCTCCAACATATTCTACGCTGAGTCCACCGACAAGAACTCTCTCTCCAACGAGCAGCTCGAGAAGATTCTGATGGACAGCAAGGATGAGATGACCGTCACCTCTGGCACGCCCTTGAAGCTGCAGGAGGGCTATGAGCTGGGCATCAAGTCCATCGACATCGACGGCAACAAGGTCTACCTCGAGCTGTCCAAGGATGGACAGGTTGTTGACTCCAAGGTCGTATCCCCGTCCAAGGATAACGCAAATGAGCTCGATAAGACTTACTACTACAAGAACCCGAAGGTAGGAGAGCAGACCAAGCTCGTGACCGTTGGCGTTCACTTCAAGAATGCTTTCCGCGGCTCTGACCAGAACCTGGCTTCCATCGACGGCATCTGGCAGATCTCCGATGCGCCCACTGAGGTCAAGGCCGATACTCAGTACGACAAGATGACCATCAGGAGCGTTGATGCCAATGCTGGCGTCATCACCATGGACAACAAGGACAATTCAGTAACTCTGAGCAAGAACAAGGATACCACCCTCACGGGCGGCATCAAGATCAAGACTGCTGATAACGACACTCTGAGGTTCTACATCTACAAGACCATAACTGATCCCGGAGATTACCAGATCAGGGGCGCTGTGGCCGGCACCGTTAGCGGCGCAAGCAACTTAGTCGACAATTCCTTCACCTGGGATCCACAGAAATTCGCTGGCTTCTACTACGATATAAAGAAGGATCTGGGCAACGAGAACCTTAAGTTCGCTCTCTCCGGAGACGATGGCAAGAAGCTCAGTGGCGATGCGCCCTATGGTATTACCTACACTACAACTGCCCAGGGCAAGGCTTTCGAGCGTGCTCTCTGGGGTTCCTACAAGGTAATGGGCTTCCAGGCTGAGAAGTACTTCGCCGGATACACCCAGGGCGACACTGAGCAGGATGGCTCCAACATATTCTACGCTGAGTCCACCGACAAGAACTCTCTATCTGACGAGCAGCTTGAGAAGATCCTGATAGACAGCAAGGATGAGATGACCGTCACCTCTGGCACGCCCTTGAAGCTGCAGGAGGGCTATGAGCTGGGCATCAAGTCCATCGACATCGACGGCAACAAGGTCTACGTGGAGCTGTCTAAGGATGGACAGGTTGTTGACTCCAAGGTCGTATCCCCATCCAGGGATGGCGCGACCGAGCTCGACAAGACCTACTACTACAAGAATCCGACAGTAGGCTCTCAGAATAAGCTCGTGACCGTTGGCGTTCACTTCAAGAATGCCTTCCGCGGCTCTGACCAGAACCTGGCCTCCGTTGACGGCATCTGGCAGATCTCCGATGCGCCCACTGAGGTCAAGGCCGATACTCAGTACGACAAGATGACCATCAGGAGCGTTGATGCCAACGCTGGCGTCATCACCATGGACAACAAGGACAATTCAGTAACTCTGAGCAAGAACAAGGATACAACCCTTATGCCTGGCGTCAACATCAAGACCGCCGACAACGATACACTCAGGTTCTACATATACAAGCCAGTGACCATCGCAGGCGCTGCGCCCGCTGCTGAGGCCGCCCCCGCGAACGTTACCGCCGAGGCTGCACCTGCTGCCGTGGCCGCACCTGCTGCCGTGGCCGCTCCCGCCGCTGAGGCTGCACCCGCTGCCGCGAACGTGACCGCTGCCGCGAATAAGACTGCTGCACCTGCTGCTGAGAAGAAGCAGCCCGGATTTGAGGGCGTCTTCGCCATAGCAGGTCTCCTGGCAGTTGCCTACCTGGTACTTGGCAGGAGAGAGTAAGAACAAATAGCTGGAGGGCTTAGGCTCTCCAGAACTATTCTCTTTTTCCGTCGGTATTTCTCATCATTCTAGTCTCTTGGGTGAGCCGTCATCCTTGCAGATGATAAAGGTATTATACTTAATAGTATTATATATTCAAAATAAGATCAGTACTCTTCCGCGTTGGTGTTGTCATGTGCAAGGAGAGCACTCGAGATGCCCAATTCTGGCAGAAGCTGGACGGGGACGTACAGTGCAGCCTCTGTCACCAGCTCTGCCGCATACGCCCTGGCAAGAGGGGACTATGCGGAGTTCGGGAGAACCAGGAAGGAAAGCTGATGACCCTGGTTTACGGAAACCTCATAGCCGCTAACGTAGATCCCATTGAGAAGAAGCCCTTCTTCCATTTTATGCCCGGCAGCCTGGCCTATTCCATAGCCACCATGGGCTGCAACTTCCGCTGCCTGCACTGCCAGAATGCGGACATCTCCCAGGCTCCCAGGGAGACGGGAAAGGTACTGGGCGGCTTTGTTCCCCCGGATGAGGTAGTGGCCGCAGCCGAGGCCAATGGATGTCAGGTCATCGCCTACACCTACACTGAGCCGACCATCTTCTTTGAGTATGCCTATGACGTGGCGGTGCTGGCTAAAGAGAAGGGATTGAAGAACGTCTTTGTGAGCAACGGCTACACCGGTGAGGAGGCGGCGAAGAAGATTATGCCCATTCTCGACGCCAATAACATAGACCTGAAGGGCGATGATCAGTTCTACCGCCAGGTGTGCAAAGCCAGGCTGGAGCCGGTGCAGCGCAACATCAAGCTCTTCTGGGACTCAGGGGTATGGGTGGAGGTCACCACCCTCATCATACCCGGATATAACGACTCCGAGGAGCAGCTTCGCGATATTGCCAGGTTCCTGGCCTCGGTCAGCGAGGACCTGCCCTGGCATGTCTCGGCCTTCTATCCCATGCACAAGATGAAGGACGTGCCCCGTGCGGGAGTTGAGCTACTTCGCAGGGGACTAGGCATCGGCCGTGAGGCCGGTCTGAGGTATGTCTACGCAGGCAACATTCCCGGCGAGAGCGAAGACACCCGCTGCTCAGTCTGCGGGGAGGTGCAGATCGAGCGCCTGGGTTACAGGATAATGAGAAATTCCATAATCGACGGCCATTGCCCCAAATGCGGCTCGCCCGTGGCCGGGGTGTGGTCCTGAAGGGCTCTGTCAAGTCTTCGGCTGTTTTCGTGAGAATCTTTCGCTGTCAAAAATCGGCAGTTGGTTTTTTTTGGGGGGGGTAATTAACTTGACTTACTCATATTAACTTTTCTTTCAAGGATTTTGGCACTCCAGATGCCAAGAATTGGCTCAATTCAAAACCATACGCCATGCATTTTGGACATATTAATTCGAGAGCATATTTGGCAAGCATATATTTGATTCAATAATATTATTTATAGTCCCAAGCACAGCTATCTTTGAATGAATATTTTGCGTCCCAAGGAGTCTCTTACAATTTATAATGAGACATCTTGGCATTATGCCTAGAGTTATATCTATCGTTAATAAATTTAATTAGCTCTTTTTCACGATAATGTTTTCTTGG
>JAPKYD010000003.1 GCA_026394475.1 Methanothrix sp.
TTATCACTAGCATCGCTTTTGAAAACCTTGCGGTCATTCATCCATCTTTTTACAAATTCTTTTGCCTCTTCTGGATTTTTAACTGGCATGAAGGTAATTCTCCATCTTAGTGTACCATTCAGTAATCATGCCATAGTTATATAGTTTCTTAATGGTCCATAGGTACCGACTTTTGACAGAGGTTTTTTGGGGTGAAGAGCTACCGCAGACTTGACAGAACCTCCTGAAGATATCTTTAAGTATGAGGTGAAGAGCCTCTCTTTTGTATGCCATTCTGCAGCGTGCCCGAGGCCATCGAGGAGGTCCGGAAAGGCAAGTTCGTAATCATACTGGATGACGAGAACCGGGAGAACGAGGGCGACCTGATGATGGCCGCGGAGATGGTGACGCCGGAGAGCATCAACTTCATGGCCCGCTATGGCCGCGGCCTGATCTGCATGCCCATGACGGTCGAGCGCCTGCGGGCGATCGACCTTCAGCTCATGACCAGCCAGAACACGGAGTCCATGGGCACTGCTTTTACCGTATCCGTGGATGCCCGGCATAACACCACCACCGGCATCTCAGCCTTCGATCGAGCCACGACGGTGCACACTCTCATCAATCCTGAAACGACTAGAAACGACCTGGTGACCCCCGGCCATCTCTTTCCACTGCAGGCCAAGGACGGCGGAGTGCTGCGCCGTACCGGCCATACCGAGGCCTGCGTAGATCTTGCCGGTCTGGCAGGCCTTTATCCGGCCGGGGTGATCTGCGAGATCATGGGCGAGGACGGCACCATGGCCAGGCTGCCCGAGCTGGAACGGTTTGCACAAGAGCACGGCCTAAAAATGGTGACCATTGAGAGCCTGATCAGCTACCGCATGCAGAGGGAGAAGCTCATCAAAAAGGTGTCGGATGTCAGCATGCCCACCGATTACGGAGACTTCCGGGCTGTCGGCTACGAGTCCATCCTGGACGGGCAGTGCCATGTTGCTCTCGTGGCCGGTGATCCCGCCGCCGAGGACGCCCTGGTCCGCGTGCACTCCGAGTGCCTCACCGGCGACGTATTCGGATCAAAGCGCTGCGATTGCGGGGAGCAGATCCGCAAAGCCCTGCATCTCATCGTCGAGAACGGGAACGGCGTTCTGCTCTACATGCGTCAGGAAGGCAGAGGAATCGGGCTTGCCAATAAGCTGCGCGCTTACGCGCTCCAAGACGCAGGCTCGGATACCGTGGAAGCCAATAACAAATTAGGGTATCCCGCTGATCTGAGGGACTACGGCATAGGCGCTCAGATCCTGGTCGATCTGGGCATAAAGAGGATTCGTCTCCTCACCAATAACCCGCGAAAAGTCATCGGCCTGCAAGGGTACGGGCTCAAGATCGTGGAGCGCGTGCCTCTGGAGACGGAACCCAATAGTATCAACAGAAGATATCTGGAGACGAAGAGAGACAAGCTGCACCATCTCCTCCTCCAGAATGAGATCTCGTAAAGAGTCAATCGATGCTTATGCGCTTGCGGGAGGTTACGACCTCTTTGGGAAGCGTGACCTCTAAAACGCCTTCCGTAAGCTTGGCCTTGGCCTCCTCTATCTTGACGGCCACAGGAAGCTTTACCATGCGCTCAAACTTCTTGTAGGTGCGCTCCTGCTTGTGGTAATCCTTCTCCGTGACCTCGGTCTCCGTCTTTCGCTCGGCCACCACACGCAATTCATCATCGGTGATAGTGATATCGACGTCCTGCTTATCCACACCGGGCAGATCCATGGTCACGACCACAGCATCATCCGTCTCCCGGACGTCTGCCAGGGGCATCATTATTTCGCCCTGCCCACCCGCCGTCTCCACATCTTCCATGAGATCGCTCATGCGCTTTTGCATGCGCTGCATCTCCTCCAGATACTTGGATTCAAGGTCTGTAAGGCCCAAGTCCTCCCTGAACTTGTTCATCCTCTTGTGCAGCTTTCTCAGCTCATCCACCGGGATCAAACCTGCCAACTGAATCACCCCAGATTCATAGGCGGTTACAGCTTATATTTGTTCCGATAGATATGCCATCTGAATCCTCACCACCTCTCCGGAATCCATGGCTGCAGCGTACTCTTGCAGAGGCTCCCGGTTGAGCTCTAAAAAGACATGCCCCCAGGAGAACTTGGAGAGGATCGTCTCCGCCTGCTTGGGCTCGCCCAGGATGACCAGGCCTGCCGCCAGAGCCTCCACAGTGGAAAGCTTGAAGGGCTTTCCGAAGTTCACGGGGTTGGCAGCCACCAAAAAAGGCAGAGCCCTCTCTTTGAGCCTGAAGCGGGCAAAGACCTCTTCGGCATGGGCCCAGCTGCAGTCCAAAGCGGCCAAGCCTCTCGCTCCTCTGTCCTCCGGGGAGAGGGCCTTCTCCGAGAAGGGGCTGAGCACCAGGAAGGGCTTCAGCTGGTTAATGTGCCTGGTCGTGCGAGCCAATCCGAAGCGGGCCAGCTTTCGGCCTGAACACTTCTTGGGATCGCACTGATCGGCGTGATATATGAGCAGCTCCATCAAAGATAACCATGCACCGATAATCCTATTAACATTGTGTTCTACTCCCCTAGCAGCTACAGAGTAGGAGCTTTCTGATGAGTGAGGTCTCCAAGGAGTACGACTTTGCCCGAGTAGAAGAGAAGTGGGTGCAAAGCTGGGACGGTTCCGTCTACTACTTCGACTGGGAGTCGGAGAAGCCGCAGTACATCATCGACACCCCTCCGCCTTACCCTACGGGAGACTTCCACATCGGCAACGCCCTCAACTGGTGCTACATCGACTTTGTGGCCCGCTACAAGCGCATGAGAGGCTACAACGTCATGTTCCCTCAGGGCTGGGACTGCCACGGCCTGCCAACGGAAGTGAAGGTGGAGGAGACAAACCACATCACCAAGAATCAGGTTCCCCGAGAGGAGTTCAGACGGCTCTGCGAGAAGCTGACCGAGGAGGCCATCGAGCGCTTTCATCTGTCCATGAGTCGGTTGGGTCTATCCATCGACTGGTCCAACGAATACGTCACCATGAAGCCGGAGTACTACGTAAAGACCCAAAGGTCCTTCGTGCAGATGTATCATATGGGCCTAATCTACCGCGAGGACCATCCCGTCAACTGGTGTCCCCGCTGCGCAACGGCCATCGCCTTCGCCGAGGTGGAGTACGATTCTCGCACCACAACTCTGAACTACATGCGCTTTCCTGCCGAAGACGGTTACGTGGAGATAGCCACCTCCCGGCCCGAGCTGCTACCGGCCTGCGTGGCTGTGGCGGTGAATCCGGAGGACGAGCGCTACCGGAAATACATCGGCAAGCAGGTACATGTTCCCTTATTTGACTATTCAGTTCCCGTATTTGCCGATCCGGCGGTGGATCCCCGCTTTGGAACGGGCATGGTCATGATCTGCACCTTCGGAGACAAGCAGGACGTCCGATGGTGGATGGAGCACCACCTTCCGCTCCGCCAGGCCATAGATCGCAACGGAAGGCTGACCAAGATCGCCGGGCCATACGTTGGTCTCTCTGTGGAGGAGACCAAGGAGAAGATCGTCCAGGATATGCTGGGCCGGGGAATAATCTTCAAGCAGGAACCCCTGGAGCAGAATGTGGGCCTTTGCTGGCGGTGCAAGACGCCCATTGAGATCCTCTCCGAGAGGCAGTGGTTTGTTAAGA
>JAPKYD010000107.1 GCA_026394475.1 Methanothrix sp.
GAGTCTCTGCATGGCCGCGTTCTTGAGAGGGCTGACGGCACTCAGGTCGACGTCGCTCTTCAAAAGAACTCCGCGGTCGCTATATAGGTCTATCTTGTCAGACACGTTCTTTATCCTCCTTTACCTTTTTAGCAGCAAAAACTGCAACGACGGCAGATGCCGAAGCGACGATATGACGGCCTAAGCTAAAAGGTATCATATCCGGCACCTTCACAATTCGTTACAATCTTCTGCCGTGTTCTTAAATGTACACTTAGGTACTTAAAGTTTTTGCGTGGTATAATTATAACTATTTATATTATAATAATCAGTTCCCCGAAAGTTCTATAATAAAGATAATTTCTAAAATAAATTTTATTCTAATAGAAATCTATAATTATGCGATTCCATGCCATTCGACCTTCGAAAGTCCCTGGCTTTATGGCCATGACTATCCCCTGGCAGGCCAACGCGAGGATAGGTAGCCGTCTTTAAAATAGGAATTTATTATTTCAACTAATTGATAAATAGTTGTAACATTTACAAAAAAATGATTGAAGTTTATATCCGCTTATGATGGGGTATGCCGTCCCTCCCAGGAGATGAAATGGTCTATCAAGAGCGATTTTTCGTAAGGGATCGCCCCATCTGAACAATTAAAATTATCGAATAATCGTGTTGAATGGTCGACCTTGGCAAATGGCATCCGAGAGGGGTTCGAGGTGTGCGACGTTGAGGTCCCTGCGCCGGAAAAATTCCGGTTTCCAAGATCAAAGGATGCCTTTTCGCCGAGGCTTTCGCCCTCCTTAACACACCTTATAAATCCAGAAGCGATTTTGCGAAAAACTTAAATCAACTGCATGATTTGGCTGTGTGAAATGCATCTCATCATAGCAGAGAAGCACGATGCTGCCAAGAGGATTGCTCAGATCCTGGCCGGCACCAAGCCCCGTTCCCAGCGGGTGGCAGGCATCGAAGCCTTCCGTTTCGACGATAAGGTCGTCATCGGCCTCAGCGGTCACATTGTGGGAGTGGACTACCCCCCCGGATATAACAACTGGCAGAAGGTGGAATGCAAGGATCTGATCCGGGCGGAGATCGTGGTTCGTCCCATACAGGAGAAGATAATTGCCGCCTTGCAGAGCCTGGGGAAGGAGGCCGAACGCATCACCATTGCCACGGACTACGACCGGGAGGGCGAGCTCATCGGCGTGGAGGCCCTGAAGATCGCAAAGGAGGCCAACCCTGGCCTGATGGCCGACCGTGTCAGATACAGCGCCATAACCAAGGAAGAGATCCAGAAGGCATTCCAGAGTTCCGGAAAGGTGGACTTTGACCTGGCGGCCTCAGGTGAGGCCAGGCAGATCATCGATCTCGTCTGGGGAGCGGCTCTTACCAGGTACATCTCTCTCACCTCCGGCCGGCTGGGCAAGGAGTTTCTGTCCGTTGGTCGCGTCCAGTCCCCCACCCTGGCGCTCATCGTCGATCGGGAGCGAGAGATTCAGTCCTTCCAGGCACGGCCTTACTGGGAGATCTTTGCCGATCTGGAGAAAGAGCTTCGCGTACAGCATGCCAAGGGCCGCATCTGGGATAAAGCCGAGGTGGACAGGATAATCGCAAGGCCTGGACCGGAAGGCATTATAAGGTCCATCGAGAAGAAGACCAGGATCGAGAAGCCGCCGGCACCCTTTGATACTACCGGCTTCATCGCCGCGGCCAGCGGATTGGGCTTCTCTGCGGCCAATGCCATGCGTATAGCAGAATGGCTCTACATCAACGGCTTCATCTCCTATCCCCGGACGGACAACACCGTTTATCCGCCCTCCATCGACCTTCGGGCTCTCACCTCGCTCTTTACCAGAGGCGCCTTTGCAAAAGAGGCCGAAAGACTGCTCCGGGGAAGAATGGTGCCCACCCGCGGCAGAAGGTCGACGACCGATCACCCGCCCATCTACCCAACGGCACCCGCGGAGCAGAGCGAGCTGAAGGACGAGCAGTGGCGGATTTACGAGCTGGTAGTCCGCCGCTTCTTCGCCACCCTGGCAGAGCAGTGCGTCTGGGAGGCCACCAGCATCAAGGTGGACATAGGCCCTGAGCCCTTCCGGGCCAGCGGAGCGCGGCTCATCGAGCCGGGCTGGAGATACTACTATCCCTACAGCAAGGCTGAGGAGCATCTCTTGCCCGAGCTGAAAGAGGGTGAGCGCCTTAAGGTCTTGGGCCAGGTCGTGGAGGCCAAGGAGACGCAGCCACCGGCCCGCTACGGTCAGGGCAAGCTCATCAAGCTCATGGACGAGCTGGGCCTGGGCACGAAGTCCACCAGGCATGATATCATCAGCAAATTGTATGCCCGCGCCTATGTACAGGGCAATCCCATGCGGCCCACCAACACCGCTTACGCTGTGGTTGATACGCTGCAAAAGTATGCCCCCACCATCACCAAGCCCGAGATGACCCAGACTCTGGAAAGGGACATGACCAGGATCTCAGAGCGCAAGATAAAGGAGGACGAGGTCATCGAGGAGTCGAGGGTGATGCTCTCTTCCGTCTTCAACGAGCTGACGGAGAACCAGATCCGCATTGGCCAGTCCCTCAAGGACGGCCTGCGCACAGACAAGATCGTGGGAACCTGCGAGAAGTGCGGCTCAGAGCTATTAATACGGCGCGGCCATCGAGGATCGCGGTTCATCGGCTGCTCCGGCTATCCTGAGTGCCGGTTCACCCTGCCGCTGCCCAGGTTCGGGACGGTGGTGGTGACGGATAAGATCTGCGACAAGCACGGCATGAATCATATCAGGATAATCAACAAGGGTAAGAGGCCCTGGGATCTGGGCTGTCCTCATTGCAACTTCCTGGAGTGGCAGGCGAAGAAAGCTGAGGCCAAGCCCGAGCCGGATAAGAAGACGGAGGACAAGGCAAAGAAGAAGGGGCTGAGTAACGTTCCAGGAATAGGGCCGAAGACCCTGGAGAAGCTGGCCTCGGCAGGCATCAAGACAACGCATGACCTGGTCAAGGCGGAGGCCAGGAGCCTGGCTGAGAAGACGGGCTTAAGCCAGAAGAAGATAATGGCCTGGCAGAGCGCTGCCAGGGCCTGAAGCACTTTTGCCTGGGAAAGGATTTTATTCAAAGGCCAGCGGTTGCCAGCATGGGCCTGGCCGGATTTGAACCGGCGGCCACTCGGTTATGAGCCGAGCGCTCTAACCGGACTAAGCTACAGGCCCAAACGCAATGCGCCGCCAACAGGGCTCGAACCTGTGACATTCTGGTTGCTGCTCTGATCAATTAACAGCCAGACACTCTACCAACTGAGTTATGGCGGCTCGACACCCTCCCTAGATGCACAATGATTTAAGCCTTTTGATGTGAAGATAGTCTCATGCGCGTCCTGAAGAAGAACCTGCGCGGCGATGAAGGGGAGATAACCCTGCTTCCGGAGTCCCTGGACGATCTATGGCATCTGCAGCATCTCCTGGAACGCGGCGATCTCGTGTTTGCCCAAACGCACCGGAAGGTGGCGACCATAGCGGATAAAGCGCGGCCCGAGAAGATGGAGAGGCGAGCGGTGCGCCTGGGCATCCGTGTTGAGGATATCGAGTTTCACATCTACTCCAACTGGCTGCGACTGCACGGGCAGATCAAGTCAGGCATCGACGTGAGCTCCTATCACACCCTGAACATTGAGGTGGGAACGGATCTCTCTATAGTCAAGTATCACTGGCGGCCAGATCAGCTGCAGAGAATTAATGAGGCCGTGGCCGAGTCGCAGCGTCCGAAAGTGGTTTTGGCACTGGTGGAGGAGGGCGAGGCTACCATCGGCGTCCTGCGCCAGTTCGGAGTGCAGATGGCAGCGGAGCTTCGAACCGGCAGCGGCAAAGGCGGGGGCGAGGATCTCCGGGCCGTATTTTTCCGGGATGTGGCGGAGGCCGTGAACCAGGCTGCTGGCGAAGGAGCACAGGTTATTCTGGCCGGGCCCGGTTTCGCCAAGGAGAATCTGAAGAGGCTGATCGACTCCAGCTATCCGGAGCTGGCCGAGCGTATCATCATGGACGATGCCTCCTCCATCGGACGCTCCGGCTTCCAGGAGGTTTTGCGCCGGGGAGCAGTCAAGAGCGCTCTGGAGTCCAGCCGCATCGCTTTGGAGGCGAGGCTCATCGAGGACCTGTTTTGCGAGATCGCCACCAACGGACGGGCTGCTTATGGTTTAAAAGAGGTGGAGACTGCCGTGAACTACGGCGCAGTCGAGCACCTCCTGGTCCTGGATGAGCTGGTGCGGAGCCGAAAGGTTGACGAGATCATGCGCGCTGCTGCCAGCGCCCGGGGAAAGGTGGTGATCTTCAGCTCCGAGTTCGAGCCTGGAGAGCGGCTTCGCTCTTTGGGCGGCCTGGCTGCGCTCCTCAGATTCAAGATAGCCCGAAATCCATAGATTCTTATCGTTTTGGGCTACAACGACGATCTGCAATGACGGGTTGCGATAAATGCCAGAGCCGTGCTATCATCCACCAGAGGTACTCGGGCATGCATCTTTGCCAGGCTCACTTCGACCAGGACGTGCACCGCAAGGTCCGAGAGAGCCTGCGCAAGACGAGCCTATTTCGTGGCAGTGCGCGCGTGGCCGTCGGCCTCAGCGGTGGAAAGGACAGCGCAACCCTGCTTTATGTCCTGAAGAACCTGTTTAGCTGCCGGAGGGACATCGAGCTTCTGGCCGTCATCATCGATGAGGGACGGGAAGGCCGGGCCGCCCTGGAGCGCGCCCGAGCGCTCGCGGAGAGGCTGCAGGTTCCTTATCTCGTCAAAAGCCTCCCCGAGGCATCCCTGAAGAAGGACCTTCTGGAGGAAGGGGCGCAGGAGATGGGTGCGGACATCCTCGCCACGGGCCACAACCTGGATGATGAGGCGCTGGATATCTTCATAAGCTACCTGCAAGGAGATGTGGAAGGCCTATTCCGTCTGGGGAGGTGCGGGGGCCAGGTTCCCTGGATAAAGCCCCTGCGGCGCATCCCCGGGCGGGAGATCAGGCTTTACGCCATCGCACACGGCCTTTGCTCTCTCGATTCCCTTTCCCGGGCAGAGGACCTTCAGAGGGAGGCCAAGAGGTGTCTTGACGGCTTTGATTCCCGGCATCCCGGAACGAAGTACTCCCTGCTGCGCAGTCTGGAGCGCGTCCTGGCGCTGCAAGAGGCAGGCTGTAAGAGGCCGCTGCCTGGAGGGGCAAAGCCTTTAAGTGCAGATGTAAAATAAAAGGGGACAGCGCCTCGGTAGCTCAGCTGGTCCAGAGCGATTGACTTGTAATCAATAGGCCGCGTGTTCGAATCACGCCCGGGGCTTCTTTGGGGGAGGGGAAGGACTGATGATGAGCAAGGGCGAAAGGGTCTTCTGGATGATGATGCTTATCGTAATGCTGACGGCAATGCAGATCCTGCCCCCCGGGCTGGCCCTGCCCTCTGCGTTCGAGAAGGGGGGTTCAGCCAACGGCCGAGAGGAGCTGGAGAGCATGCTCTCCGGCGAGCACAGAGGCTCGGGATACTCTGATGTGGATGATGCTTACAGTGCACCTTCCCTGGCCCTGATCAGACCAGAATACGACAATCCTTATAAAAATGCCTTTAGAAATGACACAATCTTTAGTGGTTTTGTGAGAGAGTTCAATGACAACTCGGCCTCTCAAAACAACCGAACCTGGACCGATATCCTCCTCAATGCCTCATCCTTGCTGGACTTGAACTCCACGAGCAATGCGAGTATGGAAGCCGTCTCCTCAATCCAGTCTTGATTTATCCGTAATACCCTGCAGCTTGCTATGCGGATGCGCCGCCGCCGTTTCACTCATCACGTGTCGATGTCTCTCCCAGTCTCGCGTTCTCCGAGCGCGTAGCCCCAGGTGGTGCTTCCATTGATGGGCGATTTCATCGCGGCGGTTTGGCTGGCTGAATCATCTTTAGTCCATTCTCTTCAAATAGCCAGGTGCTTGAGGATGCCGATGTAAGCCCCCATACGACTTGCAGGATGGATAGTATTCAGTGCCCAACTGAATTTTACCGGCTGTGTCCTCTCCGGCAACACTTGCGATGAATGCCAGGCAGAGGTCTATGCCTGCAGAAACGCCTGCAGAGGTCCATATATTTCCATCTCGTACAATTCGATCCTCGGCCACTTCTACATCGCCCTGTTTTCTCAAGGACTGTAAAGAAGCCCAGTGGGTAGTAGCCCTTCGATTTGAAAGCAGACCAGCGCGTTTAAGAATGAAGGTGCCTGTGCAAACAGAAAGAACTGCTTGGCAATGCTCGGCCTGGTCGGAGACAAATTGGATCAGAGTTTTGTTATCGACCTCTTTGCGTGTGCCTTCGCCACCCGGCACCAGGAGATAGTCCAACCTTGGGCAAGCTGCAAAGGTTACATGGGGATTAAGAGACATCCCCTTGGCACAAATCACTGGTTCAGGCTTCTGGGCAACCATGAGGCAGTTCTCTGGTCCATGAGCATATTTGCTCCAGAATGATATCATCTCCCACGGGCCGACAAGATCCAGCTCCTCCAATCCCGGAAAAATCAAAAATCCAAATATCATGTTGCCTACTCCATGACTGGTATTAAAGACGCATGGGCTTATCAAGGCAAAGTATTTTTGGGCCAAGCCAGAAGATTCTAGTCATTGGCTTGCATTTCATGAATCCTGACCTACACTCTTTGTAGGCAATGGAGCCCAAGAATTCAGGCATGTGTCATTGATTTTTGCTTATGACGCTTGGTGCCTATTATCACAAGGAATAGCTAGGCAGGTGGCGTCTTCATACTAACGAAGTTTTCGTCCCAAAAAGTTCTTCTTTTAGGAAGTATACTTAATCATTTTTAATGATAAATTCTCGATGGAGGTGAAAGGCATGTGTTCAGGGCCGGGTTTTAGCCTAATTAACGTTGGCGATGAAGAGACTATTCTCGCAAAGGACTACAAATGCCTCGATTGCGGCAGTATCTTCAAAGGATTAGGAGTCGGCCCGAAATGCCAATCTGAGAATGTCAGCCGCGCCTAATGATAACGCAAATACTTTTTCCTGTAGATATTGTAGAAATGAAGGTTCAAAAGATAAGAGAACGCCTACTCGCGATCAGTAAGGGATGGGACTTGACCATCCCGGCATTTATGGTGAATGCAAAGATTGGCGCTTTTAAAAACTGTGTGAGGGATATTCTACTGTTGCGCTTTAAATAATTCCCCTCGTTACTGAGTAAAATAGGGATAACTCTCTGATTCAGGCCCGTCTCATCCTTTTAACATCCAACCTGGTCTTGCATCTGGGGCATGCCTTAGGCTTGGTTACCCGTGTTTCCCATCCATAATTGCATTTTGGACATTTCATCTGTTTCATATTAATACAGTTGTAATAAGAGTATTAATAACTTTCCATTGATATGAATATCCCTACTATTCTCACGAGCGAAAAACCTATAATTAAATATAAGCGGTAAATACAGAATTTTATGAACGAGATTTTGGAGATCCTTTCTGAAAACGCCAAGGCGACACCCTCGGAGATCGCGGCGCTGCTTGGCAGGCCGGAGGCGGATGTGGCCAGAGAGATTCGAGAGCTCGAGGACGCTGGCGTCATAAGAAAGTATGTCACCCTGATAAACTGGGAGAAGCTCGACCAGAGCTTTGTCTTTGCCGTTTTGGAGCTGAAGGTGGCCCTGCAGCGTAAGACGGGCTATGACGCCGTGGCGGAGAGGATCGCCAGATTCTCGGAGGTGGAGTCGGTGCGGCTGATCTCCGGAGACCACGATCTCTCCATTACCGTGAAGGGCAAGTCCATGAAGGACATCGCCTACTTCGTGGCGGAGAGGATCGCGCCCCTGGAAGGAGTTCAATCTACCTGCACGCACTTCATCTTGAAGAGCTACAAGGAGCACGGCGTCATCCTCATCGACAAACCCAAGCCCACGAGGCTGGTGGTAACTCCATGAAGCAGAGCCTCAAGAATCTGCCCGCCTGGAATGCCGATGCCCATCTGAACAAGACGGTCAAGGCCATGCCGCCCTCAGGGATACGCAAGTTCTTCGACTTGGTAAGTGAGATGGAAGGGGCCATCTCCCTGGGGGTTGGCGAGCCGGATTTCGTTACGCCCTGGCATGTGCGCGAGGCCTGCATCTATTCTCTTGAGTCCGGCAACACCCACTACACCTCCAACAAGGGGATGCCGGAGCTGCGGGAGTCCATCTGCGATCAGGTGCATAAGGATTTGAAGCTGGACTATGATCCTGGCGAGGAGATTCTGATCACTACAGGAGTGAGCGAGGCGGTGGACCTGGCCTTCCGCGCTACCCTCAATCCAGGGGATGAGGCTGTGGTGCCCGAGCCCTGCTACGTGGCTTACACTCCGGACATCATCCTGGCGGGCGGGGTGCCCAGGACGGTTCCGACCAAGCTTGCGGATGAGTTCCGGGTGCAGCCGGAGGAGATCGCCTCTGCCATAACCGACAAGACCAGGGCCATGCTGCTCAGCTATCCCAACAACCCTACGGGAGCGATCATGACCCGCGCTGATCTGGAGGATCTGGCGGATGTGGTGGTGGAGAATGATCTCTTGGTGATCTCCGATGAGGTCTATGCCAAATTGAGCTACTCGGGCAGCCATACCAGCTTCGCCCAGCTGGAGGGCATGAAAGAAAGAACGCTGATCCTGAATGGCTTAAGCAAGTCGCATGCCATGACCGGCTGGCGCATCGGCTACGCACTGGGAGATCCGGCCCTGGTGGGGGCCATGACCAAGGTGCATCAGTACACCATGCTCTGTGCGCCCACCATGGCGCAGGTGGCGGCGCTGGAGGCCATGGAAAAGGGCGATGAGGAGATGCTGCACATGAGGCACGAGTACGATCTACGGCGGCGAATGTTCGTCTCGGGCCTGAACCGCATCGGCATGAACTGCTTTGAGCCCAGGGGAGCATTCTATGCCTTCCCTTCCGTTCAGGGCACCGGCCTAAGCTCGGAGGAGTTCGCAGAGCGCCTGCTCAAAGAGCAAAAGGTGGCGGTGGTGCCTGGCAACGTCTTTGGGCCAAGCGGAGAGGGGTTCCTGCGATGCAGCTACGCCACCTCGCGAGAGGAGCTGATCGAGGCTCTGGACAGGATGGAGACCTTCCTTGGCGGCCTGTGAAAAGTGAAAAGATGCTCAAAGCCCATCTCGAAAGCGAGCAGACGGACCGGCTGGTGCGCGGCCTGGCCGCCCTCGGGATCTCGCCCAACGTCTGGACGCTGCTCTCGCTCCTGCCAGCCCTGGCAGGCCTCGTCGCGCTGTCCCTGCACCAGCTGGCGGCAGGGCTGGCGCTCTTCATCCTCTCCGGCTTCATCGACATGGTGGACGGAGCGGTGGCGCGGGTCACGGGCCAGGCCACGGCCAGGGGCGCATTCATCGACGGGGTGGCGGACAGGTATGTGGAGCTGATGCTTTACCTGGGGCTTTTATTTTATCTTGGGCCGGGGAACTTTTGGGGTCTTGCGAAGGAGGCCTGGTTCATGCTGCTTATCTTCGGGGCGCTGATGACCAGCTTCGTTCGCGCCTACGCGGACCACCGGGGAGTGGTGAAGGACCCGCAGGATCAAAAGAGGATGGGCGGGCTGCTGGAGCGAGGAGAGAGGCTGCTGCTGCTTTACGCTGGAATGGCCGCGGGCCTGGCAAATCCAGAATTGCTGATGGCGGCGGTGGCGATAACTGCGGTGCTAGCAAACCTCACGGCGCTGCAGAGAATC
This sequence comes from Methanothrix sp., assembly GCA_026394475.1. Taxonomy (GTDB): domain Archaea; phylum Halobacteriota; class Methanosarcinia; order Methanotrichales; family Methanotrichaceae; genus Methanothrix. Next base: position 9,716 of record JAPKYD010000107.1, read on the forward strand.
ATTTTCGCGGTGAGAAGGTAGTGGATCTCGTGCCTTAGCACGGTTTAGCGGTCCGCCTCGCGCTAAAGAAGCGTCTTGATGATATCCTTTTCTGATTGCTCAATGACGATGGCTTTGCGCCGGACAAGATCAAAGAAGGCGTGAGCTTCGAATTTTATGGAATATCTTTCGTACTCAGAGATCAGGATATCATCTGCGACCAGGTCCCAAGGACCATCGATCAACCTAACGAGAAGCTCGGTGCTCCTCGTCTTTCCACTCTTGACCGCCGCTACAAACAGGTTGGTGTCAATCAAGAACCTTGTACTTCTGTCTGGCAAGCCTGTTGGCCTCTTCCTCGATCTCGGCTTCTAGCTGATCTAAGTCCACATTTTTGGCCTTTTCTATAATATCCTCGATCATGGCACGCAGATCCACCTTCTTGAGAACAAGGGCATCCGGCCCAAGCTCATCCACGATGAACTCATCTCCAGGGCTGATGTCCAGCTTGCTGCGAAGCTCGCTTGGGAGAACCACCCTGCCTTTGTCATCAACCTTGGTGAAGGGCATATTTTCACTTCATCCCACATGTGGGATTGATTCTTATTAAGGCTTTGGCCGTGATCATTAATGCGAATCTGCTCGCCTTTTGTATCAAGGGCAATTTGTCTAGGCCAGAGCAGCAACATCTCGATACTTTTATCATTTCTGCCGTCAGGGTTGGTGGGCAAGATGTCCCAGGAGACGCGACCGTTTCGCAACAGCAACCTATTCTCCAACCACTATCTGGAGAAGCTGGTGCAGGAGAGCCCGGAGTGGCGGGAAGCGGAAGGCCTGA
>JAPKYD010000069.1 GCA_026394475.1 Methanothrix sp.
AACCGTGGAGATCTCTCCTTTCAGGATGTGGGCATCAGTGCCCTGGTTGGTCCGATAGAGCACCCTCCTCTCCCAGGGCTCCGATTTTATGATCTGAAACGCCTCTTCGATGGCATCTGGATCGCTTCCTCGTATGCCGAATAAGACCGGATCCCCTGTGTGCGGGGCGAAGACGACCCTGTTATTATGATGATCCACTGTATCCCAGGTTCGGGGATAGGTCAGAGCATCCGCCATCCAGACCGATTCCTGGTCTATCAAGCGGGGAGTGCCCCAGCGCCGGCGCTCCCTGTAGGCGATCATCTCATAGGTGAAGTCCGGAAGCTCTGCTCCTACCGCCGCCAGAGCGCCGATCAAGCCTCGCCCCTTTTTGAAGCCCCGGTACCAGATTCCTTCCCCTTGCAGGAGCACCCTAGCCTCTCCTATCTACAGGATCTCGGTAACCGCGCGCCGGTAGAAGGCCTTCATCTGCGGCGTTACTCTGTCCGCCACCACCAGGCCGGGGTTGGTGTTCGCGCCCGAAAAATCGGACAGCTCCAGCACTGCCTGGAGAGCCGTCTCCTTCACCTCCTCGGGTCTGTCGCTCTCCAGCTCAAAAGCCAGGGCGGCATTGCCGCGGGTCTTGAAGCGGGCGCAGGGATTGAGGCGCACCAGCATGGGCAGGCCTTTGACCTTGCCAATAGGGCGAAGCCTTTCCATGAGCACCGCCGCCAGGTATGTGGTGCAAAGGCCCCTCTCTGAATCGGTGTCATCTATTCCGATGAACATGGTCAACCTTAAATAGCGGTCAAACCGAGATATATAATAATGGATAAGGAACTTCTCGCCGAGCGTGTGGAAGAGGTTCTGTGGCAGGCCGGGTTCTCCACCTCGGATCGCTGCTATCTCCGTCCCAGAAGCTTCGATCTCGCCGCCAGAAAGGGAGATCTGTTCCTGCTGCTGAAGATACTTTCCAACATCGACGGCCTGAATGAGCAGACTGCTCGGGAGGTGCGCCGTCTGGCCAAGCACCTCATCGGCAGCCCTCTCCTGGTGGGAGAGAAGACCCGCGATCAGTACCTGGAAAGGGGCGCGGTCTATTTCCGCTACGGCATCCCAACCCTGAGCCTTTTTACTCTGGCGGATTGTCTCCTGGAGGAGGCTTTGCCTTTGGTCTACGCCGCCCACGGCGGCCTTTATGTGCGCATCGATGGGACCAGGATGAGGCAGCTGCGACTGGAGCGCGGCATATCCCTGGGGGCAATGGCTTCTGACTTAGGCGTATCCCGCAGGACCATAAGTAAGTACGAGACGGAAAGCATGGACACTTCCGTAGACGTGGCGCTCCGGCTGGAGGAGATCTTCGAGCGAGAGTTGATACAGCCGGTTGATCCATTCCACTCCGGAACTGTGGAGGAGAAGCCTGAGACGGCAACGGATGAGCTGGTGACGGACAACATATTGCGTCTGCTCCTGGAGATCGGCTTTGAGGTGGTGCCCACGGCGCAAGCGCCCTTCAACGCTATAACCAGGGATGAGGATCTGGTGGTCCTCACCGGTGTCTCCAAGTTCTCCCAGAGCATGCTGAAGAAAGCCCGCCTCATGAGCAGCCTTTCCGCAGTGGCCAAAACCAAGTCTGTGGTGATCGTGGACGGAGAGACGAAGCTGGAGTGCATCGAAGAGACTGCCATCATCGAGAAAAGAGAGCTGGAGACCATCGGCCAGACCCAGGAGTTTGAAGACCTGGTGCTGGAGAAACAGAACAAGTGATCTATTTTATCCCTTCAAATCCGAGAAGGTTGTAGATATACTATGAAAACTCTCATTGACAGGATCATCGATTCCGGCAGAATCTTCGTCTTTGGAATAGCCGGCGACAGCGGTTCGGGCAAGACCACCATCTCGCGCGGCATAAAAAGAATATTGGGCGAGGAGACGGTGGCCTCCTTCTCCATGGACGACTACCACAGCCTGGACAGAAGGCAGCGCAAGGAGCAGGGGATAACGCCCCTCCATCCCACCGCCAACCATCTCGATCTTCTGGCGGAGCACCTGGAATCCTTGCGTCGCGGTGAAGCCATCGACAAGCCGGTCTACGATCACGGCAGCGGCGAAATAAAAGGCACTGTGCCCTTCGGTCCTGCTCCGGTGGTCATCGTGGAGGGCTTGCATCCCTTTTACACCGAGCGGCTGCGAAATGCGATCGACTTCAAGATCTTCGTCGATCCGTCGCGGGTGGTAAAGCGGCTCTGGAAGGTCCGTCGGGACGTGGGCGAGCGGGGCTACGGCCCGGAGCAGGTCATGGCCGAGATACTGCAGAGGGAGCCGGATTACAAGTTATACGTAGACATCCAGAAGATCTACGCAGAGATCGTAGTAAAGATCCAGGAGTCCCGGTTCCCTCTTTCTCTCCTGGAGACAGGCTCCCAGCCGGATCGCTACTCGGTGCGGCTAATCCAGAAGATGCTTGAGCAGCCGGTCTCTGAGGTGGACCTGACCATAGACCTGAGCAAGATCCTGCGGAATTCTGAGCACGAATTTTCCATCGAATTCCAGCGCGATGACTACTACGGAAAAAAAGTGGGGATCATGACCATAGACGGCGAGATTCACCAGTCCATGATCGCCGAGCTGGAGAGAAGGCTGGGCGATACCCTGGGAACTTATGCCATCATTAGCGATCGGCGGCAGGAGTACGTGAACGCCATAGGCGTAGCCCAGCTCATCCTGACCTGGAGCTGCCTGGAGAAGCTGGAGAATCTCCTGAGGAATGGCTGAAATCGCTAGTTGCCTATTGATCGTTCACCAGTGCTCATAGGCCACCACATCCTCCAGACTTTTGCGAGGCGTTGCTGGCGTCGGCCCGGCCGGATAGCCCAAGGGCAGCAGAGCCACCACCCTCACCTCATTTGGCACGCCCAGAATCTTCTTGACCTGGTCTTCGTAGAAGGCCCCGATCCAGCAGCTTCCAAGGCCCAAAGAGAAGGCGGCTAAAGTCATGTGGTCCAAGGCGATGGCGACGTCTACGGCGTACGCCGGCTGGCCGCAGGTCATGATCAGATTGGAGGTGCCGCAGGCTGCTATGACCACAGGGGCTTGGCCCACAAACTCCTGGTTTCTGGCGGCCTCAGCCAACCTCTGGCGCGTGGCCTCGTCTCTTACTACTATGAATCTCCAATCCTGCATGTTCCTGGCCGAGGGAGCCAGACGGCCGGCCTCCAGAACTTTTTCCAGCTTCTCCTCTTCCACGGCGCGGTCCAGGAAGCTTCTCGTGCTCCTGCGACCCCGGATGGCGTCCATGAGCTCCATTGGATCATCAGGTCCGCTTCTTCATCTCCTTCTCGATCTCCAGGCCCGTCTCGGTCAGGCTCCAAACTCCGTCGTTCTCGGATACGATCATCCTCTGGCCCAGCTCAGCCAGGATCTTCTTCACCGCAGGAGCAGGGATGTGCTCCACCTTGGCGATTCTATCCGCGGCCATCTTGCCCTTGGAGCCCAGAACCTGAACAATCCTCTCGCGCTGCTTGTTTCCCATGATGAAACCCATGTTGGCGGCTAAGTCTTCTGCCATAGAATTGGTCCTCTCTATTGCGTTAGCTTTATAGCTACTCAACTCAATGTTAAAAGTGGCGGGCAGTCTGGGTGGTTCGGCGTCACCTGTGACCCGAAATCGTCGATAAGCGGGGGGCGAAGCTGTCGGGAGACTTTGGGCGCTGCGTGCTCAGTCCAGCTGCAGACAATGATTCTCCGTCCTGTAGGGATAGCATCGGTCCATGGGATCTCCTGAAGGAGGTCTTGTGTCCCATAATTGCAGGCACCGGTTCAGGCCCGGAAGGGAGCAAACCCACTGCGGGTAACTGTCGCTTACAGGTTGAAGGGGAGGAGAACGCTGCCGGATAAACTGGCGCGCTGCACTGAAGGCAACTGCTGGCGGGCCCGCCATTTAACTTGGGATCAAAACGCTGCGTGGTTCGATCCTCGTCACGTGGCAAGCCGAACAGGGCAAGGAATTGCATCCTTATTATATTGATTCTATTTTAGATGTCTTCACCGAGAACAACGGGTAATAGTATTACTTCGCGAGGATTCGGTGGGTGGAATGCCTGGACTTAAGGTGAACTGGAGTCGAACACAATTTAATGCAGATGTTAATCCAGCGCTCAAGAGGTTCGAACGCTGGCTGATCGAGCATGGCTACAGAGAAGCATGCATCCAGACTTATGTGGGTGCAATTAGGAAGTTCTTGGGCGTGGCGAAGTCCGTCAACCCGACACCTGAAGATGCCATGAAATGGCACGGAGATCTGGCCGAGTCAAAGTTTGCAAGAAGCACAGTCAATATCTGGGGTGCTGCTTTAAAAGCATTTTATAAGTCGAGAGGCATGGAACTAACCCTACCCTACATGAAAGTGAATAATAAAATTCCGTATTTCTTCAGCGAAGAAGAGGTCTTAGCGATCTTTAATGCCACAACCAACCTAAAACACTACACTATGCTAAGTTTGATGTTTTATTGCATGCTTAGGGCTGGAGACCTGATAAATCTGGAGGACGACGATATAAATATGAAGACAATGACCCTGCGAATCCGGGATGGCAAGTTCGGGAAATCAGCTATATTGCCCATACCCCAAGCCTGCATACCGATCTTGGAGCAATATCTTCAGATTAGGCCACGCATTGAGATTGAAGGCAAATATTTCGTGTTTTATACTGATCGCCAAAACAAATGGAATCTGAGGAGCCTTGAAATTATGTTTGCTGAGTGCAAGAAACGGGCGGGCGTGAAGTCTCGCGGCAGCGTGCATGTGTGGGGAAGGCATAGCCCAGCGAGCATTATGGTGAAGCATGACTGTGACATCTATTCCCTGCAGCAGCTGATGAGGCATTCCAGTATAAAAACGACTGCGAGATACCTACATACAGATGTAGCGACCCTAAGAGAGAAGCAGAACCAGTATCTTGATATTTGAATCGCGCAGGGGATGTTAGCCATTATTCACACCTAAGCGATGAGACTCGCTGATTATTGATCTGGGTTCTTTCTCTGTGATGTTTCAGCACAATGAAATATTCTAAAGTTTGACTTCAAAATTCTTGTCTTGTAATGCACAATGATTCGTCAATAAGTTAATATATTTTCAATTAGATACGTTATTTGGTGAATGATAATGACCGAAGAAGATCCAGAGAGCATTAAGCCTAAAGGGAAATGGCCAGGAGGCTTTAACGGCCGCGTGAACCTGCTAGATGCCAAGGAGGCGGTTTGAATGCCTTCAAAGGCTGAGGTCGTCCGGCGCATTGAGCTGATCGACCAGCTTTTCACCATCCTCAAGGATCTGAGGAGATCGGAGATGGAGGAGCTGGAGCAAATCGAGAACGAGGAGAAGAGGGAGATCTTGAAATCGATATCCGAAGCCATCAAGGACTTTTGTGGCCGTGGCAGGAGCGCCCACGCTTCCGCCTCTGGAAGATCAGCTTGCTGCGACCAGCGGAAGCTCAACGACCTCGAATTTCTGATTCTAAGAAATAAGAAATTCATTTAGGATGCAAATAGTCATCCCCCTTAACATTTATGTACGATTAAAACATAATAGTGATAATATGACACAGGAAGATATCTTAGAAGCCGCGAGGACTGCCCTGACCCTCTACGGTGCATACTTAAATGCTACAGCTCAGGAAATTGGCATTGATAAGGCTCTTGCTATACATACCAAGGTGTTTGAGACTTTGGGTTCACATCAAGGTCAAATGATGAGGGAGCAATCCGGCACCCAGGAACACGATGCTCAGACTGCTTGGAGGTTAGTGAGTACAACTCCAGTCAGTCTCGGACTCGGTTTTGAAGTGAAAGAAGAAAGCCCTCAAAGAGTCATGGTAAGATGTGGCAGATGCTCAATTTTTGAGGCAGCTCAATCGCTCGGAATGGATGTCAAGAACATAGAGGCTTTCTGTCGGGCTGGACCTGCAAGATTTATGGATTCGGCGGCTAAACAACTTAATCCCGATCTCAATTTTCATGTAGGAAAATTTCGATCCTCGGCCGACGATTTCTGTGAAGAGGAACTGATACTAGTAAGATAAAATATTTGAGGCTAACTAATATCACAATATTTATTACGAGGTATAATATATGCCAACATTTCTTTTGATTAACAAGCATTCTCCTGAAAACTGTTGGATGTTCAATAAAGAAGCGAAGAAGGTACATCTGGATCTTGCGGAGAAGCTAGAGGGATTTTTAAAAAAGTATGAGATTAAGATGCTGGGCTGCTGGTTTGCACTTTCAGAACATACCATGTATGAAGTGTATGACGCCCCAAGCCTGGAAGCTTTCGAAAAAATGGCTCAAGAACCGGAAATCGTAAAATGGGGTGCGTATAATACCGTGGAGATAAAACTGGTATCTCCATTTGAAGAAGTAATAAAAATACTGAAACAGGAGCAATAAACACGACTCCTACTTAATTCTTTTCGATGCCCAAGCCCAAAGAGCTGGGGTATCCGAGCTGATCCCAATCCAAGTAGTGCGTGTAACCTGTAATTTATCCCCTCTTTTTTCGATATGCTTGAAACCACAGGATATTATTATAAGGATGCTTTCCGCCCCCAACTCCCCGATGGTGCGCGGCGGATTCAGGATTCTCTGGCCGCTTTCACTGATGGCGATTAATCGCGATCGGCCGTTTGTAAACCTGGCTGTGCTAAGACTATAAGGGTGGGCAATTAGTTTAGGCAGACGGGAATTTAGGCCGATTTGGAGGGTTGTATAATTGACTATGGATAACTTGTGGACTGAGAGCGTGCAAGCCAGGTCAAAAACATTTAAGAGGATCAAAAGGATAAGAATAGTGATGAGAAAACCCCAATTAACATTTGGATTAGGTATCGTCCTCTGTGTTATAATGTTCGTGATCATCCTCGTTTTTATGATGCTCACAAAATCACCCTAGTGGAGGTCGTCGGCCCGGCCAGCCAACGGGCCTAACTCCAGGGCAATCTGCGCCATCGAGGCGGATATGGCTGGCAACTGTGGCCATTTTGATCGTGTGTATTTAAGCCCATTGGATTAGCGCCCATCAGGCTTTGGTAGTATTACATCATTGCCAGAAGAGATAGGATAATGGGCTTCTCGCTGTTTTGTGTGGGTAAACCTGGGGATGAGGAATCCATTGGCCGGATCACATCAATGATGCGTATCCCAAGAGGGCAAATCCTGGGGCCAGTTATCGCTATCAATCACCATCTTTGTACTCCCCTGGCAGGATAGTGAATCATGAATGTTGTTGGTCGATATCCTGAAGTTACCAACAGAAAATAGCGAAGAGCCTAAATACTTGAAGACTGAGGCCGACAAGGAACACGAGAATAATCTCCTAAGCCTTCCTGATTGCCCATGATTGTCGCCCGATAAGACGGCGCGTTTCGCATATAATGGAGGTATCTCTGAAAGCTCCTTATGCGCTGAGGCAGTCATGGGCCTTTAACTTATCGAATGATATGCAATAAGAAATCGCGAGAAGAAATTTTTTTTATAATGAATCGGTCCTTCGTCAAAACTACGAGTAAACGTATTTTTTTATACGTAAATTACTTATAGGAAGACGTAGTTACCATATATAAAGATGAAGGCTGGAAAGATAGAATCAATATGCAGTGTTGCCTCCAATAATCCTGGAGAGTACGGGTAACTGTCGCTTACAGGTTGAAGGGGAGGAGAACGCTGCCGGATAAACTGGCGCGCAAGCCTGGGGGCAACTGCTGGCGAGCCCGCCATTTAGTCTAAATCTCCTGTCCATTGGCATGAGCAAGCTTTAGCCTGCCATGATGCTAGACATATATTTTTGGCTGAATATCACTCGGCAATTTAAATACTGGAAAAATTTAAATATAATCAATTTCTTTTATCTTATATCGCGGATGCAATGGGCGTCACGAAGATGCCGTTACTGGCTGTATCCCACACTTAATTAATAAAACGCAAATGTCAAGGATACGGCCAATGACTAGGGGGGATTTAAATAAGGAACAGGATGGGATTCAACAAATCCCTTGCAGTGGGAGCACTCATAATCCTGCTGTGTTTCACAGTGCAGATTACAGCTGCCCAGGGCATTGATGCTAAAAGGTCTCTGGATAATAAATTTGACCCAGATGAGGACCTCACCCTGGGGCAGCTTCAGCTCTCCAGCGGGACGGTATATTTCCCGTGGGCGAAGGAAAATAGGGGCGATCGGGGATCTTCTGCCGCCGGTATCATGTCTTCGGGCCGGCCTGAAAAAGAAGAGATAGAAATGGGCGGGTCTCATGCCCAACAGGCGCTAGATGACTTGACGGCTGTGAATTCTGTCAAGGAGAGAGACGTGGTCTATGAGGGGGCTCAAAACGGCGACGCAGATAGCCAAATTTCAGGCAATTCCATGGATATACGCGTATCCGGTAAAGGGCAGGATAATAGCCATGTAGATGAAGGCGATAGCAGTTTTGGGAATGGCATTGAAAGAGTTGTAGACGATGCCCTGGCTTCGAGCATGCATGGCTCTTTTGCTGAAAGATCGTCATCGACTCCAGGTCGGAAAAGCTCAATGAATA
>JAPKYD010000075.1 GCA_026394475.1 Methanothrix sp.
CTTCTGGGGAGCGCGTCGGCACTCTACGACTCTGCAGGAAATTTCTGGGGCGCGATCGAGTCCATCCGTGATATAACCGACCGCAGGCATGCCGAAGAAGATCTGCATAGGGCCAAGGAGAAAGCCGAGTCGGCTATGCGAGCCAAATCCGAATTCCTGGCCAATATGAGCCACGAGATCAGAACTCCGCTCAATGCCATCATAGGCATTACTGGACTTCTTCTGGATACACCCCTTAGTTCAGATCAGAGGGACTGCCTAGAGACCGTGCGCAGCAGTGGAGATGTTCTGATGTCAGTGATCAATAATATCCTGGATTTCTCCAAGATCGAGGAAGGCAAGAGGATGAGGGAGTACCAGCCTTTCGACTTGCGCAAGTGTATTGAGGATTCCATGGACCTGCTGGCACCCCAGGCCGCGGAAAAGTATCTTGTTCTTGATTGCTCTATAGACGATGGTGTCCCCGAAAGCCTCGTGGGTGATGCTACCAGTCTGTATCAGGTTCTGATAAATCTCCTGAACAATGCGGTAAAGTTTACGGATTGCGGAGATATATCGGTTCATGTCTCCTGTCGGCCTCTCCAGAGCGGCAAGACAGAGCTATGCTTCTCAGTCAAAGACACCGGCATCGGCATTCCCCAGGACCGCATGGTCGGCCTCTTCCAGCCGTTCAGCCAGGTAGACATGTCCACTACCCGAAGATATGGGGGAACCGGTCTGGGGCTGGCCATCAGCAAGAAGCTGGTGGAGCTTATGGGAGGGACCATATGGGCGGAGAGCGAAATTGGCAAAGGATGCACCTTCCATTTCACAATTCAATTGGAGAGGGCCGGGCCGGAGAAGTGTCTGGAGATAAGAGAGATCCCTAAGAAGACCGGGTCGCAGGCCGATATTCTGGGTCGGTTGCGGCTGCTCCTGGCGGAGGATAACCTGGTCAACCAGAAGGTCGCCTTGCTCATGCTCAAGAAGCTGGGGATCAAGGCAGACGTGGCAGCCAATGGCCTGGAAGTTCTGCAGGCTCTGGAGCGCCAGACCTATGATGTAGTACTCATGGATGTGCAGATGCCGGAGATGGACGGCTTTGAGGCGGCAAAAGCCATTCGCGAGCGCTGGAAGGAAGGAAAGCCACACATCATTGCCGTTACTGCTCACGCTCTGGAAGGTGACCGGAAAAGATGCATCGAGGCAGGAATGGACGACTACATCAGCAAGCCTGTGCGATTGGAAGAGCTCATTGAAGTCCTGGGAAGATATTCCCCTATCCAGAGAGGCAATATGAGGGACGGCTGATCTCATGACGTCCGATCAAAGATCCAGCGCCTGGTACAAAACAAGTTAAATATACCGTTCGCGGTACACCATCAAAAAGGATGGTATGAAATGACTGGCGGAGATGATTCCTGCGAGGCTATCGATCACTCGGTGTTAGCCAGCCTCCGGGAACTGCAGGAGGAGGGAGAGCCCGATATCATCGCCGAGGTGAGTGGCCTTTTCATCAAGCATGCGCCTGAGAAGATATCTGCAATTGTGCAAGCGGTAGAAAGAGGTGATGCCAAGGGGCTGCAAATGGCTGCTCACAGCCTGAAGTCCAGCAGCGCTTACGTGGGAGCTATGCACCTTTCGGCCATGAGCAAGGAGCTCGAGCAGATGGGTCGCACTGGGGTTATAGAGGGTGTGAAAGATAAGGCTGAAATGCTGAAGGAAGAGTACGTGCGGGTCCTGGCTGCTCTGGACGCGGAGATTAATGCGGCAGATAAGCAATAGAGCGGTGCTATGGCCTCGGCTGAGAAGCGGACCTTCTCTCCGAAGACATCCCTTGTTGATTTGAGCCGAAATAATTTGCGATGTTTTATCGAAACTGTTAAGGTCTATTTAGCCCAAAATAGGTTCCTCATGACCTTTGCTTTCTTTCCCGCCGTCGACCTGCGCGGCGGCAAGTGCGTGCAGCTCGTGGGGGGGGTGCCGGGCACGGAGGTGGTGGCCCTGGACAACCCCCTGGCCCAGGCAGAACGCTGGGTAAACGAGGGCGCGGACCACCTGCACATCATAGACCTGGACGGGGCCATCTTAGGCAGGAGGGTTAACGCCCCCATTCTGAGCCAGATGGTCGAGAAGCTGGACCTTTTCCTTCAGGTCGGCGGGGGCATCAGGACGGAAGATGACGTGCATGCCGTCCTTGATCTTGGCGTGGACCGGGTGATCCTAGGAACCGCCGCTCTGAAGGACCCTGACATGGTCTCCAGGCTGGCTGATCTTCACGGCTCGGAGAGGATCATGGTTGCCCTGGATGTTAAACGAGGGAACGTCACCACCGAAGGCTGGCAGAAGACCCTTGGCAAGAAAGCTGTGACGCTGGGGCGGCTCTTCGAGGAGAAGGGGGCGGGGTCGATTCTATTCACAAATATCGATGTAGAGGGCAGGCAGTTGGGCATCGACCTTGAGCCCACGCGGACGCTTGTGGAGGCGGTGAAGATTCCGGTGGTCGCAGCCGGAGGAGTCACCTCCATCGAGGATGTCCTGGCCCTGCGGGATGCGGGCGCAGCCGGGGCGGTAGCCGGAACGGCGATCTACACCGACAAGCTCAGCGTGCATCGTACTTTGGAGGCTTTGGGGAGGGAGTGATGATGAGAAAAGGAGAAGCAAATGCAAAGTTTCAGGGCAGCAAGGCCTGCGCCAGCCTGGATCTGGATGGCTCGGGGAAGGCCGATATCTGCTCCGGATCAGGATTTCTCGATCACATGCTGCACGCCTTTGCCCGGACGGGACGGCTGGATCTGGAAGCCAGAGCCGAAGGCGGTTTCTACAGAATCGAGGCGCTGGGTGAGGCCATTGGCTTGGCCCTGGACAGCGCTCTGAAAGACCGCAGCGGAATCCGGCGATATGGCTCAGCGGCCGTTCCCATGGATGAGGCCCTGGCCGAAGTTGCCTTGGACTTCAGCGGTCGCCCTTACCTGGTCTTTGCAGGAGAGTTCGGGGGCGAGAGGATCGGCGACTTTGAGGTGCAACAGATCAGGCCCTTTCTGGAGTTGCTGTGCAACGGCGCCCGGCTGACGCTGCACATCAGATCTTACGGAGAGAACGATCACCACCAGACGGAGAGCATCTTCAAGGCTCTGGGCCTGGCGGTCCGGCAGGCCGCCTCAAAAGAGGGAGAAGGAGTGCCCAGCACCAAGGGAGTGATTTAGATTCACATATGCCTCAGCCGAGGGCGGACACCGCCAGGAGCATACCGAAGGCTGCAACGACGGAGAAGAGAAGAATTATGTCGCCATACTTGTGATGCATTAACTTTTTCAGGCCTGAGAGGATAACATTTGTCTCCTGATTATCCCTATCTATCGCTTCTCCCCCCGTTCCGGTTTTGAAACTCCACTCACCCTTTGCATATACACTTGTGGTCCGTCTGGATTTAAGTAACTTTTTTTCACATTGGCGTTTTATCAGGGCAAGACCCTCAAATTTAGCTCATGTGAATTTCATATAACCCTCGTGTAGGTCAGAATGAAAGAGATCTTTTGACCCGGCGTTTATCGTGGCATGAGCAACTTCAAGACTGGGATCAGGGGATTAATCCGGCATGATTTCGGTTTCCGTCACTCTTTGGGCTTCTGGCGATAATATCCTTCATTCTCTGGATACTCCTGCCATTACTTAGTTGATCAGACCTTAGCACCGTCGCATAACTCGCATCTGGCTGGATGAGGCCTGATGTTATGGTTTATATGTCCTGCTACTCAGTTTAGGTAGACTACCTGATCTGAGATAGGGATGAAAGACTAATGAAACTATAAGAACAAAACATAAAAACAAAAATGAAAAGAGAGAGGCCCATTTGGGCGGATGCGGATCGGCTTACTCTATCTTGACTTCCTTGCCCTTTCTCGTCTCCTTCTTGTCCAGCTCCAGGGTCAGGACGCCGTTCTTATACGAGGCTTTGGCGCTGTCTGCATCGACGGCCGAGTCAAGGTGGATCATCTTGTAGAACTTCTTGTCATCCTCGGTCTTGATCTCAACGCTGTCCTCGGCGACATCCAATTTGACACTCTCCTTATCCACGCCGGGCAGCTCCACGAAGATCTTGTATTTCTCCTTCTCGCCCATGACATCCACCAGGGGCTCCCGGCCTAGGCTTGGCTCGATGCCCTTATGGGAAGGCCGGATGTTGCCGAACTCCCTGAAGACCGGCTCCTTTCCCGACTCAGCGGTGTAGCTGAAACCGTATACGAAGGGACCATATCTGCGGGATACGCCTGTTGGCGTCTCTTCCTCGCGCACGAAATCCTTGAAATCTGCAGGCGTTGACTCTTCAAATCTCTTGATCATATCCTCGAAAGGCTCCCGGAACCAGTCATCTTCGTACTTCTCTTTCTTCTCGAAGGGAAATCCCTTGGCAAAGCTCTCGAATATATCGAATATGGACGGATATCTCTTGTCCCACATTTGATCTCACCTCACGGTTACTTTCGTATACTAACCTGTGGGTAGTGATAGGATATAAATTTTTCTCTGAGCTTTTGTTAAGGGTGAAGCCTTCGCCCCGCGCATTCCTCAGACTTATCTCTTCCAAAGATGGATAGTGCAGCATGGACTTCGAACTGCATCCTGCTATCACCCTTGGCTTCAGAGCCTTCCATATCCTTGTAGCCCCCGTGCAGATGCTGGTCGAGGCCCTGAACAGCCACCTCAACCTGCAGAGGTTCGAGGTTCTCTACGTCTGCGGGAACTATTCTTACATCCTGAGCGGCCTGGACCGCAGGTTCACAGCCCTGGAGGTGAGAAGGGCCTTCACTGCCTTCCAGCTCATGACCATTCTGGAGGAGAACCGCCACACACTGCTGATCTTAGAGCACGATCCCCTGCTTTACGAGGATGCAAGGGAGATGGTGGAGTACGTGGCCCTGGCGATGAAAGAGGCCTCGAAGAGCAGCATTGTGCTTCTCTATTCTACTGCATCCGATCCGTTTTTGGAGGAGATGATAAATTATTCCGATCGCGTATTTTACTTCGCCGAAGGGCCCCGTGCCACGGCAAGGCCTTCTGCAAAGAACTGCCGAAAAGCGCAAGCTGGCTTTGCGAGCCAGACCACTCTGGGGACCTTCTGATGGGCCGGAGCTTTGAGAGCGTGCGCATGGGCGTAAAAGAGGTCTCATCCCGCTGGGCCAGGGCCGGCCGGGCCCTGAAGAAGGATGATCAGGCTTACGCCCAAAAGCTCGCCGAGATGGCCAAAAAGCACTCCAGCGAAGCATTTTATGCTCTGGATGATCCCCTGGAGGCGGCGATCTTCTCCGTGCTCATTGAGCTCTTGAGGGAGAGGGAAGATTCTAGCACTTCAGTAAACAGTACGATCGTCGACAAGAAATAACCAGGAGAAAGAGTCTATTTCCAGCTACCTGATTCTATCTGGTTTAAGTTCTCGACGAGATCTGCAGCGGCCTGGGGGAGCAGCTTATACCGCCTGCAGATGGCCAGAACACGGTGAAGCTCGTCCCTCTCCATGGATGCGGTATGCTGAGCAACATGCAGCATTGCTCCTTGGTACCCCTCCGCCAGAATAACCTTTTTTACGGTCTGCAAGGTTTGGTCGCTGATACGTATGCCTGTGGCTCCAATCTTCTTGGCCACTCTGGCCGTCTCTTCGTCAAGCACGATGCTGGGGGCGGCAGGCTCAGCAGGCTCTTGCACAAAATCCAGGGCTTTCTTGGAGACCCCTCTCAGTATCATCTCCGAAGCTAGTTTCTTTAGGGTCTTCCCCTGGAGGATGGCCTCAGCCTCTAAAGATCTATAGGCATCTGGCGTTATCTCAATTCTGGTATATCTGGTGCTGGGCATTGCTTCGGCGCGCCTCTTTGCTATTACTTGAAGCTCTTTTATGCTCGGGATGAATCTATGCGTATCTTACATATTAAAAGACTACGATTTGGTGGAGATGGATTCCCAGATTAAAGGAATCCTACATCGAAAAATATTTATTAATTTACAATGAAATTCCCCTATGCGTACCCCCAGGGAGAAAACGCCATGAGCATTGTGACGCCTTTAACCGATAGGGAATATGCGGAGTGCTTCAACGCCTTTAAGAAGGTCTCCGTGGGAATGGACGGCCATAAAAGACTGGTTATCGAAGGAATTTATGCCATTGATGGCAGGCGCGCCATCGGCCCATGTCCTCAGCGTCGGCAGCGGAACAGGAGATTTTGACCTTACTCTGATTCGCATACTCCTCGAAAAGATCCATCATATATCCTATGTTGCCCTTGACCCCAATGAAGAACACAACCACATCTTCCTTGACCGGTACAGGAAGAGCGAATTACAGCTAACTTCTTTTCAGATCATTCAGAAGGCTTATGATCTTCTGAATCCCGGTGGCTTCCTTCTCATCTTTCACCAGACACCTCTGGGCATTAACCAGATACAACGAGCCTATATGCGACGAATTAAAGGCGATGAAAAAG
>JAPKYD010000067.1 GCA_026394475.1 Methanothrix sp.
GCTCATAGGAACCGGCCAGGTAGAATCCGTTGCCTTCATTCAGCCAGTAGCTGGCGGTGCCTTCGACTGTAGATTGGCTGGATGAAGGTATTTGATAGTAATAGGGCCCCAATCCCTGATAACAGCAATCACAGTAAAGGAAGTTGAATACTTCTTTCTCCCATAAACACTGCTGCTGCCTTTCTGTCAGAGTGGGGCAATCGCCCCACCCACAATAACTGCATGTTCCCAAGCTGGTCACCAAGGCTGGTTCCAGGATCATCCAAGCCAGGGCGGCGATCAGCAATAATGACACCCTCTGAGGTCTCCTCACAGCTAACCCTCCTAACATAAGTCCTCTATTCCTGTTTGCCTTACTATATGGATTTGTGGTAGGGCATCTCAAGGAGATAAATTGATTTTATCGTAGAGCATGGCAGCATGCTGTGAGGTAATCGAATGAATTGAGAGTTGCCATGCGGATAATTTTGCACGTCGATTTAGATTCCTTCTTTCCATCGGTGGAAGTTCGAGAGCATCCGGAATTGAGGGATTTGCCCGTGGTAGTGGGAGCTGATCCAAAAGAAGGCAGGGGAAGAGGAGTGGTGAGCAGCGCCTCTTATGAGGCCCGGAAATATGGCGTCAGGTCGGCTATGCCTATATCCCGGGCCTGGAAGCTGTGCCCTCACTGCATTTATCTCCGAACCCATTTCGATCTCTACGTCAAAGCCTCCAATAGCATAATGAAGATCCTGAGAAGCCATGCCGATAGGTTCGAGCAGGCGGGCATAGATGAAGCCTATCTGGACATCTCAGACCAGGTGAAAGACTTTGCAAAAGCAGAGGAGTTCGCCAAGAGATTAATGGAAGAGATCTTAAACAAGGAAGATCTGGCCTGCTCCATAGGTGTTGCACCGAACAAAATGGTGGCCAAAATCGCCTCCGATTACAGGAAACCCTATGGGTTAACTGCAGTCAAAGAAGAAGATGTGTTGGAATTTCTATTTCCTTTAAAAGTTAGGGCTCTGCCGGGCGTGGGTCCCAAGACTGAGCGCAGGTTGAAGGAGCTGAAAATTGAGACTATCCGTGATTTGGCTGCCGCAAATCCCGAGATGATGACAAGACTGTTTGGAGTCTGGGGTCTTAGGCTGCATGAATTTGCCCATGGGATTGATTATGGCAAGGTTAAAGAAGAGCGCGAGACAAAATCGGTAGGAAGAGAGGTCACCTTTGAGAAGGATGCAGACGAAGAGGATCTGATTCTTGACGCTTTGGATGAATTGGCAAAAGAAGTGCACGAAGAGGTCATAGGCAGTGCTCTCCAGTTCAAGACGATCACCGTTAAAGTCAGGTATCAGCATTTCGACACGCACACCCGGGCCAAATCCTTGTTGTTTCCCACCAATGACCTGGAGATTCTCAAGAATAATGCCAAGCGATTGATTGCGCCCTTTCTGAGAGATAAGAGGAGAGTCAGGTTGATAGGAATAAGAGTATCGAATCTAAGTTAGACAAAATGCTATATTCGGTGGGCTTCAATTCACCCCATGCAAGATATTCTTGACCGCAGACCAGCAAGGCTCGCCCGCTCCTGCGTTTTTTCCTAAGATCCAGGAATTGTACTTCTTACCACAATCCCCTTCTAATTTAAATAACTCCTAATATAATTTTCTGAATCTAGGCTGCACGGTGATTGCGCAGCTTACGCCGGTGATGGATGAATTGTCAAATCTAAAGGTGCAATCCAGGGCAGGTCAGGCATCTGCAAGGCGCAGTCTGAATTCATTTGCAAAATACGGCACATCTTGCCATTATGACTGTATTCCATCTAAAATAAAATTTTCAACAAAAGTTATTTATATGCGCACGCTATAATCTCTATCACTTAAGCAAAATATGAGGGTTGATTATGACGAAGGGGTTGGAGTTCAAGTTTCCATGGGTTGTGCTCAAGATTGCATTTCTCATGGCAATATTCTTGACCATCGCATCCGGCAGTCAGACGCCGTGCGGGAAGGGGGATCAGAATTGTGACCAAGGGTGGAATTTGCTGGCAGAAGACTTAGGTGCATCAGTGCCGGCGTTGGGCAGCGCCGAGAATCTCGTCGCCGACATGAATTCACCCAACATAGCTGACGTAGCTTTCGATTTTCAGAATCAATCAGCTTCGGCAGAGGTGCAAAATATCGTAACCGGCAATGACACTGCCGAGATCATCAGGCTGATGCCGAGTGATATCGATAGCGCTCTATTGAACTACGCGATCATCCGTCCGCCCAGCCATGGAAATCTGAGCGGAACAGCGCCGAATATGATCTACACGCCCGATAAGGGTTATACCGGCAACGACTCGATCATCGTCGGCGTGAACGACGGCATTGGCGGCGAACAGACCATCTCCATTGCCATCGGCGTACTCGAGCTTTATCATCCGCCTTCCGTGAGAATTCGCAGCCCTCAAAACGGGGATATCTTTAGGGCCTATCCAACTGCAACTCCGCCTACCGCGGAGGTAGCCATTCATGTCACAGCTTCTGGAAGTGTGAAGACAATTAGCTTGGAAGACATATATAAAACCACAAGTCGTGTGGAAACACAATCCTGTCCGGCTAGAAACGAAAATGATTGTCCGGATTGTCCGGTTACATTCTTGTGGCATCTCGATGTAGGCGTTCACACCTTGATCGCCAAAGCCAACGAAAGCCCTGGCGGCAGCAAAACCTGTACGTCTCTTCCTGTTGTCATAACAGTTAATCCGCCCGAGCCTTATGTGGAGATCACAAGTCCTTATGATGGAAAGATATTCACATCTCCCGCAGACATAACCGTCGAAGCAAATGTCATCGGCAGCTCGGGGACTCACGTCGAGTTCTTTGCGAATTCCCAGAGCATCGGATCTAAGAATGAATCGCCTTATTTCATTCCCTGGCCTGGTGTCAAGCCTGGGGTATACCACCTGGTGGCGAAGGCCACAGATGGGGCCAATACAGCCATATCCAAGTCTGTCCTGATCGTGGTCGTACCAGTTAAGGCCTTGACAAAATCTGACTTGGCTATCACCAAGAGTTCCTCGTCTGATCCAGCGCCTGCCGGTGGGCTATTTAATTATCTGCTGACTGTGACCAATAGAGGGCCTGACGGCGCCACCGATGTAACTGTCCAGGACTTCCTGCCGCCAGGGCTTGTGTACATATCCTCAAAGGCCAGCCAGGGCGAATACGTTTCAGGAGTTTGGAGCATGGGCGGTTTAGACAAATATCGCAGCGCAAAGCTGGTTATCACTGTGCGAACGCCCTCGGCAGTTCCACCAGGACAGATCTCCAATACGGCCTATGTGTACGGAGCAGAGCTTGATCCTGACAACTCCAATAACTACGCCACAACGTACACCAGGCTGAGAGCTGGCAACACCTCTCCGGGATGAAGTGCTCAATCTTGCGGGAGGCTGTGCCTCCTGCAGCATTTTTTTATGAGGCCGCTCGTTTGGATTCTGCCTGGCATGCTATGCAGCCCGCATTCTGGAAACAAATGCTCTTTTAGCGTGAGAGTCCAGGAATCCTGTTAAGCGATATAGGAGACGCTGGATCTATCGAAGCCCATCACCAGCTCGAGCCCTGTATCATCGGGTTTCCAGGCTATGTCCGGGTAGGCCAGATGCTTGATGAAGCCCTCGGCATTGGCAGCAATTCGCGTGGCCAGATGCTCCTCTCCCAGGGCCTCTCTGGTGATCTGATGAACCTTGGATTTAACCATGCTCTCGTCCAGGTAGCCCAGGGAGTGAATATACTCATGCAGCAGGATGTGAAAGACATAGGGCTTGTAGAGCTCAGGCCGCGTCTCCCTGATCCTTTGCAGCGGAATCTTGTTCAGGACGATGACATTGGAGCCCACGGTGAAGAAGCCTCCGAAAAACCCTTGCGGATGATTTCCCAGGTCGGCCATGCCCAGCATCAGCCCTCCCCTGCTCTTGCCAATGCTGTTCAATACCAACGATTTGACCACTTCAAAGATATCAGCCAACGACCTGGCCTCTTCCAGCCGGGTCTTATAATCGATCCTCATTATGGATAGTGGTTTATGTCTTTGTATTTAATACTAACCTAAAGTTACTGATGGATGCAAGGCCATGGATTTGCATCCATCCAAAGAAGGAATACGACACGACAACCATTGATCAGGATACCATATACACTCCTACTACTATCAAGAAGAGCGCCGATATTTTCAATGCCAGTGTCCTGGAATCCAGCTCCTCCTTCAGGATTCCGGGCATAAATATGCCCAGAAGAATGACATAGATGAGGGTTATGAAGGGCTGAAGAGCGGCCACGCTGGAGACCAGGGCCACGGACCCGAGGGCATAGCCAAATACAAAGGAGGCTCTTCCCAGGAAATCGAACAGCTCATCGGCCAAGAGAGCAGAAAACAAGAACGGCCCGCTGCGATAATAGCGGAAGGCTTCTCTTCTGATCTCTTCTAAGGCCAGCAGCGGCAAGACCACGAGAAGGCTTCCGAGGGAAGACCACATGATCAGGTGCCATTCATCCATGAAGGCTAAGAGATACTTGGAAGCTACGGCATAAGCAGCAGTGAAGATCCAGAAGGAGACCATGTACTTCAGCGCTGGGGAAAAGATCACCCGCCCTCCTGGCGGAGCAGGCCGGTAGGAGATCAATAGAGAGCTCAACACCAGGAGAAAGCCCCCGGCATAGTCCTTAGGGGTCAGAATCTCGCCCAAAAATAGAAACGATCCCAAGAAGACGAATACGGGAAAGACATAAGCCAAGGCCGCAACCCGGGAGGTCTCCTCTATCTGGAGGGCGCGCAGATATGAGGTCCAGAGGGCCACCTGGAGGCCGCCGGTTACCATGGCATAGAGAGAATGGGGATATGTGAATCCCGGTCCCGCGAAGAGGATGATTCCAAGGGCAAAGATCTGCTGCAAAATTATGAGGGCTACGAGATAGGCCTTGGGATTTCTGACGTATTTTCCCAAGAGGAACTTGTCTAAGACTCCGGTAACGGCGAGGGATGAGGCACCGGCCAGGGAGAAGAAGAGCCAATCCACGGATAGCAGTCATTCCAGAGGGAAATTATATCTTTCGCACCTTTGCCTTCGATTGATTTCACCAGGGCGTATAAAGCCTCATTAACCGGCAAACTGAATCCATGCTTCTTTGCCAGGCGTATTACGTAACCGTTTATCGAATCGATCTCGGTCCTTCTTCCCCTGAGCAGATCTTGGAGCATGCTCGATGTATTCAATGAGGTCTTAGAGGCCACCGAGCGGACGAGTTCTAAAGCGCTGTCTTCATGCAGCGGGACACCCTCCCGCCTGGCCACATCTATGCATTCTTTGACGACGCTCTCGACGGTGCTTTGCAGAGGCGCTGAAAGGATGAAGCCGTTCTTTTCGCCGGTCAAGGCGGTTATCGGATTTATCACGGCATTGACTAAGAGCTTGTTCCATTGATGTTTCTTGAAATCAGGAGCGAATTCCATCTCGAAGCCCTTCTCCTCGAATCTCTCTATGAAAAATCCCCTCATGCTCTCGCTGATTCCCTGCTCAAGGATGGTCTCAGCCTTTCCTTTCAGCTCAATTGAGCCATCCTCGGAGAATTTCACTCCCGATGAGGTTATTCCCTCAAAGATCCGATCGGAAGAGAGACCCAGCGAACTGAATACCTCTCGGTTGCCCATGCCGTTCATCAAGAGGAGAAAGCTGGCGTTCCTCAGCGTCCCATCCAGCAGGGACGACTTCTTCAGCTCATCACAGACTCCTGGCAGAGAGTACGTCTTGACGCATACTATTACTATCTCTGGGGCAAAGCTGGACCCCTTGAGCTCATCGAGGCTGGAGAAGCAGTTTTGGAACCGGAAAGAATATGAGCCCTCAAAAAAATTTATGCATAGGCCGTCTTTCTTTATCTTTTCCATATGGCCCTTCCTCCCCAGCAGGGCCACATTTTCGATCGTCTCGCCTTTTGGATCCTCGGCCTGCGAGAGCAGGTATCCTAGCATTGATCCAATCGCCCCTGCCCCGTAGATCAGCACCTCTACCATGCCATCCTCGCTTGCTATGGGTGAAATGACGTTGTCGGCCGATATAATCTTGCTCCTCAGGTTTGTTCCTGGCGACATGCTGATTATCTTGAAGGGCAGATCACTCCAGGGTTTGGAATTCAGAGGCCACCATAAATGAAAGACAAGATTCACGCCGGAAATAGCTTATGAGGAGACTCATCGTAATAAGAATAGTACACACGCCCTCGGACATGGGCTCTGCCAGCGCTGGCCTGGAAAGGTCGGGGATCTCAGCTCTGGGGAGGAGGCGCTGGGAGGAGAACCAGAAGAGGATAGAGCGGTTCTGGCAGGAGGTGGAGAAGGAGGTGGACGGCCTGGGCCTGGACAATGCAAGACTACGCATCTACCAGGACGGTCTGCCCTGTGCCGGCCCGCTGGGGGAGAGGATCGTGAGAGAGACGGCCGCCAAAGGGAGCAAGAACTACCAGATAGTGCAAAAGCTCATGGACAAGGGCGCCAGGATCGAGGCGACGGAGAGCGCTGATCTTCTCCGGCTTGAGTTCGGCTACATCAAAGCCGTCCTGGAGGCCAAGAGCGACGAGGAGAGAAGAGAGGGGGAGGCCAGGTACGATCTGGTCAAAGATCATCTGCTGGAGGAGCGAGATTCTTTCATCGCCCGCTCCATCGACGCAACGCTTGAGGAAGGCGAGACGGGGCTGCTCTTCATCGGGGCGTCTCACAATGTGCTTCCCAAGATTGCCAAGGACATTGAAGTGAAGTGTCTGGACTAAAA
The DNA here is from genome assembly GCA_026394475.1 of Methanothrix sp. Taxonomy (GTDB): domain Archaea; phylum Halobacteriota; class Methanosarcinia; order Methanotrichales; family Methanotrichaceae; genus Methanothrix. The sequence continues at coordinate 6,797 of JAPKYD010000067.1, forward strand.
GGAGCCTTAACGAAGGGTTTTGATGAGGGCCCGGTCTATTCAGATAGAGACAGTTATCTTATGATCATAGTAATATTATCGGCAGCTGCATCTGAGAGAGGAGGAGCATAGCGCAAAATCATGGGAAGGTTCTGGCACTGGGATCTGTTGCGGTCATATATTCCTGATGAGGTCGTAGAACCATGAACCCAGGCCGTGCTCTGGAAAGAATGATGTCGTGTGCCTTGACCATTGTACCAGAGGCAGAGTACCTGCAGGAAAAAGAGGCCTGGAATATGGTGGTGCGACGCTCTCAGGAGTCTGTGGAGCTGCGCTGAAATGCGCTCTCCTCTGGGCGCGAATCGAGGTTCCGCGCATGGCCCTGCACCTCCTGCACTGCTCACCAGCAGCGGCCATCGCCTTCTACGATCCGCGCTTGGGCGCGGTGGTGGTAGCCAGCCACGGCTGGGAGTAGACGGTCGGGCAGGTTGTCGATGTGACCCTGTTCGAAGGCAAATAGAGCATTATAATAATGGTCAATGGGGCATTTTCATAGATCCTGAGCAAAAAGATATTTATCGTTCGTAGCCAATATCGAAACTATGGACATTGAGGCTGAGGTCATGGAGATGAAGCAAATGCTCATTGACATCTCCAGAAAGATTGATGAAGTGCTTGATGAGAGCATGACTGCAGCACTCATGAAACTGTCTGAGGAATCAATCTCCGAGCTATATGAGGGTGAACCGGATCTCTATAGCGTTGCAGATCTAAAGGTCAGATATAAATGAAGGGAAAGATAATCCTGATACCATTCCCCTACACGGATCTGACCGCTGCAAAGCTACGACCTGGGCTGGTCATTTTTGAGGGTAGGCGAGATTTGATTTTGGCCTTTATAACATCGAAAATGCTCAATGTCCAGCCTGAATTGGACGTTGTTATCAGTGCGGAAGACCCAGAATTTTATAAAACCGGCTTGAAGGTTTCATCTGTCCTAAAGCTGACTAAAATCTCAACTGTTCGCAAAGACCTGGCAGAAGGCGTGCTTGGAGAGATCGATGGCGATCTGAGAGACGAAGTCAATCAAAAGCTGAAAAAGATCTTCGAAATATGATGAAGTGAAGCCGTTGACCTGTCACTATTGCAAGAGCAAGAGGCCTGCAAATGACCGCCCCCGTCATCTACTCCATCGCCGTCCCCGCTCCCATCACCACCACCATAGCCCGCTCCCCCCGCTCCCCGCCATCCCCCGCGGCTCGCTCGTGATCGTGGAAGGCCGTGCCCTTTGGTCTGGCATGGCCTTGCTCCCGACAAGCACCATTCGCCAACTGCGGCCATCGCCTTCTGCGACCCGCGCCTAGGAGTGGTGGCGGCTCTTGCGGAGCTGATCAGCGTTGACAATGATCGGGTGATGATCATCGATCTTGGCCCAAATGACGGAAGAGTCGGAGAGAGAATAGAGTTCTTGGGGGTCCATGCACTGCATGTGGAGCGGAAATTTATTATAGAATTTGAGTTTCGCTTTGATGCAAATCAGACCTCGATCGCCACCATTGACCGCTGCCTCCCCGCCAGAGCCTCCTCGAACTCCAGGCGTTCGGAGAGGCGGATCTTGGCCGAGCCTTCCGGGAAGATCAGCTCCAGCTCCTCCCTCTCTGGCGATGATGCCTTCGCCCTCTGCACATAAAGATCTTGCAGCGGCCTCTCAAAGACGACCTTTCCGGGGGATCTTTGCCAGAGAAGGACCCTCCGGCTGGTGATGTTCCACACGCCGGGCACCCAAGCGCCGATGATCCCCTCCTCCTGCCACAGATACCCGAAGGCCTTGAAGAGGATCGATTCGTCCGCGTCCAGCAGAAGCGTTGCTTCCTGGCGGGCGTACCACTCCCGGCTGCTCTTGTCCCAGGCCTCCATCACTCCATACTCCAGCATGGTCTCCATGCTGGCCAGCATGGCTCGCAGGCTCAGGCCAATCAGCGGCACGCCCGCCACGGATATGATCAGGTCGGCGTTCAGGACCGCGCCTCTGTCCAGGAGCCTGTCCAGAACCTCGACCAGACTGCTCTCCCTCTCTGGTTTCATGCCAGCTCTCCGAGCTTGATGAAGCTGAAAGGGGCCCAGGGTCCTGTGAACCTGACCCGAAAGCCATCCTGGGTGTTGATCTCCTCCAGAATCTCCCCCAGCCGCTCTACATTTTCTTGGCGAACTAGACAAGAATAAGAGGCCAGAAGCTTCATGTCCCTGCAGTCTTCCGGAATCCAGGATCTTTTGCCATCAATGATCAGCTTATCCACCTGGCGATGTATTCGAAGAAGATACTTATTCGCCAGCCGCCCCTCTTCTGAGGATACCAATTCTTTCCGCCTCTGGTCCAGTTTTTTGGAGAGCAAGTAAGCCTTTCCTTTGCTTTCAATCTCCATCTGGCTCTGCAGGTCCTTCAGCTCAGGATTGCCGAACAGAGCCTTCGATTGCAGATCATCATAGTCGTAGTAGATCTGAATAGTGTACTCGGCCTTGCCCTCCACACCTTTCAGCTCTCCGAGAAGAAGCTTGTAGTTCCTGCCAAGCCATCCTTCTATCTGGGAGTCGTCTCCTGGCAAGATCACATCAAAGGAGAAGGGCAGTACCGATCCGAACCTCTTTGTGGCCTGGTCTATGACGTAGCTGTGCTCGAAGATCCACTCCTCAGCCTGGGTCTTGTCCTTGGTGTCATATGGCTTTGGCTCACAAGAGTGGACCACAGCAGCGATATCCTCGTACGGTACGGTGTAGACCGCCTTCTTCTCAATTCCGATCTCGCCCAGATGCTCTTTCTGCCCGGTCTTGGCGATGGAGTAGAGATATCTGGCCACTTCAACCATCTCTCAAGACTCCTCTGCCCAGCTTTCCGGGTTCAGAAACTTGTCGAATAGCTCATCCGCCACCTGGTCCAGGCCGTCGCGGACCGATCTCACGGAATCCTCGATATTATTATCCGCCTTTATCTTCTCCAGCGCCAGAGAGAGCTCGCAGAGGGACTCTCCCAGCCGCTCTATCTCTTGGTCATTGAGGCTTCCAACCTCAATTCTCTTCAAGGCCTGGCGCTCAAGAAGCTCCTGGATGATCTCCACCAGTGCCACCACCAGACCCAGCAGGCCATCTTTCAGGTTCTCTTCGTCCAGACGGATAGCCATAGCCATGGTTCTCCTAGCTCAGCTTGAGTTGAAGTATGCCGTTCTTGTAGCTCCTCTCCTGGATGCCATGGGCTGGGTAGGGCAGAGTGACTTTTTTGCTGAAGCGTCCGGCATCTATCTCCAGCACATCTTTCTCCAGATTGATCTTCAGATCTTCCTCCGAGATCCCGGGAAGCTCGGCGATGACCGTGATCCCGTCCTTTCCTTCCAGCACATCCACGATGGGTGCCCTCTCGGGGCCTGAAGCGGGCATGCGCACGCTCTCTGTTCTGGGAGCCGTCTTGCCGGGCCTGCGACTGATGGGCCTGGTGGAAATATGATAATCTATGACCGGCTTGCTGGACCAGCCCACGTCAATTCTGTGCTTGATCTCCGCATCCGTATCGGCGATCCTCTGCCTGAACTCAGGCGAGGACTCCTCCAGGGCCTTGATGATCCCTCCCAGGCCGGGAATGAACTGGCCGACGACATTCGCCACCAGTCCCTCTCCATGGATTTCCTTCTCCTCTTTGCTTGCCGCCTTTTCCAGCTCAGCGATCCTCTTCTCCAGGTTCGCTATCTTGTCTTTGTCTTTAGGTTCCTCGACCATGATTCTCTTCCCCAGAATTCAATCGTACTTTTCGGCCTCAGGCCTGATCAGGGGCAGGCTCTGCAAAGGACTGGACCAGCCACAGATGGGGCAGCCGTCTTGAAGCAGAAACGCCTCATCTCTACGGTTTCCGCACTCCGGGCAGCTGGCCTTTGGTTTATCCAGATCCTTCCAGCCCGGAGCCTTCAGGTTCGTGCCGGAGGGAAGCTCCAGGCCGTACTTGGCCGCGGTCTCGAAGGAGGCAAGGGCGGCCCGGATTTTTATGCCCAAAAGCTCTGTGCCGGCCACGGATATGGCTATGTCCGCGTTGATCACCAGGCCCTTGTCCAGGATCCTCTCCACCAAGTCGGCAAGGTTCTGGCTTCGGTTTGGCGCTAGCATCGTCATCTCAAACCACCCCTCCTTTTATCTCCGACTGGCCATCTCCTTCCGGAGCCTTCTCCGGTGGGCCAGTATCTTGGCTTTATGCCTGAGCTTCACATCCCTTTGTGCTGCTCTGACCCTCGCCCTCTGCAGATGCCATCTTTCCCTGATCTTTCTATTGCTCTCCTGGGATGATTCATACCAGGACCTCTTGGCCTGCATGAGCTGGGGTCGGACCTCATCCCGGATCTTCCTCTTGTGACGAGTCACCAGGGCATGCTGACGCCTCCTGTTCTCCAGGACCTTCTGGGCTAAAAGGGCCATTTGCACCTCTCATCCACCGGCAGTCTAACGACTCTCACCTTCAAATCCCACCCTCACCATGCAACTGAAAGTTGCCCTGGAGAAGAATGGCCCCTCAATAGATCCAAAAATCACCCTCCCATTCTCCTTTTTCTCCTCCATCTCACTCAGGATCTGCAAGAAATTCCTTCCAGCCATGCAAAGACAGTTCTTGGAACCATTCTCCTCGTCGGTCATATCCGCCCCAGAAGGTCCAACCTCGATCCCAGGTCCATCTCCTCAGCCTTATTTGCCAGCTCGAGCTTATGCATGAGCTCCGAGTTCTTGCGCTCGTACTCCTCGCGCTCCAGCTCCCCGAACTCATAGAGCAATCGCGTCTCTTTTATCTGATTCTTGATCTTCTCTGGATTGTAGTAGGTCTTGTAGGCGACCTTCTGAATCTGCTCCAGCGTCCAGATCAGGTCGAGGCCCGGCAGGGACACTCCCAGGGCCCTGAGCAGGAGATCGTCCAGGAAGAACATCTAGCGAAACCCCCTGCGGTGGCCGCCCAGGATGTGAATGTCCACGAAGTTATAGGCTGGCCAGGGACCGGAGTACTGCACCTTCAACTTTTCGTACTTCGTCGTCAGCTTGCCCACGTGCTCGGAGAATTCATGAATGGCGGATTTATCCACCAGGAACGCAGAGTTGAGAATCAAGCGATCGCTGAAGAGCTTGAGACTCTTCCAATCGGAGGATACAGCCAGAAGATTCTGGAGAAAATCTGCACTGCAGTCCTGCCTCTTGGCACCATCCCAATCTTCAAGCTCCTTGGGAAGGAAGACCTTGATGCCCAGCTCGACCTTGCCATCCACCACCGCAATCGCCTTCTGCATGGCTTTGTAGCCAGCGCCCATGGCGATCTGCAGGAGCTTTCTGCTCTTGAAGGCCATGCCGTAGGCCACAGGGATTACGCTGTACTCCATCATAACCTGCTCTACCACCCTCCTGTGAACCTCCACCTCCCCCTCATTGACAGCGTAATCCCTGAAGACCACATCACTGACCACGGGAGCCAGATCCCTGTAATCCAGGGTGTAGACCTCTCCAGCATCAAAGCCGAGATCACCGAAGCTCTTTTGCTCTGCAGGATATTTGATGACGCAGTAAACGTACTTTGCCTGGTTCTCCGCAACCTGCCTTTGCGCTCTCAGGATTCTGCGCACCAAGGAACTACACCTCTTCCTCCACCGTCTCCATGTCCGATCTGCGGCGCAGCATAATCCTCTTGTAGCCCAGAAGCTCTCCCTCCTCGTCGAACTTCATCTCGTACCTTCCCAGTATGTCCTGCGTATCGGGCACAGACTTGCGCTCCAGCACCTCTACCTCCGCCAGCCACCCCTCTGGGCCCTTGTTCAGGCTCACCACGCTGTCAAGGCACTTCTTCAACAGAGACTCGGCCGCCTGGCCGGCCTTCTCGCTAATTATCTGGATCTTGGGCTTACTGGTCATCTGAAATCACCTGAGGAATGTAGATAGCCAACTCCCCGCGGACAGGGACAACCTCTATGTCCCGTCCCTTAAGCTCCCTTATCTTGTCTTTTAATTTATATTTACTGACATCATCTGTCAATCGGTAATAGCGGAGGAAGGAGGCCAGCCTGTGCCTCCTAGCCTTGGCCGCATCTTTTCCAAGGATCTCCTCCTCAAAAGTCCCATCAGGTTTGAGGCTGAAGTAGAAGGTGGCTCCGACATCCCTTCCATCTGCGGTTCTGGCTTTGACTATCAGGGCATCGGTCTCGTTGAACCTCAATCCAGGAGGCTTCCTGCGAAAGATCTCGCTGATCTTGTGGACTTCGGCCTCTTCGACCACGGCTTTGATGGAGTCCATAGCGGTCCTAGGCCGACTGGGCCATTGAATCCAAAACCAGCTTCTTCTTCTCCTCCATGTCCTTCGGCGAACTGGTCTTGTTGGCTATGACATCGATGCAAAGCTGCTCGAAGTTGATGCTTCCCTGGTCCTTCATAGTCTCCAGCCCTTTGGCTATCATAATGCAGGCCCTGGTGCCAGGCTTCTGGGCATCCGGCAGCTTCTCTCTTATGGACCGGACCACATTAACTATCCTCTCTGCCCTGCGCCGAGAGATGCCGGTGTGCTCCATGACAATCTGGACCTCGGTCTCATAGCCGTAGTAATCAGCGTATATCCCCACCATCCTGTCCAGCAAAGCATCCTGCGGCCTGTGGATTCCAGCATATTCGATGGAGTTGCTGGTGAGAATGGCCTTGAAGTCGGGATGGACCTTGATGTACCTGTCTTCGCCGAATTTCGTAGGCAGCTCGAGGATACCCTCCTCGAAGACGGAGAGAAGAATGTTATTTGAGGCAGGCTTGGTCCTGGAGAACTCATTGTAGATCAGGGTGTAGCCGTATTTGCAGGCCAGCGATAGAGGATTGTCCACCCACTCTATCTTCATGATGTCCTTGCTCTTGAAGACGTTGTGAATGTAATTATCCCGGATGCTTTCGTTCTGCATCTGGGAATAGCCTCCAATCAAATCGGACGTGGTGATGGACTCATCACCGTTTATCCAGACCACGGGCCGACCAAGACCTTTGGCTACATGGACGGCGAGACTGGTCTTGCCGCAGCCTGTAGGCCCAATGAGATGGACAGGATAGCCCGCCTGAAGCCAGAGCGTTAACCGGCTCTCCATCTCCGCCACCTCTGGGGTGCTGATGAAGTGGCTTGCCTCAGGAGTGAGAAAAGCCTCCTCGATGGCCTTATGCCTGGCTTCTTCAGATATCAGCTCGTAGCTGCAGTCCAGATTTGCCGGGGACCTGATCCTTACCTGAATACTGGGCTCTCTTGATCCTATTGCAGAATCGCAGGCTGGTTCGCTGGCTCTCTTCTCAGAAGCCGTCATGTGAACCGCTTCTCCCCTCACCCTCCTGGGATGTGTGACAACATACTGCATTTCTTAGCACCTTCGTGGAGTATGAATAATAATAAAAATTCTACTAGGGGATTTACCCATAGTAGAAATCTCGAATATAGCCCTTCAGATCCTGCTCCTGATATCTGTGGATCTCATTGTGGAAGGACGCGGCTCTCCCCTGAAGCTCCCTTGCTCCGGAGTTCAACCTGGAAATGGCCTCGTGATTCTCTTTGATCTGGGCGTCCAGATTGCTTCTGAACCGGTTCAGACCATTCTGCAGATTCCTGTAGCCTTCTTCCCTGATGTTCCTCCCGGCCTTCTGGAAATCCCGAGACATCGTCTCCTGAGAGGACCGAATCGCCCTTACCCCAGAGTTGAATTTTGCCTCAGCCTCTTGGTTTTCTTTTATCTGGGCATTCAGTGACCGCCTGAACTCTGCCTGGCCGAGTTGGAATCTTTGCTGGCCATCCTCGATCATCTTGCGGGCTTCGGAGTGCATCTCCCTGGACATCCAGTCCCTGGCAGATTGAAACTCTTTAACGCCCTTGTTCATCTCTCGGATGCCTTGTTCTCTGATCTCTGTGCCTGCCTTATGCAGCTGTGCAGTTTTGCTGTTTATAGCAGCAGACTTGGCCATAACGCCCATTTTGCCAATGCCGACCAATTTCGCTGTAGGCTTCGGCTTTTCGACCATAGGAGCCTCTTTGGGCCTTGGCTGCATAGCAGCCTTAGGCTGATTTTTCTGCTTTTTAATAGCCTCCAGGATGGCGTCTGCCAGCTGGGACTTGGTTCCACCTAGGTTCTCCACTCCGTACTTCAGAGCCAGTTCTTCCAGCTCTCGCCGGGTATGCTTGGTCACCAGTTCGTCGAAAGTCTCTTCCCTGGTGTCTCCAAAATCCTCCATGGCTCCTCCAAAAATAAATTAGGAGTAACCCGCATTAAGCAGGAACTCCAGGGGTCACGCCGATGGCTGCCTGTTCGATCTTGGCCATCTCCTCAGAGTAGTGGAGGTAGGTGTCGACCGATGCTACAACAACCCTGGCCTCGATAGTGAGAATTTCGATGCCAACCAGGCTGACCCTGGCCCAAACATCCACAACTATGCCCTTGTCAAGGATCCTGTCCAGAACCTCAGCAAGGCTTGATGCGTCCGGTGTAGCGGTTACCATTTTTTATCTCTCCTTTTGATTATGTGATTGCCCTAAGCTGGAACCTTCGGGGCCGCGCCGATGGCTGCCTGCTCGATCTTGGCCATCTCCTCAGAGTAATGGAGGAAGGTGTCGACCGATGCTACAACAACCCTGGACTCAACAGTCAGAATCTCAATACCAACCAGGCTGACCCTGGCCCAAACATCCACAACTATGCCCTTGTCAAGGATCCTGTCCAGAACCTCAGCAAGGCTTGATGCGTCCGGTGTAGCGGTTACCATTTTATTTCACCTCCTGGAATTTTTTTTCCTCATTTTCGAGGATTGTGAACTATGGTATGAAATTCAAGCTTCTTCTAACCCAAACCATCGAACTCAAAAGATAAGGAGGGCGGATTTGAGGAGGCCTGCTCTTATAACCCGCCGGTATCCTTTGTGTCTGACGCGCTTTATTTTGACTGAGCTACTTGCAGTACGATATTTTCATATGACTTCATCGTACAATGCAACCAACATTTGCATGACCTAAATAGTCTTTCATCTTTCAGATTTTGTTTTCAAGAATTTTTCTGAATTTGTTTCGAAAGTTGAAAGATAATAAGATATAAGATTCAGAAAGACGAAAAGAGGCGAACATGAGGCTTCTCGTAGTTGACGATGCTCCGCAAATGCTCAAGGCGTTCCGGGATATATTGGAGGTTCATGGATGCGAGGTATACGAAGCAGCAAACGGCGAGGAGGCTTTGATCAAATACTCAGAGGTGAAGCCAGACATAGTCCTCATGGATATACTGATGCCCAGGCTGGATGGAATCAGCGCCACTAAGAAGATACTCCAGGACGATCCCAGTGCAAAAATAATAGTCATCTCCGCGGTGGGAAAGAGCGGATTGGAGAATGAATGTCTAGTGGCCGGAGCAAAGGGATTCATTGAAAAGCCCTTCAAGATAAAGGACCTTCTCAACTCCATCAACTCGCTGGTAAAAGGATGAAAGGAATTGAATCGGTAAGAGGATATCAAGAAGAAATTATAGAGGCTATCCCCAGCACCATTATAGTTGTAAACAGGAGCCTGGAAGTCCTCTATGCCAACAGAAACTATTATGCCAAATCCTCCGCGAAGAGGGAGAGAGATGTCTTAGGAGAGCGGTTATCAAGAGTAATTCCTCAGATGTTGATCGAAAAGACCAGAATTGACGATAAGATCCGGGAGGTCTTTCTCACCGGTGCTCCTTTTGATGGAGATCAGCTCAGATACCCGGGTGGAATGTTCTATTTCTATAAGATATACCCATTGAACGAGGGCACAGAGGGCATAAACAAAGTTGTGATCTTCATGGAGAACATCACCGAGCTCACCAGGCTTGAGGAGGAGCTGAGGGACTCTTATGTCAAACTGGAGAACGCTTATGCCGAATTGAAGGAGAACGACGAGATGAAATCGGAGTTCATATCCACAGCGTCCCACGAGCTCAGGACTCCTCTCACGGTGATAAACAGCTACATCGAGATGTTTGAGGAAGGGATGCTGGGAGAACTCACTGAGACCCAGCGCGATAAGATCCAGATCATACGCTCGCAGACAGAGCACATGATACGTCTGGTGGAAGATATGCTAGATACATCCCGATTGGAGTCGCGCAAGCTCAGGATCCATAAATCCCCCATCAAGATCGAGGAGATTGCGATGAAGGTGCTGGAGGAGCTGAGCAGGCTCGCCGGGCTCAAAGAACAAACCGTGTCTTTGACCACCGAAGGTAATCTCTCTGAGATAGAAGGAGATGAGAGGAGGATTAAGCAGGTCTTCAACAACCTTCTGACAAATGCGATCAAATATACACCAGATAAAGGCAAAATCGATGTGATGATAAAAGATGAGCCCGAGCAAGTCCGGATACTGATATCCGATGACGGCATCGGCATAGCCAAAAAGGATGAGAATAAGATATTTCAGAAGTTCTTCACGGGCAGCGGAGGCTCGTTGACCCGAGAGTCGGGCAGGATGGGACTGGGTCTGGCCATAGCCAAGGGCATAGTTGAGGCACATGAAGGCAGCATCTGGGTAGAAAGCGAGGTAGGCAAAGGGAGCACCTTTGTCTTCACGCTACCAAAAATATGATTCGAGATATTCTCACCAAGCTAAAGATATCTCAGCGAGTTGTACCTGCAACTGTACCTGCAACCGAGTCTCTTAACCACTATATTTCCTATAAGCTAACAAGAGGGTCCTGCTACTTGGTTAAGGAGCCGAAGGCAGAGTCCAGCTTTGATATCTTCACATCTTTGGTTAAGGGCAGGTGTCAGGATTGCGATCATCAAGAAGCCTTTCCCTGTGAAAGCATCGGTTGCGGAGGATGCGCGCTGCCGTGCACCTGTAAAGGATGCAACCATGTTAGAGCCCAAGGTTTATGCTTTACAATGCACTCTCCCACAGAGATTAGGCTGAAGTATGCCTTGCAAACTACACCCATATTCTGGATAAGCAATCACGGGCCCGAAAGCATCAGTCCCATTGATCTGGAGCTAATTGCAGATATAATAAATAAGTTTTTAAAGCAAAGCAAAAACCCGGCAGTTCTTCTCGACGGAATCGAACATTTGATATTCGAAAATGGCTCTGCTCCAGTGCTTAGATTCCTGAGAGATGTGGGAGAATGGATGGTCCTGCAGAATGCGATACTTATCTTGCCCATCAATCCGCTGGCGCTAGAAGAGAAGGAGTTGGCATTGATGGAGCGAAACATGAAGGATCTGGAACCTCGTCCATTAAAGATATTAAACAAGTTATAAAATCTATGTATGCTTATCTTATCAATAAGTGGATTTAATTTCGGGTTTCGAAGAAAAATGGTCGAAGAGAGTTGATGAAAATATTCTTATAGTTGATACTGAAGTATGATATGGTGGAAGAAACTTTAACCATGAAGAGATTGGTTGATATGCCGGACCTGTGCGAATCTGAGGTGGATTCCTGTAAAAAGTTCGTTGATAGAATCATCAAGACTAATCGAGAAATATTTATTTTGTACTATCTTTTGGATAGGCAGATGTGCGGTTATGACCTCATCAAGGAGATTTTCTTGAAGTGCGATGTCTTTATCAGTCAGGGAAGTGTTTATCCTATTTTATATACCCTCGAGGAAGAGGGCATACTCCATGCCGAGTATAGCAAGGGAGATATGAGGTCTAAAAAATACAGTCTCACTCCCACGGGCAGAGAGATCGCCCAAAAAGATATAAAAGAGTTTATTAAAGCCGTGGAACAGATATCGGCTTTGATTCAAAGGTGAAGAGGATGATGAGGAATGCCGTCAACGGCTTGGAGAGGCTGCTAGAGGTCGAGATTCCGCGATGCTCGTTGATCCTCGTGACCGGCGCTGAAGGGACTCTGAAGTCGGGATTGGTATTTAGCATGATATCCAATCATTTAGCCGCCAATAATGAGCACGGCCTCTATGTTACACTTGAGCAGAGCAAAGAGAGCCATCTTCAAAATATGAGCAGTCTGGGGATTAAGAAAAAGGATGAGTTGCACGTATTCGATTACCGAGATATGCGCAGGGAATGGGCTGATCGAGAACTGGATATGATCAAGATGACCGACGAGGTCATCGATTTTTATAAAGATAAGTACGGCAACTTGACGGTCTTCGCTCTCGATTCTCTCAACGCTCTGTACTCCATCTCAGAAGAAGCCTATCTGAGGAAGGAGATGTATGATTTTTTCTCCAGTCTTCGGGATAAGGAACTGACCTCGTTCTTGATCCTGGAAGCCCCTCCCCTAATGGTGCCAGGACCGTTTCATGACTATTATCGTCCTGAGCATTTCCTTGCCGACGGGACCATTGAGCTGGGCATGATCGAGGGCAAGGGAGTTGTGAAGAGGTATATCCAGATCTTGAAGATGCGAGCAACAAGGCACGCCATGGAGAAGCATCAGATCACCATCGACGAAAATGGGATAAATATATTGGGCCCTATTTATTAAAATTGCTGGAAACTTTTACTTTCAATATTATTTCAACTAATATTATATTTCAATTGGTGAGAAAGCCCAGAAGAGGCCCACTGCCTCTAACGCTTTCTCTTCCGGGATTCTCGAGAAGCCAGATATCGAACGGTCGGACTCGACTTCTTAAGCTGGAGCTCCGAAGCGAGTTTTTTATTGTACCAGGCCCTTACTAATAAAGGTTCTAGCTCGATGGCTCGATTATAACATTCAATAGCCTCTTTGTATCTGCCCAGCTTGTATAAAATATTGCCTTTTATGTTAAAAGCTAACGCATTATCCGGGTTTTGGGAAAGAGCCGTCTCGCAGCACTGCAGGGCAGTCTCATATCTCTCTTGAAAGTAGAGAATATCTGCCTTTGCGCTCCATGCTTCCCAGCTCTCTGGGTTGTTTTCCAGCTCCCGCTCAACGACCATCATGGCGCCGTTGAGCCCTTCGGAGGACAATAGGCGTAGCGCTTTTTTGAAAGAATCATTGCCCTTCATATCATTTGTGCATATTGCCATTAAACGACTGCCCCCTGGTCGTTGGTAAACCTAATCAAATATATATTCCACTGAACTTCTGCTCGTGATCTGACTTTCTTACTACGTGGACAGGATAAACTTATTGGTCCGTCCCATATCCTACTGCATATCTGAATTTCTCCAATCAATTTGCCGATAAATCCGATTCATTTAATTGTCCTCTTGTTCCTCTCAGGTCGACTGACACGGATGTAGTCGTGGATGATATATATAGACGATTTCATACAGCAAAGGTGTACAGATCGAGTAGTGTCACCTTTGACTTGTAGCATTGCGAAAGACGGATATAGTCGGAACAGCGGGAAGTCCCCGGTCCTTAGGCCTCCGGGGATGAAAGCGGAGACCTTTGCCCTAATTACATTTAAGGAAAGAATGGGTTACACGTAGTTTCACCCAAAAAAATTGACGAAAAAAATCATTGTTGATAAATCAAATAATAATACACAGAATGGAGCTTAACGCTAACTGCAACCGCAGCCTTCATCATGCTCATGGTCACAGCTGCTGTAGTCGTGATCGCAGGTGTCCACGCTCGGGCAGGAAGCACATCCGGCCATCTCATCCTCAGGGCCGCGGATTATGAAGCCCGTTCCTCTTTCGTCGTCGTTCACGTAATCTATTATCGTTTCCCTGAGAAGCTCAGCATCCTTCGGACTCATGTAGATCTTCACACCCCGGCTCTCGAAGATCTCATCATCCTTCTCCTGATCTCCCAGTGCCAGGCCGTAGGTCGCACCTGTAGAATCTATTGCCGCCAGGAACATTCTAATCACCTTGCCCTCCACCAGGCTGCGTTTCATGATATTTGCTGCTGCTTGCGTAACCTCGATCATGAATAACACTCCAGAAATATCTCCACAAAACTCGTATTTAAAGATATTATCCTTCAGAGCGATGGAGGATTTATCAAATAGGAGGAAATAGTTGGTGAAGCATGGGCGTTGACTTGGGAGACCTGCTGCAGAGAAGGAAGATCGAGATCAAGGACCTTTCCGGCTTATGGATAGCGGTTGATGCCTTTAACACCCTCTACCAATTCCTCAGCATTATCCGGCAAAAGGACGGCATACCGCTCATGGACAGCTCAGGCAGGGTGACTTCTCATCTTTCCGGCCTTTTGTATCGCACCACGAACCTGATCGAGGCAGGGGTGAAGGTGGCCTTTGTCTTCGACGGAGAGCCGCCATCCTTCAAGGCCGAAACGATTGCCCAGAGGGCGGAAGTGAGGGAAAAGGCTGCCAATGCCTGGGAGGCGGCGCGGGCAGCGGGCCAGGATGGATTTAAATACGCTCAGGCCGCCTCGCGTCTCAACTCCGAGATCCTGCAGGATGCCGGGCGTCTTATCCAGGCCATGGGGCTGCCTATCATTCAGGCACCGTCCGAAGGGGAGGCGCAGGCAGCTCACATGGCGGCAAAGGGAGACGTAGATATGGCAGGCAGCCAGGACTACGACTCGCTCCTCTTCGGAGCCCCGCGAGTGGTCAGGAACCTGGCCACAACCGGCAGGCGAAAGCTTCCCAAAAAGAACATCTACGTAGATGTCGAGCCTGAGGTCATCGACCTGGAGGAGGGGCTGGCATCCTTGGGCATCACCAGAGAGCAGCTCGTGGAGATCGGCATCATGTGCGGCACTGATTATAACGCCGGCCTGAGCAGAGTCGGGCCCAAGACGGCCCTGAAGCTGATTCGAGAGAAAGGAGATCTGGAGTCCATCCTGGCGGAGCAAGATGAGAAGATAGAGAACTTTGCCAAGATCAGGGACTTCTTCCTGAATCCTGATGTGACGGATGAGTATTCCATCAAGATGAGCAAGCCCCGCGTGGATGAGATCGTGTCGTTCCTGGTGGGAGAGAGGGACTTCGACCAGGAGAGAGTGGAGAAGACGGCCAGGAGGCTGGAGGAGGTTTACAGGAGTGGACAGAGCACCCTTGACCGATGGTTCTAGTCGCGATCCCAATTGCGATTTCAGCTATGACCTGGACCTGGATAGAGCTGTGTTGCTGATCCGCAGGAGCGCCGCCAAGCGCGTGGGCCTGCAGGCTCCAGAGGGGCTGAAGAGGGCCATGCCAGCCATGGCAAAAGAGATCGCGTATCAGACGGGGGCCGAAGTGATCATCTCCGGAGATCCCTGCTACGGGGCCTGCGATGTGGATCTGAAGCTTTGCGAAGAGGTGGATTTGCTATTTCATTTGGGCCATGCAGAGCTGGGAGACTGTCCGGAGAAGGTCATCTTTCTGGAAGTCATGATGAGGGAGGATCTAAGAGAGGCGGTGGAAAAGGCTGCATCATTGCTTCGATCCAAGAGAGTCGGGATTACTACTACCATCCAGCATGTGCATAAAATCGGCCAGGCTCTGGAAGTCTTGAAGGGGCATGGAATTGAAGGCGTGCTGGGGCCGGCCGGGGCCAGGGCGAAATACCCTGGTCAGGTTCTGGGCTGCTGCTACTGCACAGCCAAAGCCCTGGATGTGGACGAGTATCTTTTCATCGGCACAGGCCAGTTTCATCCTCTGGGAATTGCCCTGGCCACGGGAAAGCGAGTGGTGACTGCAGATCCCGTCATGGGCGAGGTATCGGAGATCGACACCGATCCTATGCTCCGGCGGCGCTTCAAAGCCATCTCCAGGGCGATGGATGCAAAGCGTTTCGCGGTGCTGGTCTCCAAGAAGCCGGGCCAAAGGCGCCTGGAGCTGGCCAGGCAGATCTTGAAGCTGGGCGAGGCCGGGGGAAAGGAGATGTTTTTGGTTTATCTGGACAACATCGAGCCCGACCGGCTGCTCAACCTGGGAGCCGAGGCGGCGGTGTCCACGGCCTGCCCCAGGGTGGCGCTGGATGACGAAGCCAAGTACAGGATTCCCATGCTCACGCCGCCGGAGTTCGAGGTGCTGGTCGGGGTGAGGCCATGGGCGGAGTATGGATTTGATGAAATAGATTGATTTTTCTCTGGATCGTGATGGTTATATAGGAAGATACAGTCACGACCATTCATGAAGCATGCAAAGACTTTCTTAATTCTGCTCCTCCTGGCCAGTGCCGTTTCCCTTGCCCTCGGCGATGAGGCCAGCTCAAAACAGAAGAATCGGATGAGTGATACACAATCCATCGCTGACTCCTCTCTCCAGCCGCCCTGCAACGAGACCGAGCTTATGACCTTCGTCCAGTCGGCTGCGGCTCATGCCCATATGGTGGGCGAACCTCAAGCCATTAAGGACTTCATGGACCTTGAGGGGCCCTGGGTGCGGGGCGAGACATACATCTTCGCCCATGACTTCAACGGCACTACCCTGTCCCTGCCCTATCTGCCCTCGGCCGTGGGGACCAACCGCCTGGGCATACAGGATGCCGAAGGCAGGTACATCAATCGAGATATGCAGGCCATCGCCATGAACGGAAGCGGATTTTATCAATACCTCTACAGAAATCCGGCAACCAACCAAACTGAGCCCAAGGTCAGCTATGTTATGAAGGTGGATGACACCTGGTGGCTGGGGTCGGGGATTTATTTGCCGGAGGAGAATAAGACTCTGATAAAATAGCTTTGCCTCGGCGTTTAAAATCGGCCCGTTCCTGCAGTGAATAATGGGCCGGATCGCCTCGACCGCTGCCAGGGGCGCACGCTTGGGCGCCCGGGCGCGCGCCTGGGCCCGGCTGTACGCGGGGGCCGGGGACGGGGGAGCGCGGGCATGCGGCAAGGGGGCTGGGAGAACGTTAATTCTTCCTGCCTATCTGAAGAAAA
>JAPKYD010000058.1 GCA_026394475.1 Methanothrix sp.
AGAAGGGAATTGGGACGCAGCCCAGGAGAATTTCCTGAAGGCGTTTTACGGTTGCGGCCTGGGCACGAAGGCTAAGGCAGCAGCAGGCCTGATCTGTGGAAAGTGCAGGAAGGACCTGGAGTGGATCGCAGAGATCCTGAAGGAGTCCAGAATTGACGATTTAAAGTGAGGATTCGAACGTTTTCTCGCGGCCTATCGTTCTCGTTCACTTACTCATGCATCTTTATCGCGATCTAATATTGTACAAGTCGAGAAATCTAGTAGCCGCCTTCTCCCACGTAAACCTTTCCTCAGCGACCTTTTTGGCATTTTTACCCAGCTCTTCCGCCTTGTCTTTATTAGTCAATAGGTAGCATATCTTTTCGGCTATTTTAGTCGGACTTGGTTCTACCAGAAGACCGTCTTTTCCATCTTCTAGCGCTTCTGGTATCCCGCCCACGGGGGTTGCTATGATGGGCTTGCCCAGGGACATCGCCTCCAGAAGGGATATGGGCAGTCCCTCTCCCAGAGAGATGTGAGTGTAAATGTCGCATGCCGCCAGGGGAACGTAGGAGTTGTTTACATCTCCCGTGAACACGACCGCATCTTCAAGCCCTTCTCTCCTGGCAAAGTCCTTCAGCTCCGGGACGTAGCTGCCCTCGCGGGTGGCTACGAGAATCACATCAGGATACTTGCGTCTCACCTCTCTGACCGCCCTCATAAGGACCTTCAGGCCCTGCGCCTTGTAGCTCATGGCAGTCAGCCCGAGGGCCAGGAGAATTATGGAGTTCTTATCTATCTTGAAGGCCTTGAGGAAATTCTCTATGGAGCCTGGGGAGACATCTTGGAACTTGACACCTGCGTACGTTATTGTGTATCTTGAGAATCCAAGGCCCCAAAGCTCCTCGATCTTGGCCTTCAGGGCCTTGGAGACGAAGGTGACGCAGTCGCATCTGGCCAGAAGACTTTGCAGGAAAAATCTTCGCAAGGGCGAGATCTGACTGTCGGGACTGGGCTCTGTGTGGAAAGTGTAAACGAGCGTTGTCTTATGAAAAAATTTATAAAAATAACCTGCAATCAAGTAATAGTACATTCCTCCGTGGGAATGAACAGCATCGGGCTTCAGTCTATTTAAGGCGAGATATGCCCGCATTATCTTCACGGGAAAGGGCGCCTTCAGTTCCTCTTCCGTTATTTTATAATTATCTGCATCTTCGCCATGCTCAAAGATAACATCTACATCCAATCCTACTCTTTCCAACTCCTGCACAAGATCAACGAGGTAGGTTTTGATGCCTCCGCCATCAGATTTTTTCCAATAGGTAGTAGTTATCAGAATCTTCAACCTTTCACCTCATGTCGAGCTGCCCCGTTTATCGCCCGCAGCAGTCCAGCCTCACTTCTCTTCTCCGGAAACAGATCGATGATTCGTGCTCTCGCACTGCTTCCGAGGTCCTTTGGGGCCTGCAATGCCTTCTTTACGGCCACGGCCGTGGCCTCCGGATCGCCGTACGGCACATAAAAACCGGTATCTCCCATGGCTGTAGGTATGCCGTTTCGTTTCGTGCCCACGGGGATGCACTCGCAGAGCATTGCTTCGCAAAGCGCATTGGGCAGGCCCTCATAAGCCGAGAGCTGACAATAGACCTTTGCCCGCTGGTAATACCTGAGGAGTTCCTCATCAGAGACAAATCCTGTGAACTCGACGTTCTCCGGTGCGAATTTCTTTAATGATTCCAGGGATTCATCGACAGGTTTTCCTATGAGCAGGAATCTGGCATCAGGCAGAAAGGATGCCGCCTTCACAAAGGTATCAAAGCCTTTTCTCTTGATGACGGAGACGCTCACATATCCCACGGTGATGACCAGATCCTCCTTGTCTCCTCCCGGTTTGAATCTATCCCCATCGTATCCCGTGGGAAGATAATCGATATTGTGCCCGTCAATTTGGGCATTTCTAATGGCGTCCTCTTTCAGGGAAGGATCGACTACTAACACCTTATCTGCGTATCTCAAGGCCAATTTCGTGCTCAATCTCTTTGTCCAACCCTGGGTGAACCGGCCATAGCTGATCTGGGGCACCTTGGCTACATCGAAACCTCCCACGACAATCAATGAC
This sequence comes from Methanothrix sp., assembly GCA_026394475.1. Classification (GTDB taxonomy): domain Archaea; phylum Halobacteriota; class Methanosarcinia; order Methanotrichales; family Methanotrichaceae; genus Methanothrix. The sequence goes on from JAPKYD010000058.1 coordinate 2,099, forward strand.
TTCTTTTTGAATAACTTGCAGAGAAGCACCGCCAAAAGGGCATGGCCGCCTGCGAACCATATGAAGGAAAGGTCGCATCTGGGAATGGCGGTCATCATCTTCTTGATATCAGCCATCTTTTGGCAGTTGATCTTGCAGACTTCGTGATGCTTGGAGATTATGTCATAATCTTTTTTAATAAAAGATGAAAATGCGGAATAATATACGAAGGCAATCTTCATATCGATGCCCTCCTCAGAACCTCCTCATAGCGCAAAGAGATGATTCTCCAGTCGTACTCTTCGGCTATCGATCTTAATCTCCTTTCATCAGGTCTCTGGCTGAGGATCTTCTCTGCCTGCAAAATCAAGCTATCGACATCATCATAGTAGTATATCTCATCCCCTAGCAGTCTCTCCAGGGAGACCATGCGGCTGGAGAGAACCGGCCGGCCGCAGGAGAGGTAGTTGAAGACCTTGCCACCGGCGGCGTACTCGTTCTTCTTCATCATCTTCAGGGGATTGAGGCCGATGTCCATGGCCGAGATGTATCTGGAAAGCTCGGAGTACTTCACGGCTCCTGTGAAGACGATCCTGTCCGCCACCCCCAGCTCCTCGGCCATCTTCTTTATCAGGCTTCCATAATCCGTGAATAGCCCCGGTCCAACTACGAGCAGCGTGACATCCAGCCTAGGCAGCGCCTGCACCACCATCTCCAGATCCACCCAGTGCTCTAAAGAGCCCACATAGCCGAGGACGGTGCCTTTCAAGCCCAGAGATCTCTTGGCCTCCTCCATCGGCATGGGCCTGAGGACCCTCGTGTCCACGCCGTTGGGAATCACGGTTATGTCTTTTACTCCCAGGCCATCGAGAAATTGAGAAAGCTCATTGGTGATGGTTATGACCGAATGAGCATGGCGGAGGTTATATTTGGTGATGAAGCTGACAACACCTTTGACCAATCGCCCAAAGGCCGAGCCGGGGTAGTAAACGGATGCTGATTCCTCCAGGTGATCTAGATAGTCGAAGACCACCGGCGCGCCCGCAAAGTTGGCGGCAAATGAAGGCAGAATGTTAGCGGAGAGGACGACGTCTATGTCATGCTTTCTTACCACGTTCTTCACCTTCCAGAGGTGGTAGGGAAAGTTCAGCAGATAATAGAGCGATGGGTCTTCAATCTCCCTCCAGCTCGCTTCCACTAGCTGGCATTTCGTCTCCCTTGGCTCTTGGTTCTTGAACCTCAACAGGCCGAAGTGCAGCACATAAACCTCGTGCTCATCGGCCAGAGTATCGAAGATGAAGTTGAGACGGTTGGGAACAGGATGCCTGATCCAGTCGGTGGTGGGTATTACCAATATCTTCATGAGGATTTCGAAAAACCTATTTAATCGAAAGGTTTATATACTATTAATACTATATTATATATCATGAGGACCCTCATAGACTTTTCTATCTTGCAAGAATATAGTGAAGAAGTTGAACCGCGTGGTGATAAGCTGCTCGGATTGGCAAAATTAGTTACCTGGGATGCATTTCTGCCAATAGGTAATGACTTATTCAAGAATAAAAGCGAGAGGGGTGGCAGGCCTAATATTAGCATTATTATAATGATTAAGCTTCTCATACTTCAGCAAATGTATGGTCTATCAGACCCTCAGCTAGAGCTTCAGGTTGCAGACAGATTCTCCTTTAGACGCAAGTTTGGTACTATATAAATATTCCTCTATGTCAATATCCCGACGAGCGGCAGTTTTCCATTATCTTCCATATTGAATACATCAATTAATATTCGTGTATCCTCATTGACCCCGCCCAATTTTCTATGCACCTGAACTTCCGCATCTTTTCCCACTACAATTTGAACAGCCTTTAACTGTTCAAGAGCTTTCATGGCCTCATCAATGCTCATGTCAATTCCTTTATCTTTGAGCTTCATCCTCAATATGGACCTGAGCTGATATGCGGCAGTGCATACGAAAATATTACCAAGAACATGCTCTTTGGTTCTGACGTATTGTGGATGCAGCCCCAGGACGCTCTTCAGGGTTTGTATCGCCTTTTCTATCTGATCCCGCACTCTATAGGACTCCACGATCTCTCTTTCGCTAAGATCCAGCTCAGTAGTCACAAAGATCTGATATCCATCGTATCTCTGAGCTTCCTGCAATGATTCAGTTCTCTCAATCTCAAATTCAAAACCGTTTTCACAGTTCTTTGTGGCCAGATATTTATTAACTTTATATTTATTCTTAATATGGCCCATCTTTTCGTCCCTCTTTTCCCTGGATCTAATGCGCCCATTTTCCACGGCAACCTTAAGCTTCTCCAGTTCACGTTCTGCTCTCCGGACTCTGGATTCTCGATCTTTGCGATTCGTATCGGCGACGTCAGCGTTCCAAACCACAACGTATTTTCTTTTGTCTTTTATAATACTCGCTGCTACCTCATTATCCCTCACTGCGGCCCAGTCTCCAGGTGATATTCCGATTGCCTCAAGGAAGCCGGTGGACTTGATCTTGGCGCGAAGAGCAACCAGATAGCGCTCCTTCTTTCGGTCCATATAATTCAGGTTCTCCCAGGTAGCGATTCCTCTATCTACGATCCGGGGGGCATCAAGATTGAACTTCTTATTCAAACATCGGTCAAATGGCTTGAGACTCTTGGCATCCGTCCTATTGCCAGGCCAGACATTGTGTGTTACTGGAATTCCTTTTTGGTCTACCGCAAAAGCAACGACGATCTGCGGCCGATCCGATCGATGATCCCTGGAATAGCCGAACTCAGCAAGAATGCACTCTTCACCTTCAAAATATGTCGATGTAAGGTCGATATCAATTCGATCACACTCATAACCATAGACTTTACGAATTTTTTCATAAATATCGACCTGCATTGGAACCGTATTTTCTGGTTGGAGATAATCCAAGGCGTTTAAGGCAACCGAATAGGTCAATTGGGACGATGGAAAATCCATGAAAAGAGGAAGTGCGCTCCTCTTGTACCATTCAGGGAGCTGGAAGTAACTGTGCGGATCGCAGTTCCTGTTTATGACCATAGCCTCTACAACTTTTCCTAGATCCGGACCTCCTCCTTTTTTGCCATGCTTATTTATCAGGTTTACAAAGTCGATTTCTTCGCAGACTTTATGAATGGCCAATTCCCGCCCGTACTCGTAAATCTTCTCCACGGAAAAGAAGGAAATCGGCGAAGGGAATTCATATCCTTGAGATATTATAATGGATCTGAACTTCGGGATTAAGGCGGGATCACCCAGGTTCTTAAGGTTCTCTTCAATCTCTACCCTTCTTGCCTCATCTAATTTTTCCAGACGGCCAATATAGTACTCTGTCTTCCTCACAACTTTGCCATCTACACGTTTGCCAGAGATCACAGCATAATATGTGTGCCCTCTCCTCGGAATCCCCTGAATAAACATAATAGCCTATATGTCTTATCAACATATAAACTTTTCTGTGGAAAATGTGGCTGCAGATGTTTCTCATTCTTAGGAAATTGTCTTATCAACATCGGCGAGACCTGACAAGAAATGAATGCTATAGAAGTTGAAGAATGTGCGCGAAAGGGGACTCGAAGGGGAGTTAGATATTTATGCTACTAAACTTGCGTCAATGGTCTTTTTCTTCTCCTTGCCGTATTGACCTCACTTGTTTCCGCAGATACGATCTCGTACAGCACCGCTTCCTTCCCTTCTTTCTTCCGAAGAATCCGGCCTAGCCTCTGGATAAAGGCTCTCTCGCTTCCGGTGCCGCTCAAAATGATGCCCACATCAGCATCTGGAACATCTATGCCCTCATCCAGAACCTTGGAGGTGACAACTGCTCTGTATACGCCGGAGCGGAATCTGTCCAGAGTCTCGCTTCGTTCTTTGCTTGTGGTTCGATAAGTTATTGAGGGTATTAGGAATCTCCTTGAGATTATATGGACCAGCTTGTTGTGCTCGGTGAAGATGAATATCTTACTCTCATTATGCCTTTTCAGGATCTCGGAGAGTTTCCCT
>JAPKYD010000077.1 GCA_026394475.1 Methanothrix sp.
CGGGGATGCTTTGCTTTCGGTCAGCGGGGAAAAAGTCAGTTCAAGGTTTTGGCCCGCCCTCACGCCCTGGGATAGGACCCTAGCACCTTGACCATGGCCGCCTTCTCTTCGATTCCTGCCAATGCCGCTCTGACCTCCTCATCGCTGACATGCCCCTCCAGGTCGATGTAGAAGTAGTAATCCCCTAAGCCCCTCCGGCTGGGCCGCGACTCGATCCTGGTCAAGTTTATCCCGCGCGAGGCGAACTCCTGCAGGATGGAGAAGAGAGCCCCTGGCCGGTCCCGCTGCAGGTAAATGACCAGAGAGGTCTTATCCCTGCCCGTGGCCTCCGGCATCTTTCTTCCCGCCACGACGAAGCGGGTGATGTTATCCCTCGCATCCTGGATGTCCCTGGCGAGTACGCAAAGGCCGTACTTCTCTGCCGTGCCCGCTTCGGCTATGGCCGCCATCTCCGGGAACTCCTGTGCCAGTTTTGCGGCATGGCTGGTGGAGCCGGTGGTTCTGACCTCTGCATTGGGATAATGCTCCCGCAGGTACTGCCGACATTGCGCCAGTGCCTGGGGATGGGAGAGCACTACCTTGATCTCGCCATTGCCGCGACCGACGAGACAATGCCTGATGGGCAGATTCACCTCGCCAGTGATCACGACCTCTAGCCTGCGCAGAAGATCCATGACCTGGGGAACGGCCCCCTCCAGGCTGTTCTCCACGGGAACGACTCCTGCGTCCAGCTTCTCCGCCTCCACAGCCATCAGAACCTCTTCGAAGTCGGGGAAGTAAACCAGTGTCGCATCCGGTGTGCCTTTCGAGCAGCAGAGAGCAGCCTTCTCCGAGTAGGTCCCCTCCGGACCCAAGACTCCTATCTTCAATTCTTCTCCTGCCCTTTCTCTTCCAGCTCTTTCATCAGCTCTACCGCCCTATCCACGCTGATCCTGCGCTCGGCAGCCATTCTGGCAGCGATGATCTCGATCAGATCGCACTTCGCCCCGGCCTGCGCAGCCACGTTCTTGGCATGCAAGGACATGTGTCCCCTCTGGATGCCCTCCGAGGCCAGGGCGCGAAGCGCGGCGAAGTTCTGGCAGAGCCCCACGGCAGCGATGATGCGGGAGAGATCGTCTGCGCTCTTCACTCCCAGGATCTTCACCGCCGATTTGGCCACGGGATGGACGCGAGTTGCGCCCCCCACCAGGCCCACGGCCACAGGCAGCTCGATGGTGCCTACCAGATCGCCGTCCTTGTTCTTCTCATACCTGGTCAGCGATCTGTAGCGCCCTTGAATCGAAGCATAGGCATGGGCACCGGACTCCACAGCCCTGGTGTCGTTTCCCGTCGCCAGCACCACCGCAGTAATGCCGTTCATAATGCCCTTGTTGTGGGTCGCGGCCCGGTAAGGATCGACTTCCGCGAGCGCTGCAGCCTGGATGATGCCGTCCACGACCTCATGGCCGCCGATGTCCTCGGCCTTGAAGACCGCCTTCGCCCTGGCCAGTCGCCGATCTGCCAAGTTGGAGATGATCCTCAGGTAGACTCTTCCCCCCGTGATCTCTTCCATGCGGGGCGCCAGCGCTTCGGCCATGGTGTTCACGGCATTGGCACCCATGGCATCCCGGCAGTCCACGATGAGATGCACCACTACCATAGGCCCTATTCTGGAGTCGATGACCTGGACCTCGATGTCTTTGACCCCGCCTCCGTACTTGACCAGCAGGGGATCTCTGTCGTTGGCCATCCGGGTCAGCTCGTCTTTATGAAGGAGGATGGTTTGGCGGGCACCGAAGGGATCACTGACGCCCGTAACCTGGATCTGGGCCCGCATCACCGGCCCGCTACTGGAGGTCAAGAAGCCGCCGGACTCTCTCGCCATTCTTGCGCCATTGCTGGCTGCGGCAATCACAGACGGCTCCTCGGTGGCCATGGGCACGAGCACCTCCCGGCCGTCGATGACGAAGTTTGTGGCAATTCCCAGTGGCACCTGGAACACGCCTATCACATTCTCCACCATCTTGTCCGCCTGATCGAGCTCAAGACCCTTCTTTACCTGGGATATCTCTTCCTGGCCAAGGCCGGCCTGCTCTGCCACAGCCTTCAGCCTCTCGCCCGGAGGAAGCTTGTAGAACCCTGAAATTCTGGAAGTCACCTTCTCACACCTCAGCAATGCGTACAGAACGTCCTCGAAGGGGAAAAACTTTATTCCAGTCAGCCGATCTAATTTCGATGGACCAACCTTCCGCTTCCTCTCTGGCCAAGGCAATCTCGGATCTGGAAAACATCGTGGGCAGGCTCAGTCCTGTGCAAAAGATGCTGCTTGGGACAGACGGGTCCGTAACCAGCCTGCTGGAGGTGGTAGTCGGCAGTCCCGTCGAGATCGAGACTCTGGTGCAAAGGATCGTTCCAGCGGATGAAGCCGTGGCCCAAGAGCTCGCTCTAAAGCCTGGCGACGAGGTCAACTACCGGGTGGTGAAGCTGAAGAAAGCGAACACGGGAGAGACGCTCATCCATGCCGTCTCCCATACGCCCTTGAAGAGGCTGGAGGCAAGCTTCAGAGACGACCTGACCAAGGCAGACATTCCCATTGGAGTCATCCTGAAGAAGCATCAGATCGAATCCCGCCGAGATATAACAGCCACAGGATTTTCCCAGGCAGGCGGAGAGATGAGCCGCGTCTTCAATATCTTTCCCAGCGAGCTGATGCTCTCCCGCAACTACAAGATCTTCCGGCAGGGAGAGCCTCTGATCGCCATCCGGGAGACTTTTCCCTACAATAGCTTCCAGGATGAGCACCGGATTGTGGTAGAGACCCCTTCCCGCATCCATCTGACCCTGACGGATCTGACAGGAAACTGCGGTCGGGTGGACGGGGGCGTGGGAATTGCTCTTGATGAGCCAAACATATTGCTGGAAGCGGAGAGATCGAGAGATCTGGTAGTTGTCGGGGAGAACGCTGAGCGGGCCAGGGTTGCAGCCCGCGCCATTGCCGATCACTTCGGCCTGGGCGGAGCCCGGCTGTCTATAAGAAGCGGCTACCGGATGCACGTGGGTTTGGGCGGCGGAACTCAGCTGGGCATAGCTGCGGCCAAGGCTCTTTGCGATCTCTACCATCAGCCCGTGACTGTGCGCGAGATCGCGAAGATCATCAGCCGGGGCGGAACGAGCGGCATCGGGACTGCCGCCTTCGAGACGGGTGGGTTCATAGTGGACGGCGGACACACCTTTGGGCCGGGAAAAGACAAGCTGGACTTCCGGCCGTCTTCGGCTTCGCCTGGCGTTCCGCCGCCGCCGGTGATAGCGCGCCATGCTTTCCCCCGGGACTGGAAGATCCTGCTGGCCATACCCAACATCCCGAAGGGGGCCCACGGCCAGAAAGAGGTGGATATCTTCAAGGAGTACTGCCCTGTGCCCCTGGCCGACGTCCACGAGCTCTGCTACCAGATCCTGGTGAGAATGATCCCTTCTGTGGTGGAGGGGGACCTGGATGAGTTCGGAGCAGCCGTCAACCGAGTCCAGGAGCTGGGATTCAAGAAGATAGAAGTGATGTTGCAGCATCCCCTGGTGCATAGGCTGATGGCCGAGATGAGGGAAGCAGGCGCAGCCTGCTCAGGCCTCAGCTCCTTTGGGCCGACCGTGTTTGCGATTGCTGATACCCAATGCCGGGATATCGAGGCTGCTGCCTTCGAGGCCATGGAGGAGGTGGGTGGAGATGTCCTCATCACCCGCTGCAGAAATGAGGGCGCAAGGGTCAGGACAGCCTGATCATTAATGTTTAAGAGATGATGCAATGAGCGACGTCAAATCATTGTTGGAGAAGTTGAGCAATGCCCACGGCATCTCAGGATGGGAAGGATCAGTCCAGAAGATAGTGAAAGATGAGATCGCATCTTATGTGGATGAGGTCAGAGCGGATTCCTTAGGCAACCTCATAGCTACCAGGAAGGGCAAGAAGCCTTCCATCATGATCGAGGCCCACGCCGACGAGATCGGGCTATTGGTGAAGCATGTGGATGAGAAGGGCTTTATCAGTTTCATTCGCATCGGTGCCTGGTTCGATCAGACGCTGCTCAACCAGAGGGTTGTGATCCATACCCGGTCAGGGCCTGTCATCGGGGTTATAGGCTCCAAGCCGCCGCATGTCATGCGGGAGGAAGATCGAAAGAAGGTGGTCGAGGCCAAAGACATGTTCATCGACATCGGCTGCAGCAGCCAAAAGGAGGTCGAAGACCTGGGAATCCGGGCCGGGACGCCCGTCTCCATCGACAGGAATTTTGCCTTTTTGCAGGGTGACAAGGTCACAGGCAAGGCCTTCGACAATCGCGCCGGCCTGGTTGTGATGATCGAGGCCCTGAAGAGGACAAAAACTAAGTCCACCATCTATGCGGTGGCCACGGTGCAAGAGGAGGTGGGCCTGAAGGGCGCGAAGGTCTCCGCCTTCGACCTGAATCCCGACATCGCCATCGCGGCAGATGTGACCATACCTGGGGATCATCCCGGCATCGAGAAGAAGGACGCGCCCATCGAGATGGGCAAAGGCCCGGTGGTGGTGGTGGCGGATGCCTCGGGAAGAGGAATCATCGCCACTCCTTTGGTCATCGAGTGGCTGGTGGGCACCGCCAAGGAGTTTGATATTCCGATACAGCTGGAGGCCTCCGACGGCGGAACCACGGATGCAACGGCCATCTGCGTGACCCGGTCGGGCATTCCCACGGGAGTCATCAGCGTGGCCACCAGGTACATCCACTCGCCGGTCGAGGTTCTGAGCACAAGCGACATCGACAAGGCTGCGGATCTGATGGCCAGAGCCCTGGAGACAGCACCGAGATACTTCAAGGGATGACTGGGTTTAAAAAAATATTAATTTTTTTATATTTTTATCCATCATCGGATGCACTTAAGAATCACTTCTGATAATCCTTTTTATAATTTTTATTTTAACTTAATTTTAAACATCGTATTTACTGCAAAAATGTAAATGGAGAGAACCTCTCTCCACTCCTTTGAAGCTGATTTAGCTTGCACCGATGAGGCTAATAACGAAAAACCCAAGGGCTACGCTTACTACGAACACAACAGCAAAAGAAGCGTAGATCAGGGAATCAGCTAAAATGAAAGCTTCCATATGATCACCTCACTACCAGCACCGGGATGGTCGCCCAGTAGAGCACTTTCTGCACAACGCTTCCGATCAGCAGCTTGGAGGCCCCAGATTCGCCATGACTGCCCATGACTATCAGGTCTGCCTTTTCAGCCCCAGATACATCAATAACCGTGTTTGCAGGAGCTCCAATCCTGACGATGGAGTCTACAGAAACGCCCATCTTTGCGCCCATGGCTTTGATCTCGTCAACGGCCTTCTGGCCAGCGCTCTTCAGCTTGGTCTCGACCTCTTTCCGATCGACTCCCAGCTGCCTGACAGCGCTTGCAATAACGACCTCATTCACAACGTTGAGCGCGATGACCTGTGCGCCGATAGCCTTGGCCAGCTCTATGCCCTCCTCAGCGGCTTTCTTAGATTTGTCTGAGCCATCAGTGGCGATCAAAATCCGCTTGTACATCCTATCCCACCTTTTAAAGCGCTTATCTCACGGACATTGTATAAATAGCTATCTTCCAGATTCGAGAATTCTAAGGGCTAGCAATGCCGCATTTTCGCCATTATCGATACCCACGCAGGCCACAGGAACGCCGGGCGGCATCTGAACAATTGACAAAAGTGCATCCAGGCCGCCTAGTTTGGCGCTCACCGGCACGCCGATGACCGGGCGCGATGTCTGAGAGGCGATGACACCGGGCAAGGCTGCGGAAAGGCCAGCAATGCCGATGAAAACGCGAGCGTCTGTCTCGGAGATATACTGCTCCAGCTCTCTAGGATTTCTGTGGGCTGAGAGCACCTTATGCTCGAAGCTTGCCCCTCTCTCCCCTAGCCTTTGCAGTATCTTATCCACGATTGCCTGGTCGGATTTGGACCCAGATATTACCGCGATATCCACCATAGCCATATCCCCGATTTTTCCTGATTGTCTGTCCCCGATTCACTATCCCAAGCTCTCTATTCTCGGTTATCTTTCGCGGGCTCGCTATCCCTGATTTCTGCCCTGCAGCTCGTGCTGTTTTTGGATGCTCATCCTTATCAGAATCTCAAATATATCTCTGACTGCTCCTGAGTCCAGATTGCGCTCTGTGGCCAGGTCCATGGCCCTTTTCAAGACCTGCCTCTCCCGCTCAGGATCGCTGATCGGCTTTCTCTCCGATCTCTTGGCCTCGAAGATCTTCTTGGAAACATCAATGCGCTGATCGATGAGCGTTATGATCTTCTCATCGATCTCCTCGATCTTTCTGCGATGTTCTGCCAGCGCCATCAAATCCCTCGGCCCTTGGATGCGCACCTGTTGTTTGCCTTCGTTCTTATCACTCTTCCGCCTAAAGGGCTCCATGCCGCCTCAAGCGCATTCAGCTCTTTATCGCCTACGAGGGCGGCATAAGCCGGTCCCGTGCCGGAGAGGCTCACACCTCTGGCTCCCGCCTCCAGAGCTTCGAGCAAAGGCTCTGTGGACAGGCCCAGAGCCCCACAGTAGGCAAATCCATTCAGGATCATGGCTCTTTCATAATCGCCGCGCATGGCCAGGTCAAAGGCGACCTCCGCCAGGGGAGCGATCAGCCGGGAACGCCTGACGTCGGTATCCCCAGAAAGCAGTTTTCGATCCGGAACGAGGAGCAGAACATCCGAGGACAGATATTCCCTCTTCAGCAACTTCATCTCGCGGTTGTCGGTTACTACTACTCCGCCGAGCATGGAGGCCAGAGCGTCGTCCAGAGCGCCGGTTATGGTCACGCCCACGTCGCGTGCCGCGATCACGCCGATCTTCGCCGCCTCGATGAGGTCCATATCCCGATCCAGGGCGTCCAGCGTGGCCAGAATCACGGCGTTGGCAGCGGTGCTGCTGCTCTTGAGACCGCTGGCCACAGGTATCTCGCTCCAGGTGCGAACGGTGGCGCCATAGGTGCAGCCGAGCCGCCGCAACACCAACTCCACGCAGCGCTCGATGAGGCGGGTATCGACTCCCGGCACATCGCCCTTCACACAACCGGAATTGTCCAGCTCCACCTCGGCAGTGGTCTTGAGGCCTATGCCGAAGGCCGATCCCTTCCAGGTGGCAACCGCATTGAGGATGGTGGCTGCACCGTTTGCTGATGCGTATCCTTTCAAGAACTCGCCTCAGATCAGCTCCATCTCGAAGATCTTCTTGAGCTTTTCCAGCTCCTCGACCACATCATCCTTGCCCTCGCGGGTGTATTTTGCGATCATCTTGTTGAGGTACTCCATCTCCGTGATCGATGAGACGAAGATGGGCTGGTAGCTCCCCAGTTCAAAGAGCGGCATAACCTGGACCCCGCCCTTGTTCGTTCCCTCCTCCAGACCCTTCACCACCACTATGAAGGTGAAGTTCTTGTAGCCTAAGCCCCGCGCAATGTTCTTAGCGAAGCTGTTCATCTGCTGCACCCGGCGAGAGGAGAGGTCTTTGTAGGCCGCCACTGAATCCTTGTACTCAACAAACATAACGGATTCGTCGGACCAGAGCAGGGCATCATACTCCACCACCGCTATGGAGTTCTTCATGGCCACCACGTTGAAGAGGACGCCGCGACACCAGCTTATGTTGAGGTGAAGCCTGAAATCCGCCTCCGTGAGTGGAGTATTCCTGGGCTTCAGCACATAGGGGTCGCTCGACAGTTCAATCATAGGGAGCCATCTTCCCCTTCAGCTAAAAGGACTTTTCCAGGGCAAAATTCTTCAGACCGGATTTTGGGCTAACCCTTTGCGAGACTCCAGACCAGGTCGAAGACAGTCCTTGGCCGAGCCAGCGCCACTTTTGCCCCAGAGTACATCGCTTTTTTCAGGAAAGATCCGTTAGAGATGATGGTCTTTCCGTTGAGGCCCCGCACAAGGCTCTCAATCTCATCATCCTTCATTTCGCGTAGAGTTTGCAGAGAGGCTCTGCCCATGCGGTATTCCCAATAAAACTCCGCGTTCCAGAGCTGCTCGTATCTGGACAGTGCCTTTCGGGACACATCGCCTGCGGCCACGGCCTTCCCTGCCATCGTGCCGCAAATTGCGCCGGCTCGCATGCCGTACGCTAAACCGCTCTGGCCGGCCGCGCCACCTGTGACCATGAGGGAATCCGCAGCCATCTCGCCGGGAAGCGCGGCAATGGGATCTCCCCCTCGCTTTACGGATAATATCTTCATGTCTTCGATATCTCTGTATTGTGCGGCCTTGTAAGCTTTGAATCGCTTCAAGAATCCCCGGAAGAATGACCCGACATTCTGTCCGTGACCGCGCACGAAGACGCCCAGAGTTGCCTTATCTTTGCCCGCTGGCGAAAACGTGGCCTTCCATCCTGGTGCCATGCTGCCGATCCAATACTGGAAGAGCAACTCTTCCCCCAAGCCGGGATGCTCAACCGCAGCTTCCAATGCCCAGGCGATATCCTCGGGATGGCGCATCGGTTTAAGGCCCGCCTGCCGCGCCAGTGTGGACTCCACTCCCGAGGCGTCCACCACAACTCTCGCCTCGATCTGGTCCTCTCCCAAGGCTACGATCCTTCGATTTCCGTCCAGCTTGGCGGCTCGTGCCACGCCGCACAAGAGAACAACCCCGGAGCCTTCCGCGAGGCGGAGGTAGTGATCGTCGAACCTCTGCCGGTCGATAAAATAGCCTTTCGCGGGTACGGTCACGGCGGCACCGCCCGGGCCGAGGATGCGCATGCCTTCCAGCCTCTTCTGCAGGTAGCAGTCCTCGATCTTGATGCCGGAGCGCGCTGCCATGCCCTCGAAGAGCGTATTCGCGGCGTGATGGAGGTTCCCTAGATCCCTATCCAACAGCATTACGCTTGATCCACCCTTTGCGGCTGAGATCGCGGCCATGAGGCCAGCAGGCGAAGCACCCGCCACAAGCACGTCACACTTCACGGAGTAGAGAAATGTGGCGGATGAGATGAACCTTTCCCGGAGCGAGGATGCAGCAAAATAGAAAGGGGAGCCAGATCAAATTCTGGCTCAGAGATTCAAAGACTCAAGCGGTGATCTTGGTCTTGGCGATGTACTTGATGAGCTCCGGGCCGAGCCTGGCCTTCTTCTGAATCTGATTGGACAGATCGTCCATGGTGGTGCCGCTGGCAGCCAGGGCGCGGATCTCCTC
>JAPKYD010000041.1 GCA_026394475.1 Methanothrix sp.
GATTGAAGCGCTCGGGTTCAAGAGAAAGTATACTGTGAGGGACATCATCAGAGACCAGCTTGATCACTACCTGGCCGAGCAGGAGCGCAAGGGATCATATTGAAGGTTGCCATCTTCCTGGACTACATCGGTGCCATCGGCGGCGGCGAGCGGGTCGCGCTGATGCTCGCCCGCGCCCTCAAGGGAGATATCATAACTACGGATGCCAATCAGGAGACCGTTGAGCGGCTAGGATACGGGGATGCCAGATTAATAAGTCTGGGCAAGACGGTAAAGCTCCCGCCCTTCAAGCAGATCTCAGCCTCTCTTTTATTTGCTACCTGCGACTTTTCAGATGAGTACGACTTCTTCATATTCGCAGGAAACTGGTCCCATTACGCGGCCAAGAGGCATCACCCAAACCTCTGGTACTGCTACACACCCGTGAGGGCTTTCTACGATCTGAGAGCGTCCATGATCTCCAGGCAGCCCAATGCAATCATGAGATTTCTGGCTATGCAATGGATAAGAACTCACAGCTGGTTTGATCAGCGCTCGGTGAAAAATCTGGACCATGTGGTGGCCATCAGCGCCACTGTGCAACGGCGCATAAAGGACGATCATAACAGATCATCGGAAGTGATTTATCCGCCTGTGGACACCAGCAAGTTCAGATGTGATGAGTACGGCGACTTCTGGCTCTCGGTGAACAGGATCTACCCCGAGAAGAGGATAGATCTGCAGTTCGAGGTTTTCAGGGAGCTGCCGGAGGAGAGGTTGGTGATTGTAGGCGGATATGCAGAGGGAGATCATGCTTCCCGGTACTATGGAAAGCTGGTGAGAGATATTCCTGAAAATGTCGAGATGCGCGGTGCAATCTCCGAGGCAGAGCTGGTTGACCTCTATGCGCGGTGCAGAGGTTTGATCTGCACCGCAGTGGACGAGGACTTCGGGCTCACGCCAGTGGAGGCTATGGCCAGCGGAAAGCCGGTGGTGGCCGTGAATGAAGGCGGCTTCAAGGAGACGGTGGTAGACGGAAAGACGGGGATGCTCGTGGGAGCGAACAGAGATGAGCTGGCGAGAGCTGTGAAGGAGATAGCTAAGGACCCGGAGAGATACAAAGATGCATGCATAAAGCGGGCCAAGGAGTTCGACACTCCAGTATTTCTGGAGAGAATTCGCAGACTAATCCCAGGTAAATAATTGAAGTAGGAGTATTCATTGCTGACCCCAAGCCATCTTCATGAGCTGTGGAGCTATAGAGATCTAATAATCCGGCTGGCATGGAGCGACTTCAAGCTGCGCTACAAGAACTCAGCGCTGGGCTTCTTCTGGTCGCTCCTGGAGCCGCTGCTAATGCTTCTGATACTCTACGTCGTGTTCAGCAACCTCATGCGCATCCAGGTGGAGCACTACCAGCTCTTCCTGCTGCTGGGCATAGTCCTCTGGAACTTCCTGGACAGGGGAACATCCATGAGCATCGGGGGCATCATAGGAAAGCCCAGTCTGGTGCAGAAGGTATACTTCCCCAGGGACATTCTCGTGATAGCCACCTGCATTACGGCGCTGATGATGACCGCGCTGGAGTTCGTAGTATTCGTAATATTCATGGGAGTCTTCAGGGTCATGCCGGGAATGACTATAGCATACTTCCCAATCCTATTTATATTCGAGTTTCTGATGATCTTGGGACTATCGATGGCCTTATCTGCCCTCAACGTCTACTTCCGAGATGTGCAGTTCATCTGGCGGCTCATAGTCCAGGTAGGGTTCTTTGCCACGCCAATTTTATATCCTATAACTATATTTCCAGAAAGAGTACGTTGGATATTGATGCTAAATCCCATGGCCCAAATAATAACTATGATGCGTGATTGCATCCTGTACAGAATCTCCCCGGAGCCTCTGAATCTAGCATATGTAGCCGTATCCACGCTGGTGGTGCTCCTGCTAGGCTACGTTATCTTCGACCGGCTAGAGCCCAAGTTCGCGGAGGCGATCTGATGGCTGTGCAGGTGGATCACCTCTGGAAGACATTTCAGATTCCTCACGAGAGAAGGACGACGCTCTTTGAGAATCTTGTGGGCATGATGAGGCCCAACCATTATGAGACGTTCACGGTATTGAAGGATGTAAGCTTCGAAGTGGAGGAGGGCGAGTGCGTCGGCATAATAGGGGACAACGGCTCCGGCAAGAGCACACTTCTTAAGATCATAGCGAATATCCTAAGGCCCAGTAGGGGAAGAGTCAAAGTTGAAGGCAAGATGACGCCGTTTCTCGAA
>JAPKYD010000038.1 GCA_026394475.1 Methanothrix sp.
CAGAGCACGTAGATTGAGGATGATTCGCTCCATATTCAGGCCACGGCACTCCAGCGCCATCGTCTCGCATTCCACCTTCTCCAGACATCCCATCAATGCGCCTCCCAGTGGCTCCAGATGCAGATCTCTAATCCCGTCGTTCTCGTGAATATGCACCGCCAGGACGCGGTCTTTGACAGCTCTCAGGAAATCCTTTGCTTCAAAACCGAATCGTCTGGAGGCGATCTTGAGATGCCCCAGGTCCAGGAGCACCCCCACCTCCGGAAAGATCTCTTGAAACCGCGCGAACTCCTCCGGCCGGGTCATCATGTAGGCTTCATTCTTATGCTCCAGGTTTTCCAGAGCGACCGGCACGCCTCTGCTCCTGGCATAAGCCGATATCTCCTCTATCGATCTCGCGAACCTGCAAAAGGCGGCCCGGTAGGGGACGGGCTTCCTACCCGAGAGGTCGAAGTCCAGCCCCAAAGTGCTTTCTACCCTGAAGCCGGGGTGAAAGGAGTACAGCCCGCAGCCGAATCGACGGCAAAGATCCATCGCCCTCTTGCAGATGGCCAGGCTTCTCTCTCTCACCTTCTCATCCTGGGCCGCCAGGTTCATGAGGAAGGGCTCGCGGGGCGGAGGAAAATAGTTATGAATTATAAAATTCGTTCCAGGATAATGGCCGAGGAGGCCAGCCAAGTTCTGGATATATTCCAGGCCGCCAGTCAACTCCACCTTCTCGATGCCGTGAGCGCTGTAGACCTCCAGGATCTCTCGCAGATTTCCGGTGCCCTTCAGGCACGAGGTTGAAATGTAGATCTCCGACATCCGGCGCTATCCTTTTTGGCTCCTGTCTTCGGCACGGCTGCCCTCTCGCTCTTTCGGCTTCCCTAAGTTTGCGGCCATATACCACTCAATGGTCCTGGACAATCCTTCCTCCAGAGGCACCTTGGGCTCCCAGCCGAGGAGCTCTCTGGCTCTGGTTATCACCGGTCGCCTCCTCAAGGGATCGTCCTTTGGAAGCGGATAATAGGCTATCTCCGAATGAGATCCGGTCAGCTCCAGGACCTTCCTCGCCAGCTCCAGGATTGTGGTTTCTTTATCATTTCCTATGTTGACCACGCATCCTTTCGCTCTGTCCAGAGCAGCGAGCCTGAGCAGCCCCTCTATCTGATCTGTCAGGTAAGTGAAGCTCCTGGTCTGGCTGCCGTCTCCAAAGACCGTTATGGTCTGGTTGTGCAGAGCCTGGTCCACAAACCTTGGAATGGCCCGGCCATAGATCCCGTCGAACCTCATCCTCGGGCCGTAAGTATTGAATATCCTGGCTGTTCTGGTGTCCAGACCGTACTGGTTTTTGTAGGCAGTTACATAGGCTTCCCCACATCTTTTGGCCTCATCGTAGCATCCCCTGGGGCCAAGGGCATTGACGTTGCCAAAATAGCTCTCTGGAGTCGGCACCACCTGCGGATTGCCATAGGTTTCGCTGGTCGAGGTGTAGAGGATCCTGGCATCATTATGCCGGGCGATCTCCAGCGAGTTCATCAGCCCAAGGGTGTTCGCCTTGAGGATCTCAATGGGATAGTGCTCGAACTCGAAAGGCGAGGCCCTGCTGGCCATGTGCACCACCAGATCCAGCTTCTCCGAAAAGGAGATGGGCTCGGAGATATCGTGCTCTATGAACCTGAACTTCTTTGACTCCAAGAGATGGGCGACGTTTGATCTCAAGCCGCTGGCCAGATTATCGATACATACAACCTCAGCTCCCTTGGAGACCAGCACATCGCACATCCAGGAGCCCAGGAAGCCTGCACCGCCTGTAATCAGAATCCTCTGCTCCTGGAAGGAAAGGTCTCCAAGATGCCTCTGTATTGCCTCTACCTCTCTTTTATAGTCCCAAGCCACGATGATCCACTCTGCCCAACCATTATTTCGTTTGCAAGCAGCGTCTTAAGAAACGCTTTGAGCTCCCCTGAAAACTCTTCTCGCTCCAGGGCCAGCTCAATGCTCGACTTCATCCAACCGAGCTTGTCCCCGATATCATACCGCCTGCACTTCGTAGCCAGGCCTATGGGCCGGTCCAGCCGCCGGAGGGCGTCTGTGAGCTGAACCTCTCCGCCATGTCCGGGCTTGGTATCCCTCAGAAGGGCGAAGATCTCAGGGGTGAGGACATATCTGCCTATAGCCCCCAGGTTTGATGGGGCGTCCTCAGGCTTCGGCTTTTCCACAATATCCTTGATAAGGTAGGCGCCATTCCCGAGCTCCACTCCATCGATGATGCCGTAGTCCTTGATCTTCTCGTTCGCCACGGGCTCAACGGCGATAATGGAGCTATGGTGCTCTTCGAAGGCATCTATCATCTGGCTGGTGCAGGTCTTCTCGCCTTCAAGAGGTATGGTGATGGTGTCGCCCAGGAGAACAGCAAAGGGCTCGCCGTCACAATGCTTCTCTGCATGGAGGATGGCATCGCCAAGGCCCCTCTGCTCCTTCTGCCGTATATAGTGCATGTCTACCATCTTGGATAGGCTCTCCGTCTCCTCGAAAAGCCGCTTATTTCCATTCTGTTTGAGCCGGTACTCCAGCTCAAAGCTGGCGTCAAAATGATCCTCCAGGGCCCTCTTGCCCCGGCCGGTTATGATCAGGATATCATCTATGCCAGAGAGAGTGGCCTCCTCCACCACATACTGAATGACAGGCTTGTCCACCACTGGCAGCATTTCTTTCGGCTGGGCCTTGGTGAGGGGCAGAAACCTGGTTCCCAGGCCAGCTGCCGGTATTACAGCCCTCCTTACCTTTGATCGCGCCATTCTGTCACCTTAATTATTAACAAATCATAATTAGTATGATATATACTTTCTTGCAGAGCACTTACCAGCAGATCCCTTCAGCGTCCTTACATGATAAGATCCGCCTGGCGTCGATGATGACCCGCTTTTTCATGAGATCGAACTCCGTGCAAAGCCTCCCAAATTGCGGCCACTCCGTCATAACCAGGCACGCATCGGCTCCGTCAAGCGCCTCGGCAGCGCTTGAGAAGTAATCGATCTCAGGGAAGATCCTGCTCATGGAGGAGTTGGCCTTGGGATCGTAGGCTTTGACGGTTGCGCCCCTCTTCTTCAACTCTGCAATTACTGGGATTGATCTCGATTCCCTGGCATCATCGGTGTCATTCTTGAAGGCTAATCCCAGCACAGCCACCCGTTTTCCGGCAAGATCGCCTATCCGCTTCTCCAGGAGTTCTATGATGCGCATGGGCTGGCGTTCATTGATCTCCATCACGGCATTGAGAAGCATCGGATCTTCGCCTACCTCTCTCGCCAGATGCCCCAGGGCTGATAGATCCTTGGGAAAGCAGCTTCCTCCGAAGCCTGCCCCTGCGTTGAGGAAGTAGGGATTGATCCTGTGATCCAAGCCCACGCCCTTCATCACCTCATAGACGTCTATGCCCAAGCGTTTACAGATATTCCCAATCTCGTTGGAGAAGGAGATCTTGGTGGCCAGAAATGCATTGGAGGCGTACTTGATCATCTCGGCTGCGGTCAGGCTGGTCCTGATCACAGGTGCATCCAAGCCGCCATAGACTCCGGCAAAGACATCTCCGGCCTTCTTGTCAGAGCTTCCTACTACGATCCTATCGGGATTCATGAAGTCTTGAACCGCCAGGCCTTCCCGGAGGAACTCCGGATTCATGACAAAGCCTATCTCCTGGAAGATTCCTGAGTACTTCAGCACTGTGGGCTTAACCAGATTCTCGGTGGTGCCCGGAGGGACGGTGCTCTTCACTGCCACAACATGATAATCGTGGCAGTTCTGAAGAGCGAGGCCGATCGACTTTGCTGCGGATCCGATCATGGAGAGGTCAGCTTCTCCTCCTTTGCCCTGGGGAGTTCCCACGCAGATCAGAGCAACTTGTGAATGCTCTATGCTCTCGTAGGTTGGCGTGGCCTTCAAATCCCTGCCCACGTGCTCTTTCAGAATCTCATCCAATCCTTTCTCATATATGGGCGACCCTCCCTGGTTGATGGCCTCAACTTTCGCGGGATCTATCTCTATTAGATCAACGGTGTGGCCGAGTTCTGAAAAGCATGCTGCCGATACCAGGCCGACGTATCCTCCGCCCACTACTGAGATTCTCATCCATATCTCCGAACTCAAGACTCTTTCCTAAAGAAGGTACATGTCTATAAAAGTCTTTTCAAATTCAAATTCCTTAGCAGCAAGCTATGGAAACCGACTATATAAATATCAAAGTAGATAAAAGTCTCTAGAAATCAAACTCTTGCACCTTAAATTGAACATCGCTTATC
>JAPKYD010000129.1 GCA_026394475.1 Methanothrix sp.
GTAATCAAAGGTCCCGTCGATCCTGATGGCGTAGAAGATGTTCTTGCTGGGCATCTGGTCTTCCAGATATCTCTGCAGCTTCGTCTGGTTGGCGGAGCCATTGAAGAGGATCTTCTGGTCAGGCTCAAAGAAGGTCACATCGGCAATGGGAGTCGTCTGGGACTCGCTTACATGATAAACTTTCCCGTCCGATTTCACCTGGTAGAACTGGCCATCGAGCTCCACCAGCTCTCCGTCCAGATCATCCAAGGTTCCTATGCCGAAGTCTCCGTGCCCAGCCAGCTCTTTGAAGCTCATCGAGCCCTCGAAGACGCCCTGCATGAGGGCGGTGATGGCCGATACTTGAAAGAGAACATCCTTCGAAGGGTCTGACGCCAGAGATGCTGACGAATCCGGAGACGTTGCCGATACAAAAGCCATTAAGCCTGTCAAGATCACAGCTATGGCCACAAGCCATATTCTACGATTTACTCTCACTTTTCTTTCCTCGATCTGTTTTTTCTGTACTTGAAGTACAAGCCGATTGCCACAACCAGAGTTATAAAGGATACGACGTTCGAGACAATCACAATTTTGTCTTGAATATGAATCCCGTAGAGCAGCCAGAGGAAGATGCCCACAAAGAACTGCAGCAGCATCAGGAGGCTCACATCCTCGACCGACTCCGTCCGGTAGATCTTGAAGATCTGGGGCACGAAGCCGAACATGGTCAAAAGCGCCGCGCCTGAACCGATCAGCTCCCATTGCATCAGGTCGTGATAGAAACCTGATGGTATATTAGCTTGACATTGAAGCATAAAGCCTATTTTGCATGACAGAGATAGCAATGCTCGTGGATTCTCAAAGTTCAGACGCCAAGGCCGTAATCGAGGCCGCCCTCTTCGCTGCAGGCAGGACACTCTCGGCGAAGGAGCTGGCCGATCTGTGCGGCCTCTCTGAGGAGCGGGCGCGCGCCCTCGCCGATGATCTGGCCAGCGAATATGCCCGGCGCGGCTCAGGGCTGGAGATCCGGAGCATCGGAGAAGATTACGCCATGCAGGTCCGGGCCCGCCTGGCCCCGGAGGTGGTCTCGCTGGCCCCCAAAGAGCTGGAAGCGCCGCTCATCAGGACCCTGGCAATAATCGCCTACAAGCAGCCCATAAGGCAATGCGATCTGGTGGATATCAGGGGCAACAAGAGCTACGACCATGTGAAGGAGTTGGAGAGAAGAGGCATGATAAACGCCGCCAAGCAGGGCCGGACCAAGGTTCTCACCACCACCAGGGCCTTTGCCGACTACTTTGGCCTTGCCTCCTGCCATCCGGAGGCGGTAAGAAGGGCCATCCTGAAAGACAAAAAGCTTGTCGGCGTCACTCCCATGTACCAGAGCCTGGCCCTGCGCCTGGGCCTGGACTTTATAGTAGTAAACCCCTACAAGCCTGAGCCCGAGGATCTGGAGCGCCTCAAGGAGATCGAGCTTTTAGTCCTGGTGCCCGGCTACGAGGATCAGGTGAGAGAGCACTACTCAGGAGAGCTGCTTGAGGCCGGTGTTCGCACCCTCTCCCAGCTCAAGGAGAGCGCTGAGCGGATCTGCCAGGCCGCCGGGTCGGGGGATGTCGAACCGCTGGCAGCGGAGGTGGATCTTATGCTGCAAAGATACCGGGCGAGGGCTTCCGCGGCCAGGCCCATCCAGCCGCTCACTCCCATGATCGAGGAGATCGCCCGCGATCTTCGCATCCCTGTTCAGGAGGGCGGCCTGACTGCTGCGCCCGAAACCGCCGGCATGGAGACGGACATCCAGGTACCCGTTCACCAGTCCTATGACATGGATATCCTGGAGAGAATCGTGCAGCGCTACGAAAAGATCCTGGAGGGCTAGAACCATCCTTTTCTCTTGAAATAAACCATCATTATCGCCACTACCATCATCATCAAAATCAGAACGGCAGGATAGCCCAAAGGAGACTCCAGCTCGGGCATGTACCGGAAGTTCATCCCGTAAAGCCCGGCCAGGAAGGTAAGGGGAATGAAGATGGTGGAGATGATGGTCAGGACTTTGATGACCTCGTTGAGCTTGTTGGAGAGGCTGGAGAGATAGGTCTCCAGAAGAGAGGCGGACATATCCCGGAAGGTCTCTATGTTCTCGATCACCTGAATGGTGTGGTCGTAGACATCCCGCAGGTAGATCTTCGTCGCCTCGGAGACCAAGGGAGAATCCGTCCTCTGCATCTTGCTGATGGCTTCCCTCAGCGGCCAGACCGACTTGCGCAGGAAGAGCATGTCTCGTTTCAGGTTATAGATGGTAGGGAGGATTCCCGGCTCGGGGTGGGCCACCACCGCGTCCTCCAGATCCTCGAACCTGTCCCCCAGCTTCTCCATGATCACGAAGTAGTGATCGACAACGGCATCAATCATGGAGTAGGCGAGGTAATCCGGTCCTTGCTTTCTTATCCTGCCCTTAGCCGTCCTCAGTCGGTCGCGCAGGGGATTGAAGACATCCACCTCCTTCTCTTTAAAGGACATTATGAAATTGGGGCCGAGGATCATGCTGACCTGATCGAAGTCGATCTTGCTATCACCCAGCTCTTCATCCCCCTCCTCGTTGTAGTAGAGCATCTTGAGCACTATGAAAATATAGTCGTCATAGTCCTCTATCTTGGGACGCTGATCCGATAGGATGTCCTCCAGCACCAGGGGATGGATGCCATAGCACGCCCCCAGCTTCTCCAGGATATCGACCTGACGGAGGCCGTCTATGTTTATCCAGGTGACTGTGGGCTTCTCTTTGAAGACGAAGCACTCCGCTGCCTCTTTAACCTCCGCCTCATGATAATGCTGCTCATCGTAATCGATGATCGTGATCTTGGGCTTCTCCGCTTGCTTATCGCTAGCAGGGGGCAGAGTAGAGGAAGGAAGTTCGGACACCTTTGCTCCTTTGCTGGATTGATCCAATATGCATCCTCCCCAATTATCGTCTATCTGACGACTTCCTTGTGCTTAAACCTTTATTTTCCTGTACCCGAGACCAGGGCCGTCGCCACCAGCAGCAGAGTCAGGATGCTCATTATGATCGTGGTAGCCCAGGCCACGGCATTGAAGGCATTGCTGTTGGTATACTCTCCCATCAGCTTCTTGCTGTTGATCAGGAGGAGCATGAACACCAGCACCAGAGGCAGCAAAGAGCCGTTTATCACCTGGGAGAGGACCATTATGGTCAGCAGGGGCGCATCGGGAACCAGGATGATGGCGGCACCTATGGCGATGAGCAGAGTATAGAGTAAATAAAACTGAGGCGCATCCCAGAACCTCTTGTTCAGGCCGGAGTCCCAGCCCATTCCCTCGCAGAGGAAGTACGCCGTGGAGAGCGGCAGTATAGAGGCGGCGAAGAGGGAGGCATTGAGGAGCCCAAAGGCGAAAAGCCAGGCCGAGTAGCTGCCCGCCAGGGGAAAGAGCGCTAAAGCGGCATCTTTCGCCGTCTCAATCCTGATGCCATGGGCAAAGATCGTTGCGGCACAGGTGAATATTATAAAGTATGAAACCACGTCTGTGATGACGCATCCGACATAGACATCCCATTTCGTATACTTATATTCGGATACTTTCACACCCTTCTCCACAACTGTGGACTGCAGATAGAACTGCATCCAGGGAGCAATAGTCGTTCCCACTACACCAACCACCATGTAAAGATACCCGGAGTCCAGGCTTATACTAGGGGTTATGGTCTGGGAGAAGAGAAACTTCCAGTCGGGATGCAGCAATAGCCCAGAGACAATGTAAGTGATATAAACCGAGCTAGCGAGGAGGAAGATCTTCTCGATGGAGTGGTAGTTTCCCTTGACTACAACCAGCCAGACCAGAACAGCGGCCACGGGAACCGAGACGTACTTGCTCACGCCGAAGATCTCCATGCTTGCTGCAATTCCCGCGAACTCTGCGGTCGTGGTGCCCAGATTGGCGATGATGATTCCCAAGAGCAATATCACCGTGGGCTTGACACCGAAGTTCTCCCGGATGAGATCCGCCAGCCCTTTGCCCGTGACCACGCCCATGCGCGCACACATCTCCTGCACCACAAAGAGGGCTACAGTAATGGGTATGAGCGTCCACAGAAGAGAGTAGCCGAAGTGGGCTCCGGCGATGCTGTAAGTGGTGATGCCGCCGGCATCGTTGTCCACGTTGGCAGTGATTATTCCCGGCCCAAGGACGCCCAGGAAGATCGCCAACTCCGCCAGGGTGATCCTGGGAACTCTGCCCCCCAGGTTCAGCTTCCCTAAGAGATGTAACTTCATCAGGCTACACCACGAACCCTGCGCAGCTTATGGTAATTCCAGGGCAGGCGCTTCTTGAGATCCTCGGGGATGATCTCATCCAGAGCATCGTCAAAGGTCACGATGCCCAGCATCTTACCGTCCTGATCAACCACGGGCACACTGAGGAAGTCGTACTTGGAAAGGAGGTTTGTAGCCTCTTCCACGCTCGATGTTGGAAGGACTCTGATGACCTCCTTCTTCATGACCTCCCCCGCATTCTGAGCCGGATCGGCTAAAAGGAGATCGCGCAGGGATATCACGCCTAGAAGCTGCTCCTGAGCGCTCAGAACATAGATGTAGTAGATCAGGTCTATCTCCTGACCCGACCTCCTGAGCCGGGCAAAGATGTCCGGAACGCTGCAGTCGGAGGGCACCGCGATGTATTCCGTGGTCATGAGGCTTCCAGCTGACCGGTCGCTGTACATCATAAGCTCCTTGACCTCCTTCGCCTCCTCCTCATCCATGAGGTTGAGCACCTCAGAGGCCTTGTTCTCCGACATCATCCCCAGGAGGTCTGCGGCATCGTCAGGGTTCATGTTCTCCAGGATATCGGCCACATCATCGCTATCCATCTGCTTCACCATAGTGGCCTGCACCTCTGGATTCACCTCTTCCATGGTCTCGGCAGCGGTCTCTTCGCCCAGGGAGTCGAGGATCAAAAGCCGGTCTTTGTTGCTCAGATCCTCCAGGATATCGGCAATATCGGCTGGATGAAGGTCATTTATGGTCTTTCGCGAAATCTTGAGGTGAATGCTCCTTAGGCTCGGATCGAGGGGATCGATGTAGGACCAGGGGATGATGTGATTGGGAAGCTTATCCAATAAACCGCGGGAGAGCCCGGAAAGTCCCAGTCGTCTCAGTATTCCTTTGAAGCCTACATCCACAGCCACCAGGCAAAGGGACTTTTTAACCTGTGCCAGGAGGACGTCATTGACCCTCACCACCTTCAGGCCGTCGATGTCCACGATCTGCTTGTCCAGAATGGTCTCCGTCACCAGCAGCTCCCTCTCAGAGAGCCTGCCCGGAGGTATCTCGTCTCTGGCCATTTCCAGCCGGATATCGCCATCGATGGAGAAGATGCTGGACATGGGCAGGATGACCTTCTCGCCCAGAATGTTGGAGGTGTAAACTATGCGAGAGATCTCCAGAAGCGCCTCACCCGGCCTCAGGGACAGATCGGTGAGCTTTCCCACTACATTGCCATCTCTATCCACGATCTTCTTGCCCTGCAGCTGGGAAAAGAAGCTGACCCGATTCGTACCATTCGATGCTGCCTCTTTTACCCACAAAGGGCCCGGCGCTTTGATATTATCCGTGATGCTCTTGGAAGAACGCATCTCAACCTCTAAACAGGAGGAGTTTCTTCTTTTGCTCGCTCTACAACTACGATCTCAAGAAGATCTTCGATGCCGTCTATCGACCTGATGCTGTCGTTTATAAGGGCATTAAGCTCCTCTAAGCCCCTCGCCCAGACCTTGACAAAAAGGTCGTACTCACCCAGTATCCCGTAAACTTCGGTGATCTCACAGGGATCTTCACCAGAGCTGCTACGGCTTGCTCGTGCCTTTCCGCCTCCGTCTGCACCAGCATGATGGCGGTCACTGTGTAGCCCGTCGCTGCCGGATTGGCCTTAATCGTGAAGCTCTCAATGACCCCATTGGCTCTCATGCGCTTGAGCCGGAACTGCAGTGTGGCATCGGAGATGCCTGTTTGGCGCGACATCTCTTGCAGGCTCATGCGCGCGTTCTGCCGGAGAAGCCGAAGAATAGAGCGATCGACTTCGTCAAGGTCCAAGCTGTTGCCCATATTATCTTGTATTCTCCCCTGGGCATCGCCCGATTGTTGGTATTATACCAATAAAGTCATATAAAGATTGTCCTTTCTCCAAGCATTAGTATAAAGACGGAATTAATCTTCTAAGTCTTGGCCGACTGTAGAGTCCCGAAAGTATGGCACTTATAAGCGGCTCAATCCTTTTAAATCTATTCTGTTGCATTAAAATCTCTCTCCTTCCTTAAAAGGAACTGGTTTAGCTTGCATTCATCAGGCATTCTTGACCAAAATGCATCCTCTGAGGTCTAAAGATAGTGTTTTTCAGGCTCTTCGCAATTTCCTGTGGGTAACTTCAGGATATCGACCAACAACATTCATGATTCACTATCCTGCTAGGGGAGTACAAAGATGGTGCTTGATAGCGATAACTGGCCCCAGGATTTGCCCTCTTGGGATACACATCATTGATGTGGTCCGGCCAATGAATTCCTCGTCACCTGGTTTGCCTAAATAAACGGCGAGGACCCAAATATTTAATACCTATGTTGAGCTAATTGCAATTGGAGGGCTTGTTGGATTAAAGTGTTACCAATAACCCTACTGCAAGCCATAAAGGTGGACCTGGTATGATGTATACGAAAGCAATTATATTCGCTGTATTGGCTGCGGCTATCCTCTCCGTCATGCCTATTTCTTTGGCTGAGAATGGGACTTCATCAAGTAAGGCTGCTAATGGACAGCTGCAGTCGGATCAAACCCCTGCGGAGCCTGGTGTCGGAGATCTCTTATATTCTGACGACTTTTCCAGCAGTAAATCTGGCTGGCCCCAATATTCGAAAGGGGATTTCTCAGCTCTTTATAAAAACGGAAAATATCACGAGACAGCAGTACCAGCACTTTATTGGAATTTTAGGATTTTCCCCCGCCTGAACTTCAGCGATTTCGTATTAGAGGTTGAAGCCACCAAAGAGGCTGGCCCTGACGACAATGCTTTTGGTGTCTTGGTTAGGGAGTTTGACGCGGGTAGGAATTCTTATGCCTTCCTCCTCTCCAGCGATGGCTACTATCAGGTCAAAAAAGCGCAGAACAATTCTTGGGTATACGTTCCGGATTGGGCTAAATCGAGCGCCATAAAAACCGGCAATGCTACGAACATTGTGAAGGTCGTTTGCAATGGAGATAAGTTCTCCTTTTACGCAAATGGCGTGAAGCTAACGGATTATAACGATAGCAGCTATGCTAATGGCCATATAGCCTTGGCTGTTGAATCTAAATCTGAGGGCAATGTGACCATTGGATTCGATAACCTAACAGTCCGGGCGATAAAATAAGACGTTATGCAGAGGAGCAGATAGGACATGATGATAAGCTGCTCACCTCTGCGCTAACCTTTCTTTGTTTTATCAAGACCTTCTGCTGAAGTCTCCTGAGCTATTTAAGCACAGCTCCTACCGGCTCTAGCCTAATGAAGTTGAACAAGCGCAAGATTCATTGAATTGTTCGGCAAAAACAGAAGGGGTACCTACAAAACCGATTGCTTTGGATATGAAGATATCGCGGAGGCGAGTGCTGCAGCTCTGATGTAGATACGATCGAGAACCCGCTATCGGAGAGAACATGGGCCGGCATTTTTCGACATCCTGATATCTTCAGCAAGCTTAAGAATTGCACAGGTGTTCTGAGATGAAACCGATTCTGATCGTCCTAACCTTGAGCTTGCTGGTCGCCTTCTCCGGATGCATCCAGCCGCAAAGCGGTCCCCAGGTGAAGCAGACCGCAGCTTCCCAAGAATGGAAGCCCGACGGCATAGTGGGAGCGAACGAGTACGCGAGAAGCATGCTCCTTCGCGAGCCAGCGAGCAGCGGCTACTCCGGTGGAGATCTGGAGATCTCCTGGAAGAACGATGCCCAATTTCTTTATGTAGGCCTCAACGGATCGACCCAAGGCTGGATCTCCCTGGGATTCGAGCCCACGGTGTGGATGAAGGACGCCGACATCATCATGGGCTACGTGGAGAAGGGAAAGGCCACGGTGCTGGATGAGAACTGCACAGGCAATTATGGCCCGCATCTGAACGATACTGAGCTGGGAGGAACCTATGACATCATGGAGTCGGGAGGAGAAGAGAGCGGAAATTGGACGGTTATTGAATTCAAGAGAAAGATGAACACGAGGGACAAGTTCGATAAAGCCTTCAACTCCGGCCAGAGAGTATCCATAATCTGGGCCATGGCCGACAAAACCTCGGAGGAGGTTAAGCACAACGTGGCCAAGGGAGAAGGGACGCTCGATCTGCAGTGAGAGCGAGAGATCTGCCTCAAATCTCATCTCTTCCTTTGGGTGGGCTGCTGTCGGTGATGTTCCCCTTCACCTTCTCCAGCCGGGCCTTGGTGGCCTTTATCGAGCCTGCCAGGGTGCCGGGCGCAGGTTCATTCTGAGAGCCGCGGCATTCATCGCAGCTCTGCGGGGCCGTGATGTTGGATCGCAGGCCTGCCTCTGAATCGATATTTAGCGCCAAGGAACTGTTGCTGGAATACTCATAAACCAGCTCCACGGGTCTAGTAAGAGGAGAAAGGGGGCTGAAAACAAGCCCTGACCTAAGAGTCCCGTTTGGCTCCAACTCTGCTGCCTGGATTCCCTTTCTGCCGTAGATGTCGTACGTCTTGCTGGCGTACTTCCAGCCCCACTGATCCACCAGGCTGAAGTTCTCGGCGCTCAGAGGCAGTTTTATCGTGCCGTTGTTGGTAAGGCCTATATCAAACTCAAAGGTCCTTTTATTGGACTCCATCCAGGATCTCAAGACTCCATAGTAAAGCAGAGTCACCTTTCCGTTGCTGGAATTGGAAAGCCCGGGGAAAGGAATGGAGAACTGCTCACCCCCCGTGGGATCGGAGGAGAGGTCCACCGTCAGGCTTTTGGCAATGGTCTCAGTGGGAACCACGAAGCCAATCAGCTTGCGGCCGAATTGGAAGTCCTTGGTGTACTCCGGACTGGTCTTATAAACCCGGTCGTTGCCATCCGTGAGGCTGTAGATGGCCTGGATGAAAGTGCTGTCGCTGGCGTTGACTCTGGTTAAGCTCAAATCCACATTCAGAACTGCGTATCTGTCTGCATCAGCATTCCCTGTGGGCCAGGAGTCTTTGAAGGTGCCAAAGATGGTGCAGTTGACTTCTCCATTGCTTCCGTGCAAAGGATACCCCTGAGCGATTCCAGGAACAAGCATTACGAACAAAGCCAGAGCCTCCCATCTCATTCAGAATATACCTCCAATATCATGTCAACTTCCTTTGGATCCCTTAAAGGACTTGATCGATCTGATTCATAAATCTTGGCTATAATCTTGGCTGTAACTAATTAATATATTTTATTATGATGTGGTCTTTCTCTTCGCGAAGGCATAACACCCTGATGGAGACTTGCGAAAAAATGGCCTGGGCAAAAAGCCCGGGCCGGACAACAAGAAGCCCATGGATATTCGTTTATTTGGTGGTATTCTGTGTGCTATTCTGTGTATCATTCTTTGTGCTCTGATTGAGACTCGACTTCGTGGCCGCAAGCCGCGCCTTGCTGGCCGCTATCTGCTCCTTGAGAGAGCTGATCTTAGAGCTTGCATTGCTGCCTTGGATCTGGCTGGCCGCGGTCTGGTTGGTCTGTCCCTCGGCCGGGGCGGAAGCTGCCTGGCTCTGGTTTGCGCTCGGCATAATGGATGTCGCGGCGGCTGGAGCCGCGGAGGTGACGTTCTGGACGGCGCCGGAGCCGTAGACCACCTCGTTCGAGAGCGGTCCCTGATCCTTCTCCAGATCTATGATGACCTGATTGGCGGTCCCATAATCATAGCCCAGGGCTGCGGGACGGCTCAAGAGCGAGACGCCGGTGAAGCCCACTTTAACCCTGCTCCCAGTAGCCTTCCCGGGCCCAACTACCTCCGGATCAAATCCCAGAGTGGGACGGTAAGCCCAGCCCCACTGGTCCAGGAGGGTGAAGTTCTGCGGGGCAATGTACAGGTCTTTGGTACCGTTGTTGGTCACCCGCAGCTGCAGGACGATGCCCTGCTCGTCCGGGTTGATCAGCCAGTCCGTGATTCCGTAGTACCTTATCACAGCATCCTGATTGAAGCCCTTGGGCGTTGCCCACCAGTTGATGTTGAAGGACTTCCCTCCCGCAAAAGTCACATTGATGAGCTTGAAGAGGTCATCCTGGGGAATGAGGAAGTAAACCAGCTGCCTGTCAGGCTGGAGAGTCTTGTACAGTCCGGGCTGATAAACGCTGTCTTTGCTGTCCACCAGCTCGTAGGTGGCATTCTCGACCCCGATGAGGCCCACGTCCAGCTTCAGGATCTCCAAAGTGGCATTCTCAGCCTCCAGAGGGGTCCTCGTTGCCCCGAAGAGCACGACGCTTCCGTTTTCATCGCCGCCCTGCAGCGGATAGGCATGCGCTGTGCCGAAGATTTGCGCCAACAACAATGCTAAAACAATTAATCTCATCTGATACCCCCGTTATATTTATTGTCTCTCATTACATAGGTAATTTAATACTATTATCAGCATTTGCCATTCGGTTATATACATTTTTTCCATGGGCTGCCTCATGCCAGTGCTGTCCAATTCCTTCCTATAATTTTCAACAGTATGGCCGGAGATCAAAGGGCTGGGAAACCTATATCTGTTGTTACATCATATCGCGTGGCGGTGTTCTCATTGTCATCGCCTATCCTTGTAACCTGCGGCCTGCCCTATGCCAACGGGCCCTGCCACCTAGGCCACCTCAGAACCTATGTGCCTGCGGACATCTTCGTTCGGGCCTTGCGAAAGATGGGCCAGGAGGTGCTGTTCGTCTGCGGCTCGGACGCCCATGGAACTCCCATCGTGGTCAACGCCGAGGCACAAGGATTGCAGCCCAAGCAGCTGGTCGCCAAGTACCACCAGCATTTCCATGAAGTCTTTAAGGGCATGAGCGTTCACTTCGACTTCTTCGGAGACACTGACGATCCTGCCTGCCACAACCGGACGCAGGAGATGGTGAAGGCTCTCACGGAGAAGGGCTACGTCTACCCCAGGGAGATCGAGCTGGCTTACTGTCCGAAATGCGAGCGCTTCCTGCCGGACAGGTACGTGGAGGGCGAATGCCCTTACTGCGGCAAGCCCGCCCGCGGCGACGAATGCGACATGGGCTGCGGCCGCCACCTGGAGCCGGGCGAGATCAAGAACGCCGTCTGCAAAGTCTGCGGCGGCAAAGCCGAGTACCGCAAGCAGATCCATTACTTCTTCAAGCTCTCCGAGTTCAAGGACTTCTTGCTCGGGTACCTGGAGACCCTGGGTGGGACGGCATCGGCCCGAAACTACGCCCATGAGTGGGTCCGCCAGGAGTTGAAGGATTGGTGCATAACCAGGAACATGAGCTGGGGCGTGCAGTTCCCAGGCCACAACGAGCTGGTGGTCTACGTTTGGGTGGACGCGCCCATCGGCTACATCGCCTTCACCGAGGAGTGGTGCGCCCAAGAGGGCAAAGACTGGCGAGATTATTGGAAGGACGATGCCCGGATCATCCATTTCATCGGCGGAGACATAGTCTATCACCACTGCATCTTCTGGCCGGCCATGCTCAAAGGAGCTGGCTATACCCTGCCATCCGCGGTTGTGGCCAGCGGCATGCTGAAGATCGACGACAAGAAGTTCTCCAAGTCCAGAGGATACGTCATCTGGGTGAAGGACGACTACCTGGAGAAGGGCCTGCATCCCGATCTGCTGCGCTATTATCTGGCCAGCTACACCGCTCACAACAAGGAGGTCAACTTCGCCTGGAAGATCTTTGCCGAGAAGGTGAATACAGAGCTGGTGGGAGCTTTCGGCAACTTCCTCAACCGGGCGCTGACCTTCACCGTTAAGAACTTCGAAGGAAAGGTTCCGCAAGGAAAGATCGATCCCGAGGTCAATGCCAAGATCGAGCAGACCATGAAAGAGGTCGTCTTTGGCCTGGAGGAGTACGAGTTCAAGAAAGCGGTGGACAGCATCCTGGCGCTCGCGGACTTCGGCAATATCTACTTCCAGAGCCATGAGCCCTGGAAGCTCATCAAGAGCGACAAAGCCTCGGCAGGAGAGGTCTTGAGGAGCTGCTTGCAGATCGCCAAGGCGCTGATCATTTTCATGGAGCCAGTCATGCCCTCCAAGATGGAGGCCGCCTGGAAGCAGCTGGGCCAGGGCGGCAGTGCGAGCGAGAAGCCCTTCCAGGAGGCGCTGGTGCCCCTGGCCGAAGGCCAGAGCTTGGGCAAGCCGGAGATCCTCTTTTCCCGCATGGAGGAAGCCACGGTCAAAGAGCTGGAGAGGGTCTTCAGGGACCGAATAGAGCAGGCAGAGTCCAGGAAGTCGGTGAAACCCACGGAGTTGAAGGAACAAATCTCCTTTGAGGAGTTTTCGTCCCTCGACCTATGCATTGGAGAGATAAAGGAGGCCGGAAGCATCAAGGGCTCGGATAAGCTCCTCAAGCTCGCCGTCGATATAGGCAAAGAGACGCGCCAGGTGGTGGCAGGGATCGCAAACTCATATAAGCCCGAGGATCTGGTAGGGATGCAGATCGCGGTTCTCACAAACCTGAAGCCCGCCAAGCTCTTCGGCATCGAGTCGCAAGCTATGCTTTTGGCCGCAGATGTGGCCGGCAAGGCCGTGCTGCTCCGGCCTTCGGAAAAAGTCGAGACAGGAACCAAGGTAAGATAGGAGGTCTTCGCTTTGCTCCAGATCGAAAATCTACGCAAGACTTACAGATTGAAGGACAGAGAGATTGTAGCTCTCAAAGACATCAGCTTCTCCGTCCGGCCCGGCGAGATCGTGGGCCTGGTGGGCAAGAGCGGGAGCGGAAAGAGCACCCTGATGAAGATCCTGCGAGGCATGGAGGGCTTCGATTCCGGCAAGATCATCCTGGACGGCATCACCATAGCGCCCGATTCAAGCGATGAGGTAGTCAGGGCGCAGTTGGCCGTCACGGCCATACATCTGCAGAGGGATTTTGCCCTCTGGACGGAGTCGGCTCTAAAGAACGTGGTGCGAAGAATCCATTCCCGCAGCACAGGCTTCGAGGTTCTCCCCATCCCCGAGGATCATAACTACGATGAGATGTACGAGGAGGCCATGGACTACCTGCGGCTGGTGGGCCTGGGGGACAAGGCGCAGCATCTGGCTACCATCCTCAGCGGCGGCGAGAAGCAGAGGCTGCTCATCGCCAGGCAGCTGGCCAAGAAGCCCAAAGTACTGCTTCTGGACGAGCCGGCCACCATGGCCTGTCCGGCTACGAAGCAGGAGGTGCTGGATGCCATCAAGAACGTGAACAAGGAGCTGAATCTGACCATAATAGTGGTATCTCACCTGCCTGAGGTTCACGAGTATCTAGCGGACAGGTTGATCTGGCTGGAGAAGGGAGAAATTGTCGCCGATGGAAAGCCGAGGGAGATTTTGGATAATTTCATGGCGGGGATTGGAAGATTGGAGCCGCTAAGACCCATCCCCAATGCCCGGCCGCTGATTAAGGTGAGAGGCCTGTGCAAGAGGAACTGCCTGGTCGGCTTGGGAGAGGTTCTGAATGTCCTGAAGATGGAGAACCTCAACTTCGACATAAACGAGGGTGAGATCACATCACTCATCGGCAACAGCGGCGGAGGAAAGACCACCTTGCTCAAGATCATGCAGGGCGTCAGGATGCCGGACGAGGGAGTTGTCTATTATCGGTACGGCGACAAATGGGTGGACATGATGACCTACTCGCCCGATAGAATGAACGTGCGCCGCACTCTCGGCATCATGTACCAGGAGTTCGCCCTATATGCCGGAGAGATCATCATCGACCAAATTGCGTATCAGCTGGGCGTGAAGGGCCAGGATGTGATAGAGCATGCCCGGGCCATGGCCGAGGAGCTGGGAATCAGCGACAAGGTGCTGGATATCCTCTACACTCTTACGGATATGTCCGAAGAGGAGGCCAAAGCCGCCTTTGAGGCCCTGGGACTGAATAGGGATATCTTCAAGGATCTGTTTCCCCGGTTCCCGACGACGGAAGCACGCAGGTTCGCCGAGCCGATCTTTGAGCTGATGTCTCTTGATCCTGAGGTGATGTGGAAGCTGCCCGAGCAGCTGAGCGGCGGAGAGAAAGTGAGAGCGACCCTTGCCATACTTCTGGCGGCCAGGCCCAAGATACTGATCCTGGACGAGCCCTTTGGTGATATTGATCCCATCACCTTGCGAGAGGTCTCCAACGCCATTAAAAAGATCAACGCGGAATATGATACCACCATAATCCTGGTCAGCCACCATGTCGATTTCGTCAAGGAGGTCTCTCACCGGGCCATGCTCATGGAGAAGGGGGCCCTGGTGGCAGACGGAGATCCGGCCGAAGTCTGCAACGCCTTCCTGGCCAGTTGCCATGCGCCTTATCTGAAGTATTTGGAGGAACGCTACGCTATTCACGGATGACCGGGGATGGATGCGGAATTAGTTGAGATTTACAACCAGGTGGCCGATCAGGTCTCTCTGGAGGATTTCGAGGCCAGGGTAGCGGAGA
Organism: Methanothrix sp.; assembly: GCA_026394475.1. Classification (GTDB taxonomy): domain Archaea; phylum Halobacteriota; class Methanosarcinia; order Methanotrichales; family Methanotrichaceae; genus Methanothrix. The sequence continues at coordinate 14,610 of JAPKYD010000129.1, forward strand.
AGGTGGCCCTGATGGCCGGGCTCTGCGATCGCAGGACGGCAGCCATGCTCGTGGCCAGAGACCTGGGCGCCTCCGAGGTCCTGACCAAGATCGGGAGCATCCGGCCGGAGTCGGGGAACGTCGCCTTCACGGGCAGAGTGCTCTCTGTCTCGGAGATCCGCGAGTTTCAGCGCTCTGACGGCTCAGTAGGAAGGGTCGCCAATTTAACCTTAGGCGATGAGACAGGGACGGTGCGCGTGGCGCTCTGGGACGAGACCACAGAGCTGATCAAATCCGGAGATCTGAAGGTCGACCAGTGCCTCAAGGTGAGAGGTCTGGCCAAAGAGGGCTACACGGGAACGGAGGTGAGCCTGGGCCGCCAGGGGAACATCGAGGAGGTGGACCTGGACATCCAACCAAGGGCTGAGCCCTACAAGATCTCGGAGATAAAAAGGGACATGGGCGAGGTCAATCTGGTGGCCGTGGTGGTGAACGCCGGTGAGCCGAGAGAGTTCCAAAGGAAAGATGGCAGCCCCGGGCTAGTCCGGACGGTGCTCCTGGGAGATGAGACGGGCAAGATCAGTCTCACTCTCTGGAATGAGCAGGCGCAAATGCATCTGGCGGAAGGCGAGACCATTGAAGTCATAAACGGCTCCTCCCGCGAGCGGTATGGCAGCGTGGAGATTCAGACGGGCGGGTATACGCTGATACGAAAGAGCAGCCAGAAGGTGAATTTCTCCGAGAAGATGACGAGCATTGCAGACTTAAAAACGGGCATGCTCGCCAGCGTCTCCGGATTTGTGACCGGCCTTGGCGAGGTGCGGGAGTTCCAGCGGGAGGACGGCCGTCAGGGGCGTGTGGCCAATATCTACATCTCCGATACCTCCGGCCGAGTGAAGGTGGCCCTCTGGGGAGACCATGTGCAGCTCTTGCCGGGCCTGGACCTGGGCCATAAGGCAGTGCTGATCGACGCCCTGGTCAAGAGCGGCTGGAACGAGGAGCTGGAACTCTCCTGCGGATGGCGCACCAGGATTACTTTCGCCCCGCCTGAGTAATTAAGTTAAGGAAGATATGCCAACTATTACCTGAGGAACTCTGAAGATGGCTACAAAATTACTGGAGGATCTCCCCGGAGTGGGTCCGGCCACGGCGGAAAAGCTGCGCGAAGCGGGCTTCAACACCGTGGAGGCCATAGCCGTTGCCTCTCCCGGCGAGCTGGTGGCCGCCGCTGAGGTAGGAGAAGCAACAGCGGCAAAGATCATCGCCGGGGCTCGGGAAGCAGCGGACGTAGGCGGCTTCGAGACCGGGGATAGGATTCTAGAGCGCAGAAAGCTGGTAGGCAAGGTCACCACGAGCAGCAAGAGCTTCAACGAGCTGCTGGGCGGCGGCATGGAGACTCAATCCATAGTGGAGCTCTACGGCGAGTTCGGCTCCGGCAAGACGCAGGTGGCTCATCAGCTGGCCATAAACGTTCAGATGCCCCGGGAGATGGGTGGATTGAACGGCTCGGCGGTGATCATCGATACCGAGAACACCTTCCGGCCGGAGCGCATTGCTCAGATGGTCAAAGGCTTGCCCCCCGCCCCAGAGGGCCAATCTTGGGAGCCGGATGAGTTTTTGGAGCACATCAGCGTTGCTCGCGCCTTCAACTCCAACCATCAGATCCTGCTCGCAGAGAGCGCCATGGATCTGGCGGAGAAGCTGCGAGACTCGGAGAAGCCGGTGCGTCTTCTCATCGTGGACTCCGTGACGGCTCACTTCCGGGCGGAGTACATCGGGCGCGGAACCTTAGCCGACCGCCAGCAGAAGCTGAACAAGCATTTGCACGATTTAATGCGCTTTGCCGACCTGAACAATGCCCTGATATTAGTAACCAACCAGGTCATGTCCAAGCCCGACACCTTCTTCGGGGACCCAACCAAGCCCGTAGGCGGGCACGTCTTGGGCCATACCGCCACCTTCCGGCTCTACCTGAGAAAGTCCAAGGGCGAAAAGCGCATCGCTCGGCTGGTGGATTCTCCCAACCTGCCGGACGGCGAGGCGGTCTTCTCCGTGACCATGGAGGGGCTGAAGGATTGATCCGCGCCCTGGCCGTGGACATCGATGGGACCCTGACCGACCAGAACAGAGTGCTCTGTCCTGCCGCGATGGCCGCCATGAGGGGCCTAAGAGTGCCTGTGGTCCTGGTTACGGGCAATACCCACTGCTTCACCAGGACGGCGTCCGTCCTTTTGGGCACTCCCCGCATCTTCATAGCAGAGAACGGCGGCGTGGTCTCCCACGCAGAAAACGATATGGAGATCCTGGCTGACCTCCAGGTCTGCGAAGCTGCTTTCAAGGAGCTCAGCAAGATCTTTCCCCTGGAGAGGTACAACTCCACGCGCTACAGGTTCACGGATATAGCCTTAAAGCGCAACTTCGATGTAAAAGCAGCATCGCGCTACGTAAGAGAGCGCAGCCTGCCAGTGGACATAATCGATACCGCCTATGCGGTGCACATCAAAGATAAAAGAGTGAACAAAGGCACGGGCCTGCGCTGCATCGCAGAGCGCATGCAGATCGACCTGAGGGAGTTCGCCGCGGTGGGCGACAGTCCGAGCGACATCCCTGTGTTCGAGCTGGCGGGCTTTCGAGCTGCGGTGGGAAACGCCAGCCCGGAGCTGAAGGCCGCCTCCGATTACGTGGCTAAAGCGAAGTATGGCGAGGGCTATGCAGAGATCGTAAAACACATGATCGATACAGGATTACTTTCGATCCCGGGTTAATCTGCGAAGAATACTGGCCCAGTTGTTCTCGCAGATGATCCACCAGCCCAGAGTGTCCTTGGCCAGCTGGCGTGCCGCAGGGCAGAAAGCGTCCAGGGCCAGGTTGTAGGGCATCTCCTGCAGCGGCGGATGGAGAGGATATTTGGTGCAGGTGAGAGGCCGGATCTCGTAAATTTTGCACTCCATCTTATCTTCATCGTAAAAAGGACATGGCTGTCTTAAAACCCAGGCATCCAGGGCTTTGTCATATTTGCATAATGCTTTGAGCTTCTTCTTAGAGCCAAGGAATCTGGCTATTCTCTCGAAGTCCTCTTCCTCCAGAAAAAGTCCCGCTCCGGGTGTGTAGCAGCACCGTCCGCAGTGCTGACACCTGAACCGCTCCCAGAAGAGCTTCACACCTTTGCCGGACTCCTCCCGCGAGTCGCGGGCGGGCAGGGGCAGGGCGATGTCGAAGGGGATCTTCTCGCCCCAGGAGATCTGACCATACTGCTCCTCTCTCTTCAAGACCGACCAGTGAGGCCGCTGGCTCAGGAGGGCCTCGTGCAGGCCCTGACGCTTCTGTTCTACGCAAGAGGAGCTGCAGAGCTGGTGGCAGAGCCGGCGCACCTGGGAGATTTGATCCTGGTTGTTATCGTACATATCCCGTGATCATAAAAGCCCTGCTCTATTATTAATGCTGTATCTTCTGCGATCACTTTCGCTCCGCCCGGCTCGACATTATCTGCTATTGCCTCGCATCCATCCTCAGCCAGATTAGCATTTCAACGGTGATGATGATGTCCAAGAACCCCGAATTCGCCAAGTATGCCTCCGATCTCGCCCGCCATCAGGACTCCATCCGCTCCGCCAATGAGGATTTGATCAAGCTCTCCCAGAGGTTCGGACGCATGATGCCCAAGCTGCAGAGGCTGGATTCATCGGCCGTCCTCTCCTGGTTCAATCTCTACAACAAGGTCAAGGATGCGGCCAGCAAGTCAGACGATGAGGTATCTTCTCTGATGAAAAATGAGCTGGCGAGCGCTAATCCGGTTCTGCAGTCGCAGATCAGCTACTACTACGCCCAAAGGCAGCGGCTTTACTCCAAGATGGAGATCATGGACGACGTTCTCAATGGCATGATCGAAGAGCTTCTGGAGAACGGCAGCTTTGAGGAGACTCAGAAGCAGGAGATGCGGGTGGCTCTGGACGGAACCATGGAAAAGAGCAAACATCATGCAAAGCCCGCACCGGTCTTTGCCTGAGTTCGTCTCTCGACCTGGCCTTGCGCCCCATAAGATGCAACTTGGGACGAAAAGGGTCTTTGGAACAGACCGCCGAGATACTCAGACTCCCGAATTACAGAAAAGCAGGCAGAAAGCCACTCTCCTTTAGGGAGGGGATGAATGCCGTACGCTTTCCGGTTATCCGATAACTATATACGCTATAATGACATAACAAGAAGTTATGCGTAAATCGTATCGCTATAGGATCTATCCTACGAAGTCTCAAAGATCTAATTTGAATCAACATCTTGAACTTTGCAGACAGGTCTATAACGATACGTTAGCATTGCATAAGGATGCTTGGGAGAAGAATAGTGAATCTATCTCCATCTATGAAGCGAATAGCATTCTAGTAACCTGGAAAGCCCAAAGACCTGAACTTAAGCAAGTCTATTCTCAAGTGCTCCAAAATGTCCAAGTTAGAGTAGATCTTGCACTAAAAGCTTTCTTCCGTCGTGTCAAATCTGGAGAGAATCCAGGATATCCTAGATTCAAAGGGAAAGGCCGATACGATAGTATAACCTACAAACAGCTTGGTTTTGGAGTCAAAGATGACAAGCTCCATCTTGCCAAAATCGGAGATATCAAGATCAAGCTGCATAGGTTAATTGAAGGCAAGATTAAGACTTGCACAGTCCGAAGAATGCCTACAGGAAAATGGTTTGCTTGTTTCTCGGTCGAGATTGAGGATATGCCCCTTCCTCCTTGGAGAGATGGCTCTGTAGTTGGCTTAGATGTAGGCTTGGAGAGTTTCGCCACCCTTTCCAATGGCGAAAAGATAGCTAACCCTCGATTCTTCAGAGAAGAGGAGATGGAACTTGCCAGAGTCCAAAGAAAGCTTTTCAAAGCTCCAAAAGGTACACCTGAAAGGAAAGCAGCCCTTAAGGTTGTAGAAAGAGTCCATGAGCGGATAGGCAACAGACGAACTGACTTTGCTAATCAGGTTAGTCGACAATTGGTAAATCGTTTCGGTGTAATCGCTTTTGAGGATCTTGATATCAAAAACATGCTCAAGAACCATTGCCTAGCAAAATCCATATCGGATGTGGCTTGGAACATGCTAGTAAAAGCAACCAAGAGCAAAGCAGCATACGCTGGCTCAAAAGTTGTGCTGGTAGATCCAAAGCAAACGTCTCAGCTGTGTTCTAGGTGTGGATTGATAGTCAAAAAGGATCTCTCTGAAAGAACCCATAACTGTCCAGAATGTGGCTTGTCTATGGATAGAGATCTCAATGCAGCAATCAACATTCTGAGATTGGGACTTCAATCTCTTGGAATCAAATCCATAGAAGCCCTACCCCATCCTGAGTAGGGAGAAGTCACGGTTAAAGTTAAGATTTAAATATGTGATTTATCCGTGATTCTTTATGCGAGATCAGGAAGAGCGCGCCAGGTCCCAGCTCATGGCGATTGAGCAGGCATATGGGATTAAGATCAAAAACCGAGAGGAGGTCGCTAGAATCATTGCCGATAAAGTTGACGACCAGAGACAGGTTTTATCGATATGCACTTCTCTGAACTCCTGGGTCGCCGTGAACGGTTATCAGGGAGAGGTCGCCATTCCAAGCAAGCTGCTGAACAGTCTGCTGGACGGGGCATGAAGAGCTCTTTGCGCATTCTCGGTCTGGCCGATCTCCATGACCGAGTGGAGATGCTGGACCGCCTGCAAGATGTGGACGCCGATCTGATTGCATTCTGCGGCGATCTTCATAATGGCAGCAGCCGGACGGCGGGCGAGCCCGTCGCTGCTGCCCTGGCTCGCCTCGGCCTTCCAGTGCTGATCGTTCCCGGCAATATGGATCATAAAGACGTCGTGCCCCAGATGTGGAGAGAAGCCGGCTTAATAATGCTGCATAGTTCTTCCTTCCGGTTTGGAGACTACGGTTTCATTGGCATGGGAGGCATGGCGGTTCATAATCCTCGGAGGCTGGAAGATCCTGCCAGATACTATCACCGGGATGATGAGGTCTACGACTCTCTGGCCCAGGCCTACCCGGGCATATCCGGCTCAAAGAAGATAATAGTGCTGACGCACCAGCCGCCGCGCGACACACGAGACACCATTTACACGGGAGAGCGCACAGGGTGCATCAGCCTTCGCCGCTTCCTGGAAGAATATCAGCCCGATCTCCTATTATGCGGGCATATTCATGAAGATCGGGGCGAGTCCCAAGTTGGCCCCACCAGAATCATCAACGTGGGAGAGCTGCGCCAGGGATATGCGGCCGTCATCGAGCTGAATGGTGAATTGGCGGTGGACTGGATAGAACTGTAAGATTATCGATGTGCTTTTGGGCAACGATGATAATGGAGTATGATCCATCCACATCTTCGACGGTGGGATAGGCCGCAACATAAGACAGCCACCTCATCATCTCCGGAGAGTGCATCGTCGGCTCGTCGGAGAGCCCTTGCACAATCCGCTTGGCATGGGAGAGCTGCTGTTCTCTCTTGTGGAGCGCCCTCGACCAGGACTGTCCCAGTCTATACATCACATGCATCCCGCGGCTCTCCAACATCCTGCAGAGCGATCCGTAATTGAACCATTGCTTGTGGCCCTTGTTTCTGGGCAGGCCGGCGCTGTCCCGCGACTCGGATAGAACGTTTGGAACCGAGCATATGAGGAATCCTCCAGGCCGCAGGATTAGGGAGAACTGAGATACTGCTTCATTGGGATCAATCAGATGCTCGAGGGTCTCAAAGCTGACCACAGCATCGACAGACCCCTCCTCTATCTCCGGCGTTAAGTCCTCGCAATTAAGATCTTTATGAAGGAACTTAACGTCAGGGCTATTGCTCCTGCAGGATGCCATTTCTATCAATTGCTGGCTGCTGTCAACTCCGATGACCGTTTTAGCAATGCCGCTTAGTTCTTTGCTGCCATATCCCATTCCACAGGAGATATCAGCCAATATGCTCGGTTGATACTGCCTCAAAAAATCTGCGGCGAAGAGATAGCGCCCCAGGTATTCTGCCTTTCTCCAGAGGTTTAGGTCTCTGGCATCAAAGGGGTCTATCTGATCCAGACCAGAACCGTTAAAAGCCGAATTATGTGGCGACATTTAGAGGCCATTTATTTTAGGAAATTATACACTTGTTGCACGGATACCTGAGAAGATGGCATAACCAAAAGGTATTTGCCAATAGAGAGTGCTTTTGTATATCTTGATAGTTCAAGGGCGGCGGGGATGGTCCGCACTTGAAACGGCATCCACTTGCGATCAGTTTGATCCAATAGAATAAAGGAGAGATAGCCAATGAAGGTTCTAGCCATAAACGGTAGCCCCCATATGGATGAAGGAAACACTGCGATAATACTGAATCCCTTCCTGGAGGGGATGAGGGAAGCCGGGGCCAATGTAGATTTATTCTACACCAGGAAGCTCAATATCGGACCCTGCAACGGAGATATGAGCTGCTGGTTTAAGAATCCCGGAGAATGCGGCCAGAAAGATGATATGCAGATCCTTTACCCCAAGTTCAGAGATGCTGATGTCATAGTCTATGCCACTCCGGTCTACTATGCAGGTGTCACCGGTCCTCTCAAGAATCTGATGGATAGACAATTGCCGCTTCATATGCTTGGTGAGCTGGGAGCCAAGAGGCAGAAGATCGTTCTTGTATCCACCTGTGGAGCCTGGGAGATGAGCATGTTCGAGCCGCTTCTGGTTCAGATGAAAGCCCTCTACACACGATCAGACGGGAACTCTGATTTCGTGGGAGCTCTGCTCCGCCCAGGCGCAGACGGCATGAGGGAGATGATGAAGACCAAAGGGAGGGGGCTCGTAGAAGGCATCCTCCAGGCAGCGAAGGAGGCAGGGCGCGAGCTGGTGAAAGAAGGCAAGATCTCCGAGGAGATTCAAAAGCAAGTAAGCAGGGAGCTGATGCCCAGGGACGCCTATTATGAGGCTGCCAAGGAGATGTTTGAACAGATCAAAAAATCGATGAAGGAATAGAGTGGTCTGAATCCGGGAACGTTTGGCAAAAACTTTTTTGGGAGCTCGATCCCCCCACATCGATAATGCTCAAAGGCTGGCTGTCCATTTTTCTCTCCTTGCGCTATCGGCTGCCTAACCATCAGAGCAAGTGATCGAAGAGCATTATCGGAGGGGAGATCAGGCGATCATCAGCTCCCGCGCCCTGGCATATGCTGCCTCTGCATCCTTCGCCCTTCCCAGCCCCTCAAGAGCCCAGCCCGTGTTATTCCAGGCGTTCTCATTTGATGGGGCTAACTCTAGCGACTTATTGAGATAGGGTAAGGCCTCATTGTACCTCTTCAGGCTGATCAATGCCAAGCCCTTGCTGTTCCATGCCTCTACATCTGAGGAATTCAACACTGTGGCTTTGTCTAGACACGTTAAAGCCTCTTCGTACTTTCCCAACTTGATCAGAGACTTGCCCATATTCAGCCAGGAGTTTGCATAAGACTGATCTATCTTGAGCGATTCATTGAAGGCCTGGATAGCCTCATTATATCTGCCCAGATCATAGAGCGAGAGTCCCCTGCCATTCCAGAAGTCCGCTTCCGACCACACAAGAACGGTTATGCCGCCACCTGTTCCGGCGCTAATTGCTGCCCCCTTCCCTGGTGAAACCAGGTCGATGGCCTTGTCAAAGCAGTCCAAGGCGTCTGAGTTCCTGCCCAGATAGCGCAGAGCATTCCCTTTGGCAAACCACACCGATGGCTGCGATGAATCCAGGTCCAGGGCTTTATCGTAGCAACCGATGGCCGCCTCCATTCTGCCCCCTGCAGCCAAGGCATTGGCTTTATCCACCCAGATATCTGCACCCTGCGAGCCCAAAGCCATAGCTTCGTCATAACACTCAATTGCGTCATCGTATCTGCCCAGGATTGACAGCGCTGCACCTTTAACGTGGAGGGCCAATGCATAGCGTGGACTGATCTGAAGGGCCTGATCGGAGGAGTTTACGGCATCCTGATAGTCATGCAACTGAATATAGCAAATGGCCTTATAAACCCAGGCATCGGCAAGATCCCGATTTATATTCGTGGCATTATCAAAGGATTCAAGGGATTCATTGTACCTCCCAAGTAATGTGAGCACTTGACCCCGGTTAATCCAAGGCTCTGCCAGCTTCGGATTCCGTTTTATAGCCCTGTCGTAAGACTTCAGCGCATCCTCATACCTTTCCAGTGCGACTAAGGTTATGCCTCTTGCATTCCACATATCTGGGTGGGAGGAGTCTATATCCAGGGCTTCATCGTAGCACTGAAGCGCCTCGGCGTATTTTCCCTGGGAGTAGAGGGCTGCGCCTTTCCAAAACCTAGCATCCATATTCTTTGGGTCCATCTTTATGGCGCTGTCGAAGCCCAGCACGGCATCGGCATATCTGCCTTGATTGGCCAGGGATAAGCTGTAATTCATCCAGTATTCCGCAGTTAGCTGCCCGGAAGCGGGCATGGACAAGAACGGGATAAGGAGAATGATGAATAAAGCGGACTTGGTCTTCATCAGATCACCACTCAAGGGCATCGCAAGATACTTTATTCTAGTCTTGCCGCCATAAAAGGTTGTGGGTGTGCCGCTGAAGGAACGCCCAAGAATCGATAGCTTGCAGCAAATGGTCGCTGAAATCATCAAAGTGCCGATTGCCGGCGTTTTTCAGTGATTAATCCACACGACCTGCTCTTCAAAGCTGATGCAGCCGAAAAAGATCTATTTTCTGAAAGCTGATCCCGAGCTGCTTGAGCGGAGGATGAAGTATAAAGAAAAAGAGCGGGAACAACGCGCAGTCATCTTTCTGGCCAACACGGTCTTAGCTGCAGGATTCTTAGCCATCAGCTACGATCTGCGCCCTCATGGATTGAACCAAGTATCACCGCCTGTGGTACTCGCGGCCGATGCTGGAGTGTTTCTGGGCTACAGTCTTTTTGTCTGGGTTCTGAAAGAAAACAGCTACGCCTCTCGGACGATTGTAGTAGAGGTGGGTCAAAAGGTTATTGGCACAGGCCCCTACTCTATTATCCGCCATCCCATGTACTTAGGGGCTATGGTAATGATCCTGCTCACACCGATCGCACTTGGATCCTGGCGGTCGGTGCCGGTGTTCCTATTATATATACCGCTCATTGCATGGCGGATTGTCAATGAGGAAAAAGTGTTGCTCAGGGACTTGCCGGGCTACCGTGAATATTGCCAGAAAAGGCGTTACCGTTTGCTGCCGTTTGTTTGGTAATTTTATCACGATGGGTGTTTAGAATTTGTTGTGGGCAGATAATACGAATAGTTATTTAACCTTCGAAGGCATTAAATGATGAAGATTATTACTGAAGCGGCTTTTGCAGCCATATTTCTATCCGCTTCAGCAGCTCATGCCGAGGAGATGGATATGAAGAATCTTGACATACATCTTGGCTTCAGCCAGGTTCCCGATGACCATACCTGTGAAGGAAGAAATGTATCACCAAGAATAGAGGTTCACGGGCTGAATGCCACATCTATGGCAGTGATAGTAGAAGATAAGGATGCTCCATCAGGCGTTTTCACTCACTGGATCATTTGGAACATCCTGCCTGGGGATGTTATACCCGAAGGAATTCCCAATAATGCCGTGGTCGTGAAGCCCATCCAGGCAGTTCAAGGCCAAAATAGCTTCGGCAAAGTCGGATATTTGGGCCCATGCCCGCCTCCAGGAAAGCTGCACAGGTACTTCTTTTGCGTCTTTGGACTGGATACGATGCTGGACCTGCAGGCTGGCGCCTCGCGGCAGAAACTGGAGAGGGCCATGGCGGGCCATGTGCTGCAGCAGGGTGAGACCACGGCGACCTACAGACGGTGACATTAGAGGAGGGCAAAATTTTTTTTCGGTCATGATCTTTTTTCGTCAGTTTACGCGGTTTTCTTCATAAGATCTCCTTTATCCTGCTGAGGCTGCATCGATGCCGGCACTTGTCGATGAAAAATTTCCTGATTCGGCGATTGATCGCCGTCAACCGTAAGGTTAATATTCGTTGAGTGTCGTAATTCGTTTCGCGCCGTATATGGAAACGGCATTAGGTGTCTAACAGGAGCGCAGAACCGGCAAGATACTGCACTCAGGACCAGGGCTGCGCCTTGGGAAATCGGCCGAGATTTCTTTGGGCGACATGAAGAAGGGTTAAGGGAATGAGAAGAGAGAAAGCTATGAAAGTCTCTGGAAGAACAAATACTGAAAGGTCATTAATTTTTGCTGGATCGGGAAAATTCAGGCTGATCTTCTCCCTTTTTGTGCTGACCGCCCTGGGGAGCTGTGCCCTGGCACAGGAGACGGCTCCGGACTACTCGCAAGAAAAGGCAGACTACTGGTATAAAAGGGGGCTTGAATCGACCGGGACTGGTGATTTTGACGATGCTCTCCAGTCCTTCTCTAAAGCCATTCAAATTGACCCCGAGAATGCTGCTATTTGGAACGGCAAGGCCCTTGCCCTCCGGTCTTTGTACTTTTCCAAACACAATCCAAACAGCTATAACGAGTCCCTCAAAGCTTTCGACGAGGCCATCAGGCTGTATGGTGAGGCCCTCCAATCAAATTCGCACGATGCCAATACCTGGTACTATAAAGGGCTCGCCCTCAGCGACAAGGCAGCTCTGATGCAATCAGGAGAAAGTCTCAATATCACCGGCATTGAGCATGACATAACCGGATACTATGAAGATGCCATCAAGGCATACGAAGAAGCGATAAAGATCAATCCCCAGTACCTAACGGCCTGGAAGAACAAAGGCAATGTCCTCTATAGCCTGGCCAAGTACAATGAGTCTGTCCAAGCATACGAACAAGCCATCGAGATCGATCAAAAATATGCATTAGCCTGGTTCGGCAAAGGCCTGGCTCTGAGCAAGCTGGGCAGGTACGATGAGGCCGTCAAGGCCTATGACCAGGCCATCGAGAACGCCCCTGATAATGAGGTCCTCTGGTACAACAAGGGTATTGCTCTCTGCAGCCAGGGCAAATACGATGCCGCCATCAAATGCTTTGATCAGGCTGTCAAGCTGAATCAATCCTTTGCCAAAGCCTGGAACGGCAAGGGCGTGGCCTTCAAAGCGCTAGGCTTTGAGACCGAAGCTAACGCTGCTTTTGCCAGGGCCAGGTACCTGGCCAGCAATACATAGCTTCTGTTAGGGCATTGCCTTCCACCGCCTTCCAATCCCATAAACAGAAACATTAGAACCCTTATCGGTGACTACAATTTTCATTTCGTCAAGACGGAGATGGGATGGAAGATCGATAAGATCAAATTTAATCTAAAGTACATCGACGGGAACCGGGGATTTGGAAAGATACGCTCCGGATTAAGTATTTGATTTTGGGGAAGCTTGAAAGCTGCTCAAGGTGGTCTGCCTGCCATTTAGCTGCTCCTTGAGAATGTCGCTTTGAACTATAAACCTCTTGACGGGAAGCTCAAGCCTGGTGGAGATGTGCTGAAGAGCGGTCTTCATCTCCTCAAACTCCGTGCCAGGCTGGATCATGGCGTTCCTTACGTTTTCCCTCACGTTGAAGACTCCCAGCGGCACATATCCTGAGTAAGCCTCCCTAAGGATGATCGCCCCAGCTTGCTTTTGCTCCCTGGCCAGTGCCTCAAGCACGGCCATCTTGCAGGAATAGTAGCATCCGCCCACCCGGGAATAGCCTTTCTTGCCGGTGTTGTGCTCGTAGTCGGAGAAGATCAGCTCCTCGCTGCCCAGGATTCGCAGGAAGGCCTCCATCCACTCATACTGCCAGGCTGTGGGCAAAAGCAGGACTGCATAGTAGTTGTTGAGGCTGGCAAACTCCCTCACCTGACAGCAATCAATGACATCGTAGTTCCTGACCTCCTGCAGCAGACTGCTCGCCAATGTGCTGTCGCAGGCGGTGATGGACCAGCGCGTTGGAACAAGCCGCCTTCTCTTCTTGGTTCCCATCGCTCCCACGGAGAAGGCCTTCTGGATGCTGGAAAAAGGAAGGCCCTTTTTGTGCAAATCCGTTACGGCGTCGGCCGCCTTCAGATCGCCATCATAATAAACCTTCTCCAAATGTTGATCCCACTTCACATTTCCTATGTCAAACCTTTCAATGGGCGCGCTGGGCCCGAAGGGCGTATGCTCATCGCTGAAGGACATGCCCTTGGGAGCGTGGCCGAACTCTGCCTGGCTCTCGATGGAAGTGGCGGCCAGAGAGATATCCTGCAGCTTTTCCACAAAGCGGTTTTCCAGATTAGTGACTCTCGCGAACTGCTTACCTCGCACCAGGCTCAGCCGGTAGCCGATGATCTCATCCTGGGTCTTCCTTTCCGGTATCCATGATTCGGGCAGATCCATGACTGCCGTATTCCCGTGCTGCGGGGCGATCATCGGTCCGGCATAAACCTTGGGGTAGTTCCAGCTGCCGATGAATACGGAAGGCGGAGTGCTACCGTCCAGCTCCTTGCCTATATCCGCTGAGGGAGCATACATGCTGGCAGTGAGCTTCTTGAGGTAGGCTTCCTTGCCTTTGATCATATGCCCCAGGTTATGCCAAGCTTAAATAAAGGTGTAGCGGGTGCAGGGAGAAAGTAATGCGGTGAGCAGTGTTTATTCATCACGGTTACCTATTTACATGCGAAGCATCAATAGATTATAGAGGTGTCCTCAAATGAAATGGACCGTGCTAATAATAGCATTCTTTATGCTCCTGTCCGCCAGTGCCGTTGGCCAGCTGGATCAGTATTCCACCAGCACCGCTGGTGGCGCACCCACACCATCCAATCCGACCACCCCTGAATCACTGGGTCTGCAGACGCCATCAGTCACGACTTCACAGGTGGCTCCCGCGTTGCAGGAGAGATCGCAAGGATTGATAAAGGCCGATCAGCAGTCCGCCTATGCGGCTGCTCCTCAAGGGTTGACTGCTACTGCGACCAGCCCGACCTTCACTCAGATGATAGTTCCTACCGGAACTTATGCGCCCAACAGCCTTTACATCTCCTATGCGCCCCAGACTATAGCCGGCTGCAATCTCTATGCTAACCTGCCGCTGTGGATGAAAACCGCCGGCTCAGGCAACATCTGGTTCTACGAATGGTACCCCAATGGAATGCTCGATACTCAGTATGCAGGATACGTTTACTACCCTGGCTGGTACAAGAGATGGTTCTTTGCTGATGTCCCAGGCTGGCACATCCTCCAGTACCACTGCAACGGCTGGAGCAACTATGCTTACGTCTACGTCTACGGCCCTCGCGGATACTGGGTCAATCCGACTCCCAACCCAAGCCCGCAACCATATACGTACCCCTATCCTTATGGACAAGGCCAGATCGTAACCACCTACCCGTCAACCGGCCATACATACCATTCGTTCAAGTCGAGCACGAGCATAGGGTCTTGAGGTGAATCAATCTGCACAGGATTGGCGGCTCCAGAGGCGATGGTGATCTCGACCCGCCCTGGGGTCGAGATAAATTTTATCCAAGAATGTCTATCCTTGCTCAAGGACGACTATATTTATCTTCACTTAGATCAATTACTCCGGGAGGCATTGGATGCAGATCACTGAACATGTTCACGCCTTGAAGATCCCCTTTCAGGTTACGGATACTTCCGGCCTGAAAATTTCTCGATTCGTTTACATTTACCTCATCTACAGCAGAAAGATCTGTCTTATCGACAGCGGTGTGGCCTCATCTGCACAAATCATCCTGGATTATCTGAATAGAACGGACAAAAGCCCCAAAGATATCTCCCTCCTCATCCTCACCCACGCCCATCCCGATCACATTGGGGCAGCGAAGGCCTTAAAGAGCATATCGGGCTGTGCTGTGGCGGCGCATGCTGCCGAGAAGACCTGGATAGAAGATGTGAATCTGCAGGCAAGGGAGCGCCCTGTTCCGGGCTTCAAGTCGCTGGTAAACGGAATCGGTTCCCGTTGATCTCATTCTCCAGGACGGGGATGTCTTGGATCTGGGCGATGGCCTGAGCCTGCAGGTGCTTCACACCCCCGGCCACTCCCCAGGCTCCATCTCCCTATGGCTGTCTCAGGAGGGAGCGCTCTTCTCCGCCGATGCCATTCCCATCGCGGGTGGCATGCCTGTCTACGAGGACATTCGCGCCTCTGCCTTGTCCATTCAGAGACTGAAGTCCGTCCAGGGAATCAAGGTCCTGCTTTCGGCATGGGATGAGCCGCGCCTGGGCATAGAAGCTTATCACAGTATGGATGGAGGCCAAGACTACCTGCAGCGCATTCATGATGCAGTCATCGGTGTAGCGGACGTTCGGCTCGATTCCATGGAGCTATGTAGGCGGGTACTGGAAGAGCTGGGGCTGCCAAGAGTGATGGCAAATCCCATTGTGGCCAGGTCTTTTCAGGCCAGCATGAGCATGCTAAACCAAAGGGACCTTCTGCAAGATCGGAGCTAGAGACGTTGATTGGAGCTTCACAGCAGATCGATATAGATATAAATAAGTTTATCAAGAGGGCTGAAAGAAAGTGAGCCCGTCTTATGAGGATGAAGATAGAATAATATGGCTCAAGGATCGCGAGTCTTTAGCGAAGATGGGCTACGTGCGGGAGAGATGCCAGGTATCCGACATCAGAACCGGACCGATAAAAGCGCCTGAAGGCGAGGCGCTCATCGGATATTCCGTACTGAAAAAGAGTGCTGCCAAAGATCCCGAGAAAGGCTTTTGCAGAAGGATCTTTACGCTGCAGCCGGGGGATCGATACTACGATCCCAAAGGAGACTTCCGGGATTCCGTGCCTCCAGGGGCAGTCGATCCTCTTCAGGTCCTGGCGGGGAGGCCCGGCCGGAGTCTGTCCAGGGAAGAATGACGCCTGCATCGCATGGAAAGAAGACGGCTATTGAGACGAGAGGTTGAGACTGCATTGAGAGCATCGAACTGAGACTTTCAGGCTAGTATTACCTAGGCTGACCTGATAAGATTATTCATCAGGCGTGCCTGCTTTTCTTCACCATATTTTTCGGTATTTAAGATCCTCTCAATAAAAAATATTATCAAAAAATATTATCAAACAAAAGAGAAAGTTTATCCCATTTGCGAGACACACATTGAGCGCTATGGGACCGCAAACACAGAAGGCTTACAGTCAGCGCTGGATCTCCTTGATATTCTTGTGTGCCTCTCTTCTGGTCCTCAGCCTCAATAATAATATTCTAAATGTCGCTCTGCCCTCCATCGCCCGAGATCTGCACGCCACCTCCAGCCAGCTGCAGTGGCTGATCGATGCCTACATCCTCGTCTTTGCTGCCTTGCTGCTGACCATGGGGTCGCTGGGAGATCGTTATGGCCGGAAGAGCTCCCTGCTGGTGGGATTGGCTCTGTTCGCCCTTGGCTCCATGCTGGCCGCCCTGACCAAATCCGTCTTCCTCTTGATTCTCCTGCGCGGCTTCATGGGCATTGCCGGAGCTATCATCATGCCCGCCACCCTTTCCATCCTGTCGGCAACTTTTCATGACTCCAAAGAACGCTCCCAGGCGATAGCTCTTTGGGCGGCAACATTTGGCCTGGGCATCGGCATCGGTCCCCTGCTGGGAGGATGGCTCTTGGAGCATTATTCATGGAATTCGATCTTCTTCGTGAATATACCGGTGATCGCAGCCGCGTTCGCTGGCAGCTTCATTTACGTCAGCAATTCAAAGGATGAACAAGCTCCGCCTGCGGACCTTCCAGGAGTAGTGCTCTCCATCATCGGCCTGGTTGCCCTGCTTTACGGCATCATCCAGGCGGGCGTAAAAGGCTGGACAGATCCCCATATCCTGATCTCCCTGGGGCTGGCAGTGATCTTCTTGGCGGCCTTCGGTCTTTGGGAGAGCCGCGCCAAGAACGCCATGCTGCCTTTATATCTTTTCAAGAACAAATCGTTTTCAGGAGCCAACTTGGCTCTCACCATGGACATGTTCGCCCTGTTCGGATGCAGCTTCTTCCTCAGCCAGTACCTTCAGACGGTTTTGGGCTACTCCGCTTTTAAGGCAGGGCTGGCACTCCTGCCCTTGGCATTGATAGTGGTAATAACCTCAGTGCTGTCAGCCAGCGCAGCAGATCGACTGGGGATCAAGATCACTGTGGCAGGCTCATTAATAATCTCAGGTGTTGGCCTTCTCTTTATGACCGCTACCGCAGGCGTCGATACAGCATACACCACACTGCTGATAGGCATGATCATAGTCGGAATCGGCACGGGAACCGCCACTGGACCGGCCACGGACTCGGTGATGGGCGCAGTTCCCGTCTCCAAGGCAGGTGTCGGTTCAGCCATGAACGATACCACGCGAGAGCTGGGCGGTGCGCTCGGCGTTGCCGTGCTGGGAACCATATTGAATCACACATTCCTGGCCCGCCTCAATGACCTGACCATCCTGCAAATTCTGCCCAAGGATATTTACGAAACTATAAGCAGCGGCATCGAAGGGGCCCATCAATTCGCCACCTACATTCCCTTTCCGCAGGTTCAGGAACGGTTTATCGTCTATGTGGACGACGCCTTCATCTCCGGCATGAAGGAGGCCATGATTGCAGGAGCTGCGGTGATGATTTTGACTGCGGTCATAACTTACATCATCCTGCCTGCACAGATAGAGAGAGCTGAGGAGGTCAAATCGACCGGCCAAAAAGACAGCAATGAGGAGGAGAAAAAATGAAACACAATCAGTGGTTAATGGCATTTGTCGGAGGCATAGTCTTGGGAATACTGTTTTTGTGCAGCAGCCCGGGCCTCTGCACACAGATCAATTCCACAGCGGACCAGGTGCCCGGAGACTGTCAGCTGATGTGGTCTTATATTGAAGCGGCTGACGCTTTGAACGCAAATCTGAGCCGGATCGACCAGGCGCTGGGGGACGCCTGCCTTGCCTTGAGCCGGACTGGACTTGAGGGGCCAAAGGTGCAACAAATCCTCCGAAATCTTACCCTCACCGATCCGTCGATAATCGATTGCACTGCTATTAGCGCCAATGGCGCCATCCTGGAAATTGAGCCTGAGGAGTTTCAATATATCAAAGGGACCAATGTCGGCTATCAAGAACAGTTCAAGAAAATCATGGTATCCAGGAGTCCCATGGGCTTTGCGATGATAACGACCTTGGAGGGATTTTATGCCCTCTTGGTCTCAGATCCAGTGTTCAACGAGAATGGACAATTCATAGGGGTGGCGGGCATTCTGATCAACTCCACAGAGTTTTTCGGGTCTATCCTCGCGCCTCGCCAGCCAGAAGAAAAGGCCGATTTTTGGATCATGAGGGCAGAGGATAGAAGAGTGCTCTATGATACTGATGCCACCCATATTGGCATGACGCTCTCCGATCCCGAGTTCTTGCAGTTTCCCGAGCTTCAGAATTTAGGAAAAAGAGTGGAGCAGGAGAGAACTGGCTATGGCACTTACGAATTCTTTGATCAGGACCACAAGAACATTGTGAAAAAAGGCGTTTACTGGACCACGCTGGCCAACAAGGGAGATGAGATCAGACTGATGCTCACAATCGAGATGGAATAGGGGACTTAAAGCAGGAGGATTGAGCAAGGCCGATCCTTGCAAGATCCCTCTGCCCATCGCCCTGCTCCCCTGGATTTTTCAAGCAAAGTGAGCAAAGGAGACGATCCATGTCTATCAAGCTGCGCATTGCCACCTTTAACCTCATGAACCTGGATGACCGGCGCGACAGGAGGCCGAGCCTGGAGGAGCGCATTCCCATCCTCCGCCCCCAGCTGGTTCGGCTGGATGCGGACATCCTCTGCCTGCAGGAGGTCTGCGGCCAGCACGAGCACGGCAGCAGGATGCGCCTTGATGCCATGAACCTGCTGCTGGGGTGCACACCGTACGAAGGCTACAAGAGGGTCTCAAGCCTTGATGAGACCACAGGAGAGGTTTTCGAGAACCACAACCTCGTCATCCTCAGCCGCTACGAGATCGCGGAGCATCATCAGTACATGCATGACTACGCGCCCTCGCCGCGCTATCAAAAAGTCACAGCCCAGCCGGAGGAACACGAGGCCAGGGAGATCTCCTGGGAGCGGCCCATACTGCACGCCAAGGTGTTGCTGCCCAATAATATGACGGCTGATGTGATCAACCTGCATCTCAAGAGCCGCCGGCCAACCAATATCCAGGGGCATAAATTGAACGAAAGAACCTGGAAGACCGCCTCCGGCTGGGCCGAGGGAGTCTTCATCTCCTCCATGAAGCGCATCGGGCAGGCCCTGGAGACCAGGATATTGATCGATCGGCTCTTCGACGAAGACCCAAGCGCCCTGATTGCGGTTTGCGGAGACTTCAACGAGGAGTTCGATGAGGTCGCTCTGGAGGCCATCCGGGGCGATGTGGAGAACACGGGAAACATGGATCTGGCCATGAGGGTCATGGTGCCCACAGAGAGAAACATCCCTGAGCCGGCGCGCTATTCGCTGCTGCATAACGGCAAGGGCAAGATGCTGGACCACATCCTGGTCTCGCGAACATTGCTCGCCTACTTCAAGGGCTCGGAGGTGCATAACGAACTATTGCACGACGAGTCCATCGTCTTCGCCCCCAAGATCTTCTACCCGGAGTCGGACCATGCGCCGGTGATTGCACGATTCGAGCTTCCGGAATCGAGGATCAAATGGTCCACGGGCGACAGGCCGAAGCAGAAGGGATACAAGTGCATCAAGGGCGGGAAGGGGATGCATCAATAGTATTCCCCCTCTCGATCGGACTCATATATAGCACCTCGCAAGATATCGAATCCTTTTAACGTCGTCGGATAGCTCAGCCCTAACTGAATACTGGCTTTCCTCGCGCTTACTTCAAGCTCGAACAGCTTAATGAGAAGCAACCAGGAAACACAGGAAATCTCAGTCGGCTGAAGCTGGTATCAAAAAAAAGGATTGTAGTCTATCTTGCAGCTACTGCACCTGATCCTTCCCGAGCCCATGAAATAGAATTCTCGTCCCCTGCAATGAGGACAAGAATTTTCTTTCAGTTCTTTTTTCTTTTGGAATAGATATTGAAACGCGTCAGATTCACTACGACATAGGCTGACTAACTGGTGCGACTCCATGAGATCCATATGATCCAACCCCTTTATAAAGGGGCAGATCTTTTACAATCACCTAATTTGTGAAAGGGAAGGTTGAACTCAAGCGCGCCTTGGGTCTTTTTGCGATCACATTATCCGGCATTGGCATCATCTTAGGCGCCGGCATCTACGCCCTACTGGGTGAAGCAGCAGGATTGGCGGGAAATGCCGTCTGGATGGCTTTCGCATTATCGGCGCTGGTTGCTCTCTTCACGGGCTTCAGCTATGCCGAGCTATCCTCCATGTTTCCCAGAGCCAGTGCAGAGTACGAGTACACCGCCCAGGCCTTCGGCCGGTTCCTGGCCTTCGTCATAGGCTGGCTGATCAGCTTCAGCGGTGTGATCGGAGCGGCACCGTAGCCCTGGGCTTTGCGGGCTACTTTTACGCCCTTTTCGGCGCGCCACAGGTGCCTTCGGCTCTGGTCCTGGTGCCCCTTCTCTCCGCTGTCGTCTTCATCGGCATAAAGCAGTCCGCCTGGGTGGCCATAGTATTCACCGTAGTTGAGGCCTTGGGCATCGTCTTCAACATTTTCATGCTGCTGCAGCTCTCTTTGCAGGTTCTGGCCATAGGCTTCGGGCTCACAGCTCTGGGTGGTTTGGCAGCGATTTTGAGGGAGAGAAAGTTCAAGTATGTTCATCGAACCTGATCATAATGGGCTGCTTTGCGCCAGCGCACCCACGGCAAGCGTCGGTATATACAAATAGAGTGAGGAAGACGAAACCCTTAAAAGTCTTCAGGGTCTATATCATCGGGGTGATCTCTTGCCTTCGAAACATAGAATAGGCTTCTTAGTGCTGGCTTTTTCGCTGCTGGCAACAGCAGCCATTGCCGCAGAAGAGATGGGTGGATATACGGTAGATGTGGCCACAAACAAAACCCTGGGTTCCTATCTGGTCAACGATACCGGCTTTGCGCTCTATTACTTTATGCATGACGCTCCTGGAAATGGCACAAGCACCTGTTATGGAAAATGCGCCGGGATCTGGCCGTCGTTTTATGAAGAGAACGTCACTGTACCGGAGGGCCTCAACGCTTCCGACTTTACTACAGTGATGAGAACCGATGGAAAAGAGCAGACCGCCTATATGGGATGGCCGCTTTATTTCTACTCCAAAGATACGGAGCCTGGAGACGTCTACGGCCAAGGGATTAATAATATCTGGTTCGTGGTAAACCCCAAAGAATTCCCGCCAATGAAAAGCTGAAAGGTTCTTAATTTTTTTCTTCAAACTTCTTTGCCAGAGACTGCGCAAACTTAAGGTAGTTGCATACAGGACTTCCCAGGGGGATAATACTACCACTAATACTTGCACCTTCGATTTCCAGCTCAGCCACGGAGGGAGCAGACATTCTGGGCAAGGTAGAGCTTCCGGGGCAGATAAGCAGTCTCTCGCCCCTCTCGACGATAGGCCGGTGGATATGCCCGAAGACCAGCACCTGTACATTCATCTCCCGAGCCATCATCTTTGCACCCACCAGGCTCGAGCCGTGAGACGCCATGTGCACCAGGCCGATCCTGATGCCCTCGACCTCGATGACTCTTCGCTCCGGCAAGAGCCTCTTCAGCTCGGCATGATCGGCATTACCCCTGACTGCCTCCAGCCTTCCCAAGTCAGCCAGAGCAGTGTGAGCCTGGACGGAGACGAAATCCCCCGCGTGCAGTATGATGTCCGCGCCCCTGGCCAGCCTGGCCACGGCCAAAGGCAGTTCTTCGTCCTTCAGATGAGTGTCGGATAGGGCGATTATCCTGGTCATACGTGCATCCTTCTCATCCCCGCCTCCACAATTCCCAGGAACTCCGCACCCACGGCCACCACGGAATTGGTGAATATGGAGGCATTGATCTCGAATATGGGATAGCGGAACTTGGTGTAGTCGGACATCAGCCAGGTGGTGGTACTGGTATCTCCGCTGAAGATGCCCGCATACTCCGGCTTTACAGGAATGAAGACTATGTCCTCCGTTCTACCGTGTCGCCTCATGAGGGAGACGAGCTTGGATGATCGATTGGCAGTTATCGGCATCACATCCGCCCCCTTGGATAGGGCCATCGTCGCTCCTTGCAGCGCCTCGTAGGTATTGCCGATGCCGCTGATGGGGATGTAAACGTCGCCGATCTGGTAGCTGGGGGCGTTGAAGTCCCGTTCCCAGTAGCTGATCTTGTTCAAGTGGGTAAACCTCATCTCAAAGGCGCGGGCCACGAGCCCGGAGCGGCCTACGCCCCCAATCATGTAGCGGCCGCTGCGTGGCAGGAGCCTGCCCAGCCAGTGCTCTAGATGCTCCGAGCCCATCTTTGCTATGAGCCTGGCATTCTCCTCAAAGTCTTTGATCGTTGATTGATACTCAGGGCAAGAGACCTCGCAGATCCCCTTGAGCCTGGACTGGATGTCCTTGAAGAGAGCGTTTAAGAAAGCGAGAACCTCCAGCTCGAACTCCGTCCCCAGGGGAGAGAGCCTGGACCTCATATCCTTGTCTGTGGCATGCTTTGTCCTGGCCTTGATCACCAGGGCGAACCCCATCTCGTAATCGCTAACCAGCCGAAAGGCCGTTCCATTCTCGTTGGCGGTGATGAGCTTGATCTCGCCCCCATGAGCGATCGTGTCCTTGATGTACTTGTTCACCGCCGGCGTCTCTCCCGAGCCGGAGATGGCAATGCCGAGGTTCTTCCCCTTGCGGTAGTGTCTTTGCACAGGATCTTCCAGGGTGAAGGGAAAGACGTTGTCAAAGTGGTTCTGGATGAGCTGCAGGAAGCTGTAGAGCGCAAGTGCGCTTCTGCCAGCAGCCAGCCCGTAAACGAACTTGTTCTCCGGAGAAGGGGCGAGGAACTGCTCCATGGATTCGGAGAAGGCTGCCACATCCGCTATATCCAGATCCAGCAGCTTCTCCAGGAAGCCGCACTGCAGGAGCGTGGCCTCGCGGAAAGTCTCGATCATCAGGCCTGACATGAAGTTTAGGGTGAGACCTCCGAGAGATAAGCCTTTCTAGGTCATCTTTTCAGGTTACGATCTCTGGCAGCAGGTTCATCTCCTTTGCCAGCCCGATCTCCTGGGCGATGCGCCTGCCATTGGAGAGATTGCGCTCGACAAGATCGGAGTAGGGCGAGCCGCTGACGTAGAGGTTGGTGCCCGCCACGATGCGCGCCGAGATCTCGAAGACCTTGAACTCCAGGTCGTCGGTGACGATGGTCTCCAGGCTGAAGGCGCCGATCATGCCCCCGAAAAGCTCCAGGGAGGTCTCGACCACGCGCTCGCCCAGCTCGAAGGCCCTGGGAAGGAGCGACTCGCGAAGCACCAGGGGCAGGTTGCCTGTGACCACGAAGCTCGGATAGATGCCGGCCTCAGCCAGCTCGTTCATGCTCCCAATGCGGAAGATCTCGTCGGCATTCGACTCCACGCGCCGGTCGATGCCCAGCATCTCCAACGATCCCTTGCTCACGCGGTATCCCTCGGATTTTATAGGCGAGTAGAAGAAATGAATGTAGTATCGGGTGCCGAGGATGAACTCCTGGATGGTGTACTTCTGCTGAAGTCTCATCTTTGATTGAAGCTCATCTTTGTTCTTGGCGATGAAGAATCCCCTGCCTCCTTTCGCGCCGTGGTATTTGACTATGACCGGCCGGTCGATATCCTCAGCCTTTTCAAAGCGCATGGGTACATTGACCCCCGCCTTGAGCAGCCATTCCCGTTCCATCTCCCGGTCGCTCTCCCAGGCCAGGACGCGGCGGTTGCCGAAGGTGGGCACGGCCAGCGACTCAAACTTCTCTATTCCCAGATACTCCACCAGCGATCCGTGGGGGATGATGATGGCGTTCTCATTCACCAGGTCCTGGCTGTAGTCCAACAGAGCCTTATAGCTCTCCACGCAGACGAACTTATCCGGCTTGGCCAGGGGAAAGGCATCGTAGAACCGGGGCGGCTGGCCGATGCAGATTCCTATGGTTTTGAAGCCCTCCTGGCGCGCACCGTGAAATATCTGCAGGCTGCTGTGGGAGCAGATGGTGGCGATAGTGAGATGGTCTTTGTCGTAACCTTTCAAAATCTCCAGGATGGCCTCTCTCGAAATCATGGCGATAACCTTTGAAGCGTGATCTTTGAAATTGCAGGGTTGGGATGAAGGTAGATAAGCTCTTCGGAGGCCGTTCGCCCTGGATCGATTCGCTTAAAATGTCGAAAAAGCAGCATAGCTCATGAAGTCGTCATGGAAGAGAGAGACAAAAGAGACCAGCATAGAGGTTTCCCTGGAGACGGATGGTTTGGGCACGATCGAGGTTGAGACGGGAATTGAGCTTCTGGATGAGATGCTGTCCGCTTTTGCCGCGGGAGCAAACTTCGATCTGGCCGTCAAGGCCAGGGGCGACCTGGAGACAGGAGACCACCACACCACCGAGCACACAGGAATCACTTTGGGCTCATCTTTACGCCCGAACATAAAAAGCGGCAAGGGGAGCGCAGTCGTTCCTTTGGAAGAATGCCTGGCCATGGTGGCGGTGCGCTTCGGCAGGGCCGGCTACCGGGAGGATTTCGAGTTTTGGGGCAGGGAAGAGGGCGGCATGAGCCTGCAGAACTTCGGCCACTTCCTGCGCTCTATGGCCTACAGCGGAAAGTTCACTCTTCATGCCCGCGCGGAAGGCGGCAGCGACCGGAGCAAGGTCGAGGCCCTTTGCACAGCATTGGGAAGAGCTGTGAAGAGGGCCATTCGCGATGAATAAGGCATACGACTCCAAAAAAAGGCAGGAGTCAGATCTTGACGAACTTGCTCTTGGGTGCGCCGCAGGGGCACTTCCAGGTCGAGGGCAGCTGCTCGAAGGGAACTCCGCCGTGCTCTGCCGGATCATAGATGTAGCCGCAAACAGTGCACCTCCACTTGGAGGCGCTTTCCGTGCTTATCGCCTGCGGTCTGGGGCCAAGAGGAACGGTCAGGGCCAAGCCCGCTTCTTTCCGAGATATGCCCTGTTCATCGCTGCTGCTGCCTGATTCCTCCAGGGCCGCAACAATAGCTTTGGCGAACTCCAAGGAAGCGGTGGGACCGTTTCCAGTGATGATATTTCCATCACGAACCACGGCCTCATTCGAGACGATCGCGCCTTTGGCCTTGATGTGATCCGTTTCAGATGCCGTGGCCCTCTTGCCGTTTAGAAGGCCGGCATCGGCCAGGATCCAGGGGCCAAGGCAGATGGCTCCGATGAGCTTCTCTTGTGCTGCCGCGGCCTTTGCCAGGGCCTGATGATCAGGATCTTCGTTCAGCTTCTGATCGTAGATTCCCTCTCCACCCACAAAGACCACCGCAGCGTATTCCGACAGAGTGACGTCCTTCAGATCCAGGTCTACCGAGACGCTCTCGCCGTTCATTCCTGTGGCCGTCTTCACTCCTTTGGAGGCCAGGACGACAGAGTAGCCTTTGCTCTGGAAGTAATCGCGAGGCACATTCAGCTCCTCCTCCCGGTACTGCTGAGGAGGCAGAACCATCAGGATCTTGCCTTTGACTGGCATATAGCTGGAATCGGAGCCTGTGTTCGGCACAGGAACGACAGGAACTAAGCTGCTTGATGTCGTTGCAGAGTTGTTTGCGGTGCCGTCTCTCTCTTCATATCCTGTGGCCATCTGGCAGGGCACCTGCACGAAATTGAAGGCATAGGCCGAGTAGCAGACAGGACAGGGCGTGTAGGGGTTGACGCTGGCCAACTGATAGGGGGTAAGGCTGACTGTATATCCGCAAACGGGGCACTGCCAGCAGGTAATTCCTGCAGCCGATCCCGGGTCGTATTGGGCAAACGCGGCAGAAGCTCCTGCCAGAAGCAGGAAGAGAATCAGAGTTATGGACGAGGTCTTCATAGCGGACTGATTAACGCCCCATGGAATAAATAAATCACGAATCTCAGATCATAAAAATAGATGGGCCCTAGATCCTGCGCCTGGCGAAGGCTCCAAGAGCAAGAGCCGTGAGGGCGGCCAGGAAGCCAGCCGTGCCGCTCTTCCTGGTGGCCCCCTCACCGGGCAGTACGGTGATGGTGCCGTTGGCGACCGTCTCAGGAGAAAAGCCGCTCACATTAATCACCTTCAGATCAGCAGTGGCGTTCGCTTTGCTGGCCAAGAAGGTGAGGTTGGCAGCGCCACAGCCGGCCGGCAGCACCACGCTTATCCTTCCCGCCTTCGCATCATTCTGCCAGGAGGAATTGCACGCTCCTGAAACGCCCTGGGCCTTGACCACCGAGGCATCATAGGAGATGACTATCCTCTTTTCGCCGCCGGATAGAGGAACTTCCAGGGGAATGGAGACAGTATCTTTGGCGGCGACCTCTGCCGAGCCCAGGGATACGCCGCGCACTTCCGGAGGAGTCACGTTGAAGAACTCGCCAAATACCTGAATGGCATCGACTGCGTTCTCCACTCTTACTCTCAGCTCGTACCTGTCGGGCCGGGCCGCTACGCCCAATGCATGAGGCTCCAGAGCCTCCAGTGTTCCCTCCAGGGTGTGATTGGAGCTGCCCAAGACAAGTCTTCCGTCAATGATATCGAAGAACCGGAGAACGCTCTTTCCAAGCTCTATTCTGATGAACTGCCTGCGGGCGGTTTCGTTGGCGAGCATGGTGTCATAGTCCATAGCGGCGTTGAGATTTCCGTATTCGCTGCGCGAGACGTAGTAGTAGTTCTTGCCTTTTACTATGCTGGCGATTCTTCCCGCTGGGTCAAATTTGACGCCCACCTGGACAGGAGATAGAGATGGGCTGAGGTAGAGCTGCCCGGGCACCGGGCCATTGCCCGCATCCAGGACGGGGCTCTTGTCGTCGCCCAGCTGCAAGGTTGTGGCATTCCATCTCCAGGAGAAGCTCCAGAGTTCCCCGGAGCCCTGACCCAAGCCTGTGATGTCTCTGGAGGAGACGGTCCTGTTGCTGGAGTCGAGGATATCCGCAGTGACAAGGCGAATCTCCGCGGCCCGCACGACCATGGAGAAGTTTGCCCCGGCAGAGGATGTTGCATTGCTGGGAGTATGGATTAGGGGGGGCTGGGGTCTGGGAACGACATACTGGTTGATGTATGGATAGTAACGAAGGGTATCGTTATCTGCTACCCGGATACTCATCCCCGGCCCAAGGGCGACGGTAGAGTCACGATTGAGGTTGACAGAATCGTGGTTGACCATGACTATCACATTGGGCTGGACGGACACGATCTCCATCTCTCCCATGCCCAGCCCCGGCTCAACAGGCAGAACATACTGATCCGAGATCTGGAAGATGCCGTCTATGGTTGCAAAGCGCTGCGTCCCATTATTGAAGACATTGCTGACATGCACCATTATTATGGGCATGTCCTCGACGTCGCCCAGATTTTTCTTGAAAACGTAGGTGGAGTTGGATTTGACTACAGAGCTGTCCACCTGATCTCCATCTTTCAGAAGCTGGATGAAGATGCTGTCGTTTTCCACGTCCCTGATGCGCATCTCGTAGCCTTCCGCCAGAGTGTAATTGCCAGCCAGGACTATGCCTCGCATCTCTCGATCCATGAGCACCATGCCCAGGTAATCATCCTCCAGAAGGCTTTGGGTTGCCCTTCGCCCTTCCAGGCTGGAATCATATCCTGCGAACCATTGGGTTCCGAGGAAGCTCATGACGAAATAATCTCCCCAGGGCTTGAATTCGAATTGCTTGGGCTGCACAAATGAGGTGTACTGGAATCCCTCTTGTATCGCCGTCTTATTAGCCTCATCCACTCTGGGCTTGGAGGGAGGCTGCACGGTTCTACCCTGAACTTTATAAAGGACCAGGGTCTCAGCACCGAGCCCATTCTCAGGATCAAAGTAAAATCCGCTGTAGTTCTCGGCGTTCCATCTGGCAATGGCGGAAGACCTGTATTCTCCCAGCAGCACCGGGAGGAAGGAGGTGGCGTTAAAGGCGGGACCTCGTATCTCATGAACACCGAAATCGAAGAGTGCGCCTTCAGGGTAATAGAAAAGCTTGGGATTGTCAATCACTACTATTACCATATCTCCGGTCAGAGGAATCACGGCATTTCTGGTGAAGGTGAGGGCCTTATCATTCTGGAACTCGAGGCCCTTCTCGGACAGGTCCGTGAGCTCCATATTGCCCAGCCTGCCGCCCTCAAAGAGCTTGACATCCGGCTCATCGCTGACCTGAAAGATCCCATCCACCTCGGCGAATCCGAAGTCTCCGCCCCGCATGGCATTGGCCAGATGAACCAGAAGAACTGGCACGTCATCGATTTTGTAGACATAAGTGCCTCCGATGCTCACCACAGCAGTGTCCACTGGTTTTCCATTCTTAAGAAGAACGAAGTTCACCACATCGTTCTTCTCGGAGATCCCCGCTGCCGCCAGGACATAACCGTCCAAAAGAGGCAATGCGGAGTTGTTGGTCAGAATATGAGTATCTTTTCCATCCAGGAGCACCTTTCTCAGCTCTCCTTTGCCAAGGACGCTGACCTCATCGGTGATTGAGCTCTCCGGATAGCCGGCCAGATAGGGCTTGCCCAGGAAGGCCACTGTCCGAAAGCTTCCCCAGGGCTCGTACTCGAACTGCCTGGACCAGGCCTGGGTGGAGTAGACGACATGGCCTTTTTCTGCCGTCCTTCCTTCCACATCTATGCGGAGCTGCTCCCCGCCCTGACCCTTATCCAGGTCGTAGTAGAACCAGCCAAAGTCATCCGCTCGCCAAATCCCGTCGCCATCACTGAAATGACCTCGCACAAAGGCTGTCTCAACCGGCTCCTGGGCGCAGGCATCGAGAAAAAGCACGAGGAGCAAAGCCAGCCCGGCAACGAACCAGATCGTCCTGATCTTCATGCACCTCTTTTGACTCATTCCTGGGTAAGCTGTATATCCTATGGCAGACCACAGGCGGATCGGAGTTAGATGTCATCCATTAAACACATTGCGATATACGGCAAAGGTGGTATCGGCAAGTCGTGCACGGCCTCGAACATCGCCGCCGCCTGCGCCGAAGAGGGCCATAAGGTGCTGATGGTGGGCTGCGACCCGAAGAGCGATTCAAGCATAACCCTGGTGGGAAGACGGATTCCCACCATGATGGACCTCATCCAGGCAGGAGGAGATATCAAGGAGCCGGATGTGGTCTTCCAGGGATATAAGGGCGTGAAGTGCATTGAAGTCGGGGGCCCAGAGCCGGGAGTGGGCTGCGCCGGTCGAGGGATAATCGTGGCCATCGATTTCCTGCGCAAGGTCTCCAGGGCCATGGAGGAGGTGGACCTCGTGCTCTACGATGTGCCTGGAGATATCGTTTGCGGTGGGTTCTCGGCGCCCATCCGCAAGGGCCTGGTGAGCCAGGCCTACATCATCACCTCCGGAGAGTACATGCCGCTTTATGCAGGAAACAACATCTGCAAAGGGCTGCGCCGTTTGAACACGCCTCTGGCGGGGGTCATCTGCAACTCCCGGGAGGCCGCTGGGGAAAGGGAGATTGTGGAGAGCTTTGCCCGGGAGCTGAAGAGCCGCCTGGTGGCCTTCATACCCAATGACCCCATCGTGCAGCAGTGCGAGCGGCGGGCAGTGACGGTCATCGAGGGCGCGCCCGACTCGAAGATAGCCGACATTTACCGCGCCCTGGCCAGGGAGATCATGTCGGAAGTAGCGCCAACGATTCCGGAACCCCTGAGTGATGAGAAGCTGATGGAGCTCTCCAGAGCATGAAGGCCGACTGCCCCAGAATCCTCCTGGCCGGAGATCGAAGCTCCAGCGGCAAGACCACCATAGTAGCGGGACTGCTCTTTGCGCTGCAGAGGCGCAGCCTAAAAGTCCAGCCTTTCAAGGTGGCCATGGACTACATCGATCCCAGCTACCACACCTGGATCACGGGCAGGCACTGCCGCAACCTTGACGGCTACCTCATGCCGCCATCAGCGGTCGCGGAGATCTACGCCCATGCCGCTCAAGGCGCGGACATCTCAGTGATCGAAGGAGTGCGCGGCCTTTACGAAGGCTACGAGGGCGACCTGGGCAGCACGGCGCAGATTGCCAAGATGCTGCAAACGCCGGTTATTTTCGTCGTGGACGCGAGAAGCATCACGCGCAGCGCTGCGGCTCTGGTCAAGGGCTACATGGACTTCGATCCAGGCGTAGAGATCAAAGGCGTCATCCTGAACAAGGTGGGGAGCGAGAGGCACGCTGAAAAAGCCAGAAAGGAGATCGAGCGCTACGCGGGCGTGGAGGTGGTGGGCGTGATAGGTCGCAACGACTCCATGCACCTGGCCATGCGCCACCTGGGCCTGGTTCCGGTTCTGGAGGGCAAGACCAGGCATGATGGATTCGAGGAGCGGCTGGATAAGATCCGCGAGATCGTGGAGGAGGGCCTGGATCTGGATCGCATCCTGGAGCTGGCGGGCGAAGCCGGGCCGCTACCGGAGGTTTGGCCCGATCTCTACCGCCAGAGCGACGAGGGAAAGGGCGTGAAGATCGGCGTGGCCATGGATGAGGCCTTCAACTTTTACTACCGGGACAATCTGGAGCTGATGGAGCTTTCCGGGGCGAAGGTTGTTCCCTTCAGCCCGGTGCATGACTCCGCATTGCCCGCGGTGGACGGGATTTACATCGGCGGAGGCTACCCGGAGATTTATGCCCGCGAGCTTTCCGAGAATCAAAGCATGCGAGCGTCGCTGGAAAGGGCGCACGAGAGGGACCTGCCCATTTACGCTGAGTGCGGGGGCCTGATGTACTTGACCAGGGAGATCGAGTGGGACGGAGAAAGAAGAGAGATGGTGGGCCTGGTCCCGGGGAAGGCGAGACGCGGAAACATCCGGGTGGTGAGCTACGTGCACGGTGCGCTCACGCGCGACTGCGCACTGGGGCCCGCGGGCGCGCCCATCATGGGCCACGAGTTCCACCACTCCGAACTGATAATGGATGAAAAGGCGGATTATGCCATCCGCTTGGAGCGCGGCACGGGCATCAAGGACGGCTGGGATGGCGTTTGCGAGGGGAGCATGGTGGCCAGCTACTCGCACATCCACAGTGCATCTTACCGTGGATTTCCCTCCAACTTCATCAAAGCCTGCCGAGAGAAGGCTGAGTAAGCCAACAGATCCCCCAGCAGCTTTGATCTGCTGGGGCAATGCAGTGACCTGATACACTTTTTTAACGCGTAAGTATTTATTGCAGGCTTGACCTCTATCAGTATCAAGGTGATTTAAATGGTGAAGATGCCACCAGAAGTGAGGGAGACCCTGGCCAAGCAAAAGCCCGTTCCAATAGCCACCGCCAGCAAGTCGGGAGTTCCCAATGTGATCTTTGTGGGAGCTTTCAAGATCCTGGACGACGAGAACATCATGATCGCGGACAACTTCTTCTACAAGACCGCCCAGAACCTGATGGAGAACCCCAAGATCGCCATCCTCTGCTACAACGGCGAGACCAAGAAGTCCTACCAGATCAAGGGATCGGTCACCCTCTGCACAGAGGGAGAGAACTTCGAGCAGATGAGAAAGTGGGTGCACGGCATCAACGAAAAGCTGCCTGCCAAGACCTGCGTCATGGTAAAGGTGGACGAGATCTACAACGCCATGTGGGGACCGAGCGCGGGGAAGAAGATAGTGTGAAATGATCTGATGCGAATCAGAATCTGCTATGCTAACTAAAGCCTCGAGGAATTCAATTAATTTTTAATAATATTTTTATATTAGTCATCCTAGATAAACTTGAAACTCTTTTCTCAATTTTCGTGCGTTTTCTGACAAGTTTTAGAAGTTGCCCAAAGGGCGTTAGTTATATTTCTTAAAAGACATCTGCTCTGATAAGCCCAAAAGGATAGAGATGAATTCATCACAAGCTATAGAAATCCTTCAGAAAGAATATCCTGTACTGCAGTATCCCATCTGGATACTTATTGTTTTAATAATAATTGCAGCAGTGTTTATAGTAGTCAAAAAGATGGCGGAAAGATCGGGTGAAGATCTCTATGATTATCTGAAAAAGAAGTGGAAAGGCACTGAAGTCAAAGAAACAGCCACTCTCCCAATTCCGACATCTCAAGAAAAATCCTTCACAGAATGCGCATTTTCTATTCATCTGCCGCAGAGAAATCCCAACTTCACTGGTCGAGACGATCTTTTGCAGGGGCTGAGGACGGCCTTAACATCAGGGCAGACATCCGCCTGGAAGCAAGTTCTTAGCGGGCTGGGCGGAAAGGGGAAGAGTCAGATCGCGCTGGAATATGGCCACCGCCATAGGAACGATTACCAGTTCATCTGGTGGTTGCCCTCGGAAGAGCCTGCCACCCTAAGAGCAAATTATGCCAGCTTAGCGACAGAATTGGATTTGCCAGAGAAGATTTCATCTGACCTATCCGCCACTGTAGCCGCCGTAAAGCACTGGCTTGAGAATAATTCCAGCTGGCTGATCATCTTTGACAATGCCCTAGGACCTGAGCAGATCGAGCCCTACCTGCCAAACTCGGGAAAAGGAAATGTGATCATCACCTCCCGCAATCCCAACTGGAGCAGCCTGGCCCAAGTCATTCCCGTTGAGGTGTTTATCCGGAACGAGTCGATTCAATTCTTGCTGAAGAGAACTGGACACAGTGATGCAGGTAGAGCAGGGAAGCTAGCAGAGGCGTTGGGTGACCTGCCCCTAGCACTGGAGCAAGCAGGTGCCTACATGGAGGAGACTGCGATATCCTTTGACGATTACCTTAGTCTTTTTCCGGAGGAGAAGACCAACCTTCTGGCGCGAGGAAAGCCCGCTTCTTATCCGGACTCGGTGGAAACAACATGGGATATCTCCTTCCAGGAAGCGCAAAGGATAATCCCCGAGTCGGGGGATCTGCTCCGATGGCTTGCCTTCTTTGCTCCAAACAAAATACCAAGATCGCAATTGCAAACTTGTGCCGATGACGTGCCAGAGCCCCTAAGTTCTGCTTTGAAAGGGTCAATGAAGTTCAATGATACGGTAGGAGCACTGCGGCGCTTCTCGCTGATAGATGCAACAGATGAAATCATTTCCATCCATCGCTTGGTGCAATCGGTAACTCTCGATAAATTGGAAGGGGAGCCAAAAAAGGTGTGGGCGGGAGCGGCTGTAAAAGCCGTCAACAGGCTGTTCCCAAAAGATACTGACGATGTCAAGGCTTGGCCGATCTGTAATCTTTGGCTACCTCACGCCAATGTAACTGTCAAGCACGCGAGAGAGGCAGATGCAGCTCTGGAAGAGACGGCCCAACTTCTAGACAGCACCGGTCGATACTTAATAAAAGTTGCTGAATTCCAGGAAGCGAAAGAAAATCTGCGGGCGGCTCTGGAGATAGCCGAGAAGGTTTACGGGCCAGAGCATCCCCAGGTAGCCATTCATGCCATCAACCTCGGCAGTGTCCTGCAGGATTTGGGCGATCTGCAGGGCGCAAAGAAATTCTATGAAAGGGCCCTGGCCATCGACGAAAAGGTCTACGGTCTGGAGCATCCTAACGTAGCCATCGATGTCAACAACCTCGGCGGAGTCCTGCGAGACTTGGGTGATCTGCAGGGCGCAAAGAAATTCTTCGAAAGGGCCCTGGCCATCGGCGAGAAGGTCTACGGGCCAAAGCATCCCAAAGTAGCCATTAGGGTCAACAACCTCGGCAGAGTCCTGCAGGATTTGGGTGATCTGCAGGGTGCAAAGAAATTCTTCGAAAGGGCCCTGGCCATCGACGAGAAGGTCTACGGGCCGGAGCATCCCGACGTAGCCATCGATGTCAACAACCTCGGCGGAGTCCTGCGAGACTTGGGTGATCTGCAGGGCGCAAAGAAATTCTATGAAAGGGCCCTGGCCATCGACGAGAATATCTACGGGCCAGAGCATCCCCAGGTAGCCATTCATGCCATCAACCTCGGCAGTGTCCTGCAGGATTTGGGCGATCTGCAGGGCGCAAAGAAATTCTATGAA
>JAPKYD010000093.1 GCA_026394475.1 Methanothrix sp.
CCGGCTATGCAGGAATGAACCTCGATAATGAGAGCTGTACCTCGCCTCCCGGAATATGGGTTGCACCCCTGGGCCTAAACCAGACCACTTCCGAGAAGAGATCGGCTACCATAAGATCTCTATGCGCACCCGCAAGGATAATGCAAAACCTCCTGCAGGCAGAGCCGTCGTTATCGCTCTCCTATATTGGCACCGAAGATGGAGTGCTGTTGACCTGGCCCTACGGCAACGAAACCGCTCGCAATACAGCTCCTTTCGGTTACAAGGATATGCCCTATTATGCGGCGGCAAAGGGCCAGAAGAAGACCATATGGACCGGGCCCTATGTGAATGGCAATAGCCAGCCAGCTATTACCATCACCACTCCGATCTATCGAGGCAGTGAGTTCACAGGCATAGCGGGAATGGATGTCTCTCTGGAATCGATTTATAAAGACCTGTCCTCCATGAAGGGCAGGGGATATCCCTTCCTCATAGATGGAACGGGCAGAGTAGTATCCCGGCCCGGAGCCAAGCCTGGAGATGCCCTGAAGAGTCTCTTCGAGTCGGATAACCTCTCCGAAGCAGGCAGCTCCGATGTGAGACGGCTGGCAAAAGGTATGCTCAAGGGCGACTCCGGATCCATTGTAATCGGCCTTGCAGATGCGGATGGCTATGTGGCTTTTTCGCCTATAACCACCCTGGGCTGGAGCCTGGGCATAGCCTATCCGGCTGAAGAGATGAGCCTTCCAGCGAGATTCATCGACTCCGGAATCAAAAATGTCGCAAAGAGTGCAACTCAAGGATTGAACGACGCCTACAGGAGGACACAAGAATATGCCCTGCTCATCCTCGTGCTGACTGCCTCTCTCGTTCTGGCTTCAGGGTATTTGTTGAGCCGCAGGATTGGCAGGGAGATGGGCTCTTTGACGAGTGCGCTGGAGAAGATCTCTCGCGGGGAGTTTGAGGTAGAGGTCAAATCCACAGGAGAACTGGCCCCTCTGGGAACGGCCTTCAATAATATGGCCCAGAGCCTCAAGAATTACGCTGTTAGGCTGGAAAAAGAGGCTGTTCTGCGCGGCGGCTCTGGGAAGGAGAGCGCCTTCTTGAGGAGCATCAAGCGCAAGCTGGTGCCTATAGCCATACCGGAAAAAGAAGGATATGAAATCCTCGCGCTCTATCTGCCCTCTGAGAAGAATGGCTTTGACCTGTATGACATAGTGGAAGCAGACGGCAGAATCGCCCTGGTTATGGCTGGTGTTGGCGGAGATGGCATCCAGGCAGCCTTGCTCGCTATAATGTCGCGAACGCTCATTCAGGCCATGCCCGATAAATCAGATCCATCGAGAGCCATCTTCGAGCTGAACTCCCAGATAAATCAGCATGCTCAAGGGATGAATCTGGCCTGTTTCTATGCGCTCCTTGATCCTGTGAACCAAACCTTGGAATATGTGAACGCAGGCTTCAATCCGCCTTTCATCGTGGATTCTGGCGGGATGGTTGATACTCTGGGGGGAGGCGGAATAGCCTTGGGCATGCTGGACAAGATCGAACTGCCAAAGGAGCGCATACCTATTCAGCCCGGCGACGTAATGGTCATGTATTCGAATGGCGTGATCGAGATAGAAAACAGTTATAAAAAGCAGTTTGGAATAGAACGGCTTATAAATCTGATCATCGGCCACCGGACCCAGTCAGCTGCAGAGATTCAAAAAGAGGTGGAGAAAGAGCTGACGGAATTCTCCAAGGACCAACCTGCGCAGGCGGATGTCACCCTTGTAATTCTCAAGCGAAGTTAAAATCTGATAGACCATCTCATCCCTTTCTTTCTGTGATGCTGCTGGTATGGTTCATATACATTGCGAAAGATATAACTTAGCCTTCCGGGAATTTCCATTCTTGGAAAGCTGGAAGTCGTGCAGGTTGCAGCCATGGCAAAAGAGAAGAGAGTGGACACTTTAGGCCCTGGAAATGCCTTCCGGGACTGGCTCGTGGAGGTCTTGGGAGAGAGGATAGCGGATCGGAACTGTAAGGTCCATGTCTATAAGATCATACCCTCATCACATACCGTCTGTCGATACGAGTTCCCTCATGAGGAGTTCAGCGTGGTGGCCAAGTTCTATGCCGAACCCACAGGTTGGAAGAGGAATTACAATTCTGTTAGGTCCATGGAGAAGGAATTCGACATCCTCAAGAGGATCGAGCCGATCATCAATATCCCCAGACCGTTAGCCGTCAGGAAGGACTTTCACTGCGCCCTGCTGACGGAACATGTGAACGGAAGATCCCTTTACAAATGCATGAAAGAGGATGATGGGCTGTACGACAGACTCACGGCCATAGCCAATGCCCAAAGGAAGCTCCACGATCAGACGAGATCAGATTATAGAAAAGAGAAGGATTTCGCAAGGTTTCACAAGGTGCTGGACCAGCTGAGGCTGGATCCCGCCACCAGGCAAGAATATGATCGCCTTCTGGGAGATTGGTGGTACAGCCCATGGATCAACCAGCCCTTCGGCTGCAGGGTGCATGGTGACGCCAATCCCATGAACTACCTGTTCACCCACAGCAAAGTCTATTTGCTGGACTTCGAGAGCTCCAGGGAGCATGCCAACTTCGTGCAGGATCTGGGCATTGTTGCTGCCGAGCTCAAGCACTATTTTGCCGTTCACCGCAGAGACGGGAGGATGGCAGAGCCCTACATCGGCCATCTTCTCTGGCATTATAGCCGCAGCGAATCAGAGTTCTACGGGATAACCCGAGCCCTGCCGTTCTTCATGAGCCTGGGGCTGCTGAGAATGGCCAGGCTTGGGCAGAGTCCGGAGCACAGGGCTTACATCCTTCAAGATGCCAGGGCATGTCTGGAGAGCGGCCTGAAGGTGCTTTCCTGAAGACCTGGCCCGAAGGAAGAAGACAAGAAGGGTTCGCAGAAATTCATTTTGTGCGACGGGTCATCTTCTCCTCAGCCGGATATGCAGCCGGTCTGAATAGTTGACGCCCAAACGCAAAGCAAGATCCCAGGCTTCCCTGGCTTCGCGCATCTCTGGATCGGCTCCAAAAGCCATTATCCAGACCCTCTCCTTGGGTAGGCTTGGAACCTGCTCCTCCAACAGCCTGGAAGTCCAGCACCAGGAAGATCTGCCGATCACGAATTTGAAGTGGACGTTCTCTTTCCCGGACCAGTAGGCCAGGTGGAAATCCGATCCCCTCTTGGGGCTGACCACTGCATAATGGATCTTTCTCAGGACCGCTTCGGGAATGGGATTGGTGCCGTTGGTCTCGATGTGAACCTCCTTTCCGGCCTCATGGAATAAAGCGATCAACTCCGACAGCTCAGAGATCTGCAGCGTCGGCTCGCCTCCGGTTACGACCACCCTTTTCCCTTCAATCCTCTCCAGCACAGAAGGCAAGGACAGCTCCTGCCATTGCTTCAGGTATGTGTCGCATCCCTCACAACTCAGGTTGCAGCCCGCAAGCCGAACGAAGGTGGCTGGCCTTCCCATGGCCGGGCCCTCGCCCTGGATGGAGTAAAAGATCTCAGCTATGCGCATTTTGCCATTTCATCTCCAGACTGGGCAAGTTCTGCACTCATCCTCTTTGATAATAAAACCATTGGCCCTTGCAATTGGTCGTTCCCATATGTCCGACCATTGTGAAGAAATCTCAAAATAATTTTTAGCTAAAGTCAAACGCGCACC
The DNA here is from genome assembly GCA_026394475.1 of Methanothrix sp. GTDB lineage: Archaea > Halobacteriota > Methanosarcinia > Methanotrichales > Methanotrichaceae > Methanothrix. Next base: position 3,678 of record JAPKYD010000093.1, read on the forward strand.
CCGCAGCAAGCAAGCGAGGTATTACGTTATAAAATAAATCTTGATATTTTCATAATTGGACCCTTTCTTGAGCAATGTAGCCCAGCAACTTCTGCCCGAAGGGAGAGGCCATTTGAACCTGCGAGGTATCCAGATCCTCTTTCAAATACTGGAGGGTAAGGACATCCCCGTCAGGGGCGAAGCGGGGGCCCAGGCCGCTGAATAAGAAACCTTCGGCCTCGGCCGCTGTGCATAGGTCCGGGGTTCCGGCCTGGGCAAGTGGGAGGTCCAGATAGACTGCCTCTGCTCCGGCGATCTCCAGGAGGTCTAATAGCCCTCTTTTGATCTCAGTCCTGCTCTCTTGTCCCACCCGGAGGATCTTTATTTCACCAAAGCCTAAAGACGAATGGTGAGAGACCCTGAGCGCCCCCTGCCCTTCGGGCTCACCACGCTCCAGGAACTCCGCGAGCATCCCCAGATGCTGGTAGATCTGCCGCAAGATCTCGCGGTGCCGATCCGGCGCATAGACCTTGGATCCCGAGAGGGGCCCTACCGTCTTGTAATAGACTGCGCAGCTCTCCCGCTGGGATAGGGGAGCGCTTCTAATCTTCTTGAAACGGATAGAGCGGGGCAATAGCCCCAGGAAGAGGGCGCATTCTCTATAGCCTAGGTTTTCGATCACGCGCTGGCTGAAGGTGTGGCTGGTGACCGCCTGGACATAGATGCCATGCAGGCTCTTGAAGCAGGACTCTTCCTCGAGGAGGGCAGTCATGCGCTGCAATAGACCTCCTTTGCGGTTGGCCGGGGCAACCACGGCGTGATCCAGCTCGGCCACCGATCCCTGGTCATGGCGGACTAAAGCGCAGTGGCCCACTATCCTTCTCGCCTCATCCAGAGCTACCACCGAGGTCAGCTCCCCTGTGTCATTCATATGAACGATGCGCTCCGGGTAGTACATGTAGTCGTCCGGATAGGAATATCCGTAGGCGCGGTATATGCACTGAGAGACCATGATGGCCTCCTTTGCCAAGAGCGGCCGGATGGTGTAGCTTTGTTGAGGAGCGGGGGGCTCGTCCTCGCGGAAAGGAGTCAGCTCCTCCTTCGCCAAGTGCTCGGTGATGTCGGCTTGAGGCAGATTCTTGGTCAGCCTCATCTCCTTTCCCCCCCGCCCATGATTGATCCACTCCACATGATCGGCGGCGTGGCGTATCAGGTACAGGCCCAGGCCGGAGGTGCTGACCCGGTTCACGTCCCCGTCCCGCGGAGGACAGTAGCTGGGCGCAGAGCAGGGGTCGAAGGGTAAACCCTGGTCAAGGACGGCCAGAATTAGAGCGCTGCGACCAAGCTCACCTTTCAGCGTGAAGGTCCCCGTCTCGCCGGAATCAGAGCCCTGATCAAGGGTCTCGGCGCAAGCCTCCTCTACGGCTAGCTCCAGATTCTGCCGCTCCTGGGAGGGGAGGCCGGCCAGAGAGGAGAGTTCCCGTACAAAGGCGCGAGCCAGCGGAAGAAAAGTTTTGTCAGCGGGTAAGATCAGCTCTGCATTTTGGGAGGGTACCATTATTGATCACCAATACGATGATACGATCTTGGATTGTAGTGGGCAGCTCATCATCAAGCAACTTTTTGCCGGCAGCGTCGGCAAGCTCTGTAACAATTGGGATTTCGGCTGGATTGCTTTATCAGTCTGCCCCAAAGTGGACTCAATTAATAATACAGCCAGACGTATGATGCTAAGAACTATCCCATAATTCATAAGCGACTCACTATGTTATTGACGGAAAATAAAATACACAAGTTTATAATGTAGAACGTCGTCTATATAGTCATGGATAACAACCCAAATTATGAACCATTTTTAAAGGCCCTATCTGGTGCTGATCCAGTTCAAGCAAGGCGATTTGCAGCAGC
>JAPKYD010000052.1 GCA_026394475.1 Methanothrix sp.
TCCTTTGCTCGCATTGGTGCCAGCCTGATCGCCAGGGAGCACTGCAAGACCTGCGTCGAAAGCCACTGGAGAAAAGTCTTCTCGGACCTGGGGATGACTATGGAAGCAGAGCATGGGGAAGACGGCTGCACCATGAGGATCTTGAAGCATTAGCCAGGCCTGAACCGCTCTTGTGCTGCGGGGCGAGAAAGTTTTATATTATTTTGGGGCTCCATTTCTATTAAGATGACCATTGCCAGGCGCAAGCTCGAGGCTATCTCCATTATCGCCATTCTCATCGCAGTCAGTTGGATCTGTTCTGCAGGCGCCGAGGAGGCATCCTCCTTTGCCCTGCCGGACTGGCTGGGCGCTGGTCCGATCTACAGCTATGGAAATTACCATTTTCCATATTATTATCCATACTACGATGACAGTCCTCTGATCTACAGCCCATCGCCGGCCTATACTGGCCCCTTCTGGAATTATGCCCAACCCTATTATTACTCTGGGCCCTACTGGACCCTTCCCTATAGCCCCTTTGCCGCAGATCTCAAGCCAAGGAACCCATTTAAGCCATGGTGGGTGGGCGCCCATAGGGACCTGCCCAGGGTGCTCGATATTGCCAGGTCCAGTTCGTCCATGAGAGTCTATGCGAATGGGGCCTGGCAGACACTGTGAGAGAACCATGCCTAATGATGCCCCTATCCGCCCTTGACGAGGATCTCGGTGTGGAGTTCTGAGATTATCTCACATCCCTTCGGATTTCATGCAATTTGAATCGCGGCTGCCATCGACGAAGTCATTGCAACTCCCAATCCTCCCAGTATCCAGCATCCAGTTTACTAGGACTATGCAGTGATCGGCGTGCAAGCTTGCAGAGCCGACGGAGACGACCCTCGCCCCGGCCTGCTCCAGCAAAGCTTCCTCATCTGAGGTCATCCCCTGGTGGTCGCCCAGAATGAAGGCGGCATCGCCAGGAGGGCTACTATTATCAATGCCGCCAATATCTGCGCCGTCCTCTCTCATATAGATGAGTTTCATAGCCTTTAGATCCGCAATCACCTCTGCCAGCCCGCCTGTGCGCACAAAGATGCCGGAGGTGGACACGGCCCACTCAGGCGTGGCTGCCAGGGCCAGGGCCTTCTTGAGCAGCGCCGCTGTGGTGCGCTCATCGGGATTGAGGTGGCGGAGCGTCTCACCTTTGAGGCAGATCGTCTTTGGCACTTCCCCGCCCAGGAGCACCAGGTAAACATTCACGTCTTTTCTGATGCCGTGCGAGAGGACGAAGGCGGCATTGATGCAGCGGCAGAGGATGTCCAGGCGGCCCGAGGTGCCGGGGATGTCTTCCAGGGAGAAGTTGGGCGAGACAGTGGCCTTGTGGCCGACGATGATGAAGGTGCGCATAGTTTTCAGAAAGGACTGGAGATACAAGCCTCTTTCGTCCCGAGATCAATTCGAAATGGAGAGGTTGCTTTAAATACTGCCGCTCAACTATCTGTCTACCAACGGGGGTGCAGTCTGCAGAATGACCATGAAGCTCGGAATCTCCACCTGGGCCTACCAGGATCTGCCGATGGCCGAGGCTCTGGCCCGCATCTCGCAGCTTTCCGACCGCGCCGAGATCCTCTGCGAGGCCAGACACAGCCTGCTTCGCCCCGAGAACCTGGAGGCTCTGTCATCCTTCTCCTTGAAGTTCACCGTGCACGGGCTGGTGGCCGACATCAATATCGCCAGCATCTACCCTGAGTTCAGAGAGGCATCCGTGAAGCTGCACCGCCGGGCGATCGAGGCCAGCGCCTCCGCAGGAGCGGAGCTCTATGTCATCCATCCCGGCTACACCGCCTGGAGCTTCTGCGCCCAAGACGCCTTGCAGGCCCTGGACCAGTCGCTGGCGGACCTTGGGGCCCTGCAGGAGGAGCTGGGCATTTGCTTAGCAGTCGAGAACATGCCCAAGAGCGACTGGCTCTTCTTCCATAAACCGGACCTGGATCTGCACGGCATGGGGCTGGTGCTGGATGTGGGCCACGCCCAGACCTGCAGCACTCTGCAGAGTTTTCTTGGCCGCCCCGAGCTGGTGCATATACACCTGCACGACAACTGCGGCGGCAATGATGATCATTTGCCCCTTGGCCGGGGCAGCATCGACTTTGCGCCTGTGCTGCACATGATCGAAGAGAAGGGACTTTCTGCGGCCCTGGAGCAGAAGACCGAAGCTGGCATCCTGGAAAGCCTGGAGATCCTGAAAACCTTCAAGGCTCAGGCCCCGATCTATAGAGATCAAGTTAAATATGGGAATCCATGACCGATAGTTCGTCGATTAGGGGCCGGAAATCTTGAAAAAGGAGACAAAGGAAAGGATCACCAAGGACCCAGAGGAGCGAAGACAGGAGCTCATTGACGCTGCCGAGCGTCTCTTCATGGAAAAGGGCTACGAGCAGACGGCAGTCAGCGATATCGTTCGGGAAGTCCAGGTGGCTCACGGCACCTTTTACTACTATTTTCCCTCCAAGGAGGATATTCTGGAGGCGGTGATAGAGAAGAACATCGCAGAGCTGGAGAGCAATGTGAGAGAGATCATGCAGCAGCGGGATCTGGCCACAGCATTCAAGCTCAATCTCATGGTCAACAGCATCATAGGAATCAACGTCGCTCGGCGCAAGCTCATGGACTATCTTCATGAGGAGAGCAATGCCGTGATGCACGAGAAGATGGAGCGACGGACGGTGGACAGGCTGGTTCCCCTGCTGGCTGAGGTTGTGGCCTTCGGTGCTGAAGAAGGATGCTTCAGCGTTCAGAATCCTCGCGAGACAGCCGAGTTTCTGCTGGCCTCTCTGGTCTACTTCTTCCACCATCCCGAGATCTTCGCCAATCCTAGACGTAGCGAGAAGATGCGCCGCACTCTGGAGACGATCCTGGGCAGGGTCCTGGCGGTGAAGAATTATAACTTCGTCTTAACGGTCTGAAGCCTTCCGCAGCGGATGGCCTGTTTTTTTAATTTATCTTAGGACAAGTTATATATAAAAAGAGATTTCATTAATTTACAGCCTGAGCTTCCCTCGATCTAGGCAATACATTGAGAAAATAAAGTTAATGAAGCGGACTTGCGCAATAAGGCGTTCTGCCAATTAGTAACAATGAACGCAACGCCGCGACATCATATGCCTAAACTGTGGGGAGAGCTAAGGCATACAGGAGGTTTGGGTATTTCAATTAGAATTATATTATTAATCATTCTTTCGACGACAGTGCTCTCAGCCGCGGCCATACAGCCGCAGGCCCTCGGGAAAGGCAGGATGGATCAGGTGATAAACCTGGAGACCGGGGTGAGAACCTCTGCTCTTGCCCCATACTTTGGAAGCGGAGGATTTGTTCTGCCGTCAACGCCCCAGCCCATGCAGATCTCGCCATCGTCGATGGTCTATCAGTCCGAGAAGCTCCGCGATGAGTCAAAGGGCATCTTCCAGGAAACATCAGATCTCTTGAACCAATCCCAAGATCTGACAAAGAAGGTTCGGGATCTGGAAGCCAGTGCCCGGGAAAACGCCCTCCAATCAGAGCAAAGCGCCATGCTGGCCAAGAGCGAGCTGGAAGAGACACGGTTGATCTATAATGAGACCAGAGCCTTCGCCTGGAAGGTCGAGACCTGGGCGAGATGGCAGGCTTATGCTCCATTAACAGGCGTAATCCAGGCTGGATTCTGGAAAGAGAACCGTCCTGGAGAGCTGGAAACCCTGCGAGGTGAAGTGAAAGCCCTGACCGATCTGATTGAGCGCCTGGATATGAGGATCGCAAAGCTGGAAAACAGAACCGCGGCTCAATGAGCCGCCGAAAGGGCGGATTAAAGCAGCTTCAGGATCTTCCGGACTGATTGAAGAGAGGTTTGGCCGTGTAAAAGACGCTCTGAGTAGAGGTTACATTGTAATAGGTGCGAACCCATCCTTCCGGATACACTACTGAGAACTTAGCTATGCCTTCTTGGATGGGATTGTTCTTGGACCCAAAGGGCCGGGAATCGAAGAGATAATAGCCGCTATTGTATTTTCCTGCACCGCTAACCTGCAGGGCTGCGCCGTCCATATCCGCCTTTATCAGCTTGACGTTGCTATAGTTTCCCAGGAAGGAAAGCAGCTCTGGTTCGAGATATCTGCATCCCAAAGCGAGCACGTATAGCCTGGTGAAGGGTTCCAGGGAGTAGTTCATCTCAAAGATGGCATTATCTCCCTGGAGGTGCATGGTGACCTCTTTAACATAGATGTACTGCCCTGCTGCGCCACAGCAAACTGCTAGCGCCATCACGGCTAGAAAGACCTCAATTGCGGCAATGGTTCGCATCTCTCACCCTATCATCTTCAGAAGCGATGGCAGGAACAGAATTAACGCCATGAGCACAATGAATGCTGCGAACAATAGCTGCTGCCTTCTTTGCGCCGACTTGAACTTGGACTCACAAAGCTCGTCGCAGAAGTTCTCGTCCCCCCCTACGGCATTGCCGCAGACCACACAGTGCTTGTGCGGTGCTGTTTCTGTCATCTGATCACCGACCGCATACCTTTGCGCGAGAGTAAATAAGGTTTTGCACGCTTTGGCCGGGAGGGAGAGGATGACCCTCCTCGAGAGTTCTCCAGTCTCTGATGAGATCCCCTGCAAAGACCGCTCGCATGCGGCGACTTGATACGCTTTTCAGGAAGAGTTCTTGCCGCAACTTACGCAAACTATGGCTCATCATAACGATTCAAGAGACCCATCCTTACGCATTCCCAGATATATGACTTATTAAATAACTTTATGGAATCAATCATACATTTTGAGATTTCTAGGAGGGAACTGACATTCATTAGAAAATAATTTCGGGTTTATTTTTCCACTGGAAATAAAGGGGTTGACTTGCTCTCAAGGCCTGCCTCCTCAGGACAATTGCATTAACTATAAAAGGGGCCTTGGCAAGTAGATGTGCATGCCAAGATTGTCGGTGATCATCTTCATAGCCTTGCTCATCTGGCTTATGCCCATTGATGGAGCAAGAACCTACATCGTGGACGATGACGGCTTCGCCAATTATAAAACCATTGGAGAGGCGGTTGTCGCTGCAAGCAATGGTGATACGATTTACGTCAAGCCTGGAACCTACCAGGAGGCGGTCCTCCTGAACAAAAGTCTGTCGCTTATGCCCCTCAGCGGCGAGAGTGACCCGATAGTCCTAAGAGGAGACGGAAAAAAGACAGGGATCACCATATCCGCAAAGGGATGCTCTCTGGAAGGGCTGACGCTGGAGAACTTCACCGGGCCCGGAATTAGCATTCAGTCCAGCGGAAATATCATCAAGAAGAACAAGTTTGAGAAGGACAATCCCGCCATACTTGTCAGCGATTCGCACCGGAACACCATAACCAAGAACATCATGAAGAATTGCCAGGGCGGAGTCGCCCTCAGGGACAACTCAACCGAGAACAACATACAAGAGAATCAGATAGAGGGTGGCGATGTCTCCATTTTCCTGTGGAATACCGGGAAAAACAATATTGTCAACAACCAAGTAACCGGATCTACTTGGGGCATCTGGCTCAAGGATTCCAATAACATCGAGATAGATGCTAACCATGTGAAAAGCAAAACCTACGGCATTTGGCTGCAAAACAGCAGCACCACCAGGCTCGCCGAGAATAACGTATCTTTTGAAGAAAAAGAGGGCATCAGCACCATAGGGATCTTTCTGGCGAATACCAGCGGAATAGAGTTAGCAGGGAACGAAGTAAGTGGAGGTGTGTTGGGCATCGGTATATCAGACAGTGATGCAAACAATCTAAGGGATAATGCAGTGGAAGGAAGCGCCCAGGGCATTTACCTCATAAACTCCAGCGGTCAGGAGGTCAGCAACAACAGAATCAAGAACGTAATATACGGAATAACGCTAGAGAATTCAAGTGAGAACTTGATAAGACAATGTAATATAGAGAAGTGCTCCGTCGGCCTTGGCCTTGGCACAAGCAACCGAAATACAGTACTTGAGAACTCAATATTGAA
>JAPKYD010000128.1 GCA_026394475.1 Methanothrix sp.
CGGCATGCTGCGAGTGCTGTTCAAGCTGAACCCGAAGCTGCTCTGGGAGCTCCGGCATCTGGTGGTTTAGCATTCACTATTTTTTATTATAATATGAGGATAAAATGAAGTATAACGAAAATTCTATTCAAGACCTCATTCAAGCGATAATAATCATAACAATCATTTTCCCAAGGTGAAATCGTGCTCCATCCCGACCGCGTTCACGGCGTGATGGCCGTTGATTCCGAGAAAAATCTGGTTGAGATCCTGGCCAACCACAGGTGGCCGCTCTGCATGGGGTTTGAGTTCGACGACATCCTCTACCGGAAACGACGGCAAGCAGGGAGGACGCCCCGGAATACGCTTCCCTGAGGATCGACGAGGTGGACGGCCTCGTGGTCACGGCTCGCGAGGTGGGCCGGATCAAGCCCTGGTGATGGAAGCCTCAAAGGTCAGTGGATTCGCGCAGGACATGAGAGCAGGCCGATGGAGCAGGAGCAACGCCCTCAAGCGCAAGGCAGAGCCGGACTGGCCCTGGCTTGCGAGCTGTGCGGGTTCAAGGAAGATTGAGGGCAGCGCCGGCTTCTCTTCTGACCTCCCTTTTGGCTTTCCTTAAGCGTCGCTCCTGGTTTTCTTTCCTTCGAGCACACAGGATCCGTCGGCCCTCTTGGGCAGCCTTTCCGGGTCAAAGCCGATTCTTATCCTCTCCTTATCCGCATCCATGGAGACCACGCCCCTGTGGAAGATGTAGCGCAGGGTTCTGCGCCCGTCGGGGATCTGCAGCCTATGCTCCCGGCGCAGCAGGATGGCGCTGGCAGTCTGCAGGGCGGGACTGCTCTGCAAGAAGAGGAGGCCGGGCAGGTTGAGACGGTGGTGATCCGTGGAGGGATACCGATCTCCCATCCATCTTCCCAGCTCTTCGCGGCTGATCTCGACCCCCCTCTCGCCGCTCTTCACGCGAATCTTGCCCTCGTCTGCATGCACCTCGTCGATATGAGAATGCAGCGCAGAAAGGATGTAGCTGTTCCCTCGTCCTTTGTTCCGAGGAGGCAATAGCGCCTCCAGCTTCTTCATGAACGGCTTGAGAAGAGGGCTGGCGCCGACAAACAAAGCGCCTGGAAGATTGCGGACCTCGGTCTTAGTCAGCTCTATGAGATCCTTCTCACCGATCTCGATGGATATCATATAGGAGCGATCTTCCTTTCAAAAGATATCTCTGTTGGGTTCTATTTCAAACATGGGACTTATGGCAAAACGCATATATTTTATTATTAAAAAATTTATCGCAAAATATTAAACTATTCTCTCATAATTAATTTTTTTAATTCAATTTTGGGGATATCGTCTTGAACAGCGACTACCTTGATCACTAATCCATCGCCCTATAATCTGTCCCTCTGGAAATTGTCTCAAATATAAATTCCTAATGAGCCGGCCTGTTGCCATATTATTCGTCTAAATGTGAATAATGATTGCATTTTAACTTATTATCTAAAGTATTAGTCTAATTTAGTAAATTTAAATGACATTGCCTTTCAAAACAAATTATTTATATCATTAAGTATTTGTGAGAAAAAAAATATGGTGACCATTATGAGAGAGTCCACCGTGAAGATCTTGGATGATAAGGATATGGAATTTGTCGAAACGCTGCGCTCTTTGGGCGTGCCGCGCAACGTTGCAACGCTGATAACCTTTCTGGCCAACGTGGATGAGGCCTCTTCCCGCGAGATCGAGATGGGCTCGGATCTCAGACAACCGGAAGTGAGCATCGCCATGCGCACCCTGCGCGATAATCAGTGGATCGAGGAGAAGGAGATCAAACGCGAAGGCAAGGGGAGACCGATGAAGGTCTACTCTCTGCGGGCAAGCATCGATAACATCATAAAGCATTTCGAGGATGAGAAGCTGCACGAGTCAGCCCAGGCCATGGAAAGCATTCAGAGGCTCAAGCAGCTCATATCAACCTAAAAAGCGCGGGAGGGGAGCGGGGACTAATTCTTGCCGGAGGGAGACGGAAGTACCTCCACCTCGATTTTTGATGCTATCTTTCGGCCAAGGGATATCTTCGAGCTGCCGACTTCGATCACCACTGGCCCGCCAAAGGGCTGGCAGGCTATCTTGCGCACACGCATGCCCTTTCTTATTCCCATGGATTCGAACTTCTTCTCCCAGCCGAGATCGCCTTTTACAGTTCTCACTTCCAGCGGCTGACGGCAGGGAGCCTTGGTCAGCTCTATCGACCCCATCTCCGGTGATTGCAGTCTCGTAGCCTGTATAAATCTGGCGCTGTGCCCTAGAGCCGGACGTTCACTCCTCGCTCTTTCAGATATCTCTTCACATCTTGGATATTCCATTCGCCGAAGTGGAAGATGCTCGCTGCCAGGGCCGCAGAGGCATCGGTCTTCTGGAAGACCTCTAGCATGTGATCGGGGCTGGCGCAGCCGCCCGAGGCTATCACGGGTATTCTGACCCTCTTCGCCGCCGCATCAGTAAGAGGTATGTCGAAGCCATCGTAGGTCCCATCGCGGTCCATGCTGGTGAGAAGGATCTCGCCCGCGCCCAAGGATTGCGCGCGCTTCGCCCAGGCGACGGCATCGATCCCGGTGAACTTCCGGCCTCCGTAAAAGGAGCACTCAAACCAGCAGGGGCCCTCGGGCGTTTGCACCACCTCCCGCCCTGGTTCCAGGGTGTAGCGGCGTTTGGCATCGATGGCTACCACTACTGCCTGGTTTCCGTACCGATCTGAGATTTCGCTTATCAGCTCCGGGCGCTTCAGGGCGGAGGTGTTAACTGTGATCTTATCGGCCCCGGCGTTGAAGACCTCTCTCGCTTCCTTTGCGCTTCTAATCCCGCCGCCCACAGCCAAAGGGACGAAGACCGACTCGGAGGTTTTCTTGATCACGCTCACCATGGTCTCCCGCCGCTCATGAGAGGCGGTGATGTCCAGGAAGACGATCTCGTCTGCACCATCCTCATAGTACTTGCCGGCCAGCTGCCAGGGGACGCCCGCATATCTGATCTCCTTGAACTCGATGCCCTTGACTACTCTTCCGCCTGGCACTCCCAGGTCGCAGTCCAGACAGGGAATGATCCTCCTGGCTAACATCGCGTGGACCTCACAAAGTTCTCCAGTATCTTTAGGCCTTTTGCGCCCGACTTCTCAGGGTGGAACTGAGTTGCAAACAGGTTGTCCTTGGCTATGGCCGCAATGACCTCCACTCCATGCTCCGTGGTGGCTGCTATCACCGATCTGTCCTGGGGCTGGCCGTAGTAAGAGTGGACAAAATAGAACATGTCTTTGTCGGAGATGCCCTCCAGGACCTGCACAGGACGCTTGATGGAGAGGCTGTTCCAGCCCATCTGAGGAATCATCACACCATCGGGCAGACGCACAACTCTTCCTTTGATCCAGCCTAAGCCTGGGGTTCCGGGGCTCTCTTCACTCTCTTCGAAGAGAACCTGCAGGCCGATGCAGATCCCCAGGATCGGCGTTCCTTCCTCCAAGGCCTGGGAGAGCGCAACGCCAAACCGGGAGAGCTGATCCATGCATCTCCCAAAAGCCCCCACGCCCGGAACCACTATGCCTGCTGCGCCTGCCAGCCCCTCCGGCTCGCTAATGATTCTGGGATCGGCCTCCACGTGATGTAGGGCGTTGTAGATGCTGAATAGGTTGCCCATCCCGTAATCTACTATGGCTATCATCTTTCTTGTCCTTCCTCCACAATGGCTCGCATCTAATAGCCTTCTCCTTCATGGTCACTCTTTATCAGATACCCTTTCTGGGAAATCAATCTTATCGCTCTTGGGAAGCCTACCGGAAAAGCTTTTCCTTCTGCCAAATTCATAAAGATTATGAAACTTTATGAAACCTATATATAGGTGGAGATAGGAAGCCGCATGGTGGCCAGACCGTAAGAAAGGACTGCCCTGGATGATGCGAAACGGTTGCCCGATCTTGGCAAATTTTGAGTTGATACCGCGCCGCCAGGATCGTTCCCCGTCCATTTAACCAGGCGGATTTCACGCGGTTCTGATATTTATATTGTTAAAGGGTGGCATGAAATGAATCTAAGAAGGCCAAACGCCAACGAAGCTACGGGGACTTTCAACCGCTCTCGGGATGTAGTCCCCATGTCCGGAATATGCACCAGGTGTATAGATGGATGCAAAGGAGGCTGCGAGACCTGGCTTGCCTCCTTCCGGGGCAGAGAAGTGCTCTATCCCGGCCCCTTCGGCGAGATGACTGCAGGAGCCGATAAGAATTACCCCCTTGACTATTCCCATATCAACATCCAGGGTTATGCTGTAGGCGCATATGGTCTTCCTGAAGGCGTGGAGCCCGGACCCGACACATCCATCTTCCCCAACGTCGACGTCACTACAGAGTACGGCTGGTCAAAAAAGGTAAGGATGAAGCTGCCGATATTCACGGGGGCCTTGGGATCGACCGAAATTGCCAGGACGAACTGGGAGCATTTCGCTGTGGGAGCAGCCATTTCGGGCATCACCTTGGTCTGCGGCGAGAACGTCTGCGGCATAGATCCCGAACTCGTTTTGGGCAGTAACGGCAAGGTGCAGAAGTCTCCAGAGATGGACCGCAGAATCGAGACCTACAAGAAATTCCAGGAGGACTACGGTGAAATCCTTGTCCAGATGAACGTCGAGGATACACGCCTTGGCGTGGCCGAGTACGTCTCCTCTCGGCACAACCTGGAGACCATCGAGCTGAAATGGGGCCAGGGAGCCAAGTGCATTGGCGGCGAGATCAAGGTAAACACCTTGGAGCGGGCCCTGGAGCTGAAACGCAGGGGCTACGTCGTCCAGCCCGATCCTGCCAATCCAGAGGTGCAAATGGCCTATAAGGCAGGAGCCATTAAAGAGTTCGAGCGGCATTCTCGCCTGGGCTTCGTCTCCCGAGATGGATTCTTCGATGAAGTGAACCGGCTGCGAGACCTGGGATTCAAGCGCATCACCCTTAAAACAGGTGCTTACAGCATGGCTGAGCTGGCCATGGCCATCCGCTACGGTGCTGAGGCCAAGATTGATCTTCTGACCATTGATGGCGCTCCAGGTGGAACAGGAATGAGCCCCTGGCCCACGATGAATGAATGGGGCATCCCTACATTCTATCTGCAAGCGTTAGCCTATGAGTTCTGCCAGAAGCTCTCCAAGAGAGGCATGCGGGTCCCTGACATCGCCATGGCGGGCGGATTCTCCACTGAAGACGGCATCTTCAAAGCCATCGCTATGGGCGCACCATTTATCAAAGCGGTGTGCATGGGCAGGGCACTGATGATCCCCGGAATGGTCGGAAAGAACATTGGGAAATGGTTAGAGAAAGGCGAGCTTCCCAAGAGCGTCTCCAAATATGGCAATGATGTGAAAGAGATCTTCGTATCCTACGAGGACCTCAAGGCCAAATATGGCCAGGAGATGAAAGACATTCCCTTAGGTGCGGTGGGCCTCTACACCTACTGCCAGAAGTTCAAGACAGGAATGCAGCAGCTTATGGCCGGATCCAGGAACTTCAAACTCTGCACCATCTCTCGAAAGGACCTCATGGCCCTCTCCGAAGAGGCGGCTTACGTCTCGGGCATACCTTACGTCATGGATGCCTACCGTGACGAAGCCGAGGAGATCCTGGACGCCTGGATCACAGTCAGCGAATAGGGCAGAGTCTTCTCTGGCACGGCATCCGAGTTGATGCCCTGTCATTTTTCTGGCGTGCCTGCGCTTTTCCTTGCGAGGTAGGCTCCGAAGTATCGTTGTTCTTGGGGATACAGACTAAATTAGTTCTTTAAGATTTTTTATGAATTTTTATGAATTCGCTTTCCAATGACTATTATTTAAACCATCAAAAACACGCAGGTCAAATGGCTTTTAAGGAATTTATTTATCGAAAAAACTTAAATAAGGCGACACGACGTTGCCGGCCTGCCTTATCATTTATAAATATAACTCAGAATTTTTAAATAGCCAGGGGTGGCCCTTCACTTCCACGGGTCAAACATAAAGATTTGGGTAGAAGCAATGATGGAGATGCAAAAATGTCCAAACCGAATCCTTTTGAGGTAGCCCAAAAGCAGCTTGACGATTGCGCCAAGATTCTGAACCTGGATGCAGGGGTACATGAGTTTCTCAGGCACCCCAGGCGTGAGTTCCATGTATCCATTCCTGTGCGCATGGATGATGGGAAGATTAAGGTGTTTCAGGGCTTTAGAGTCCAGTATAATGATGCTCTGGGCCCCTGCAAGGGCGGCATAAGGTACCATCCCGATGAGACCATCGATACCGTGCGAGCCCTGGCGGCATGGATGACCTGGAAGACCTCTCTTCTGGGCCTGCCCCTGGGAGGTGGCAAGGGCGGAGTCATCTGCAATCCCAAGGAGCTGTCTCTCGGGGAGCAAGAGCGCCTGAGCCGGGGCTACATCGACATGATATGGCAGTATATCGGCCCCGAGAAGGACGTGCCTGCGCCTGATGTTTACACCACGCCGCAGATGATGGCCTGGATGATGGATGAGTACTCAAAGCTAACCGGATCGAACAGCTTTGGATGCATTACCGGCAAGCCGCTTTGCGTGGGTGGGTCCTGCGGCAGGAGCGACGCCACGGCCCGGGGAGGAATGTACACTCTCCGGGAAGCGGCTAAAGAGCTGAACATCGATCTCAAGAAGGCAACGGTGGCCATCCAGGGATACGGCAATGCAGGAAGCTATGCCCATACTCTGGCCATAGATCTCTTTGGCAGCAAGGTAGTGGCAGTCAGCGACTCCAAGGGAGGAGTATACAATGCAAACGGCATAGATCCTGACGTTGCAGGTCGGATTAAGGCCGAGACCTCAACGGTAGCCAATATTCCCCAGTCAAAGAAGATCAGCAATGAAGAGCTCTTAGAGCTGGACGTGGATATTCTCTTTGCCGCAGCATTAGAAAACGTAATCACCAAGGAGAATGCAGGAAGTATCAAGGCCAAGATCATAGTGGAGCTGGCCAATGGTCCCACCACGCCGGAAGCAGACGCGATCCTCTACAGGAATGGTGTGCACGTTATACCCGACTTCTTGGCCAACGCCGGAGGCGTAACCGTCTCTTACTTTGAGATGGTGCAGAACATCATGCGCTACTGCTGGTCCTTCGACGAGGTCTACCAGAAGCTCGATGAGAGGATGACCATGGCCTACCATGGCGTTCTTGGTGCCTCCAAGAAGTACAATATTAACATGCGTCAGGCAGCCTATACCGTAGCTGTGGCCAGGGTAGTTGAGGCCATGAAGATGCGCGGCTGGATTTAAAGAAGCGGCAATTTCCGATAGTTGGTTCAAAGCCACCGGAATCAGAGGTTCTTTATGCCCTCCTGGGCAAGACCCATTATAGGGGCATAAAGACCTCTAATCTTTGTTTTTGCAAAAGCAAGAAGGCGGCTTGAGCATCCATGCAGCAGAGCCGTGGAGGAGGCAAGGCGCCGCCGCCATCGACCTTATTCAGCTTGGCATCAGTCTGCTGTGCTGAGGATTACTAATTACCCTCATTTTTTGCCTGTTTTATATAAATGGAATATAAAGAATGGGCTGAATTGAGTAGGTTTCTAGGAATCCTCTCGATAGCGAAAATGATATTATTTGCCAAAATTAGGGAGAGTTAAAGGCTGCAAACCATTATTATGATAAAATATGAACATTTCTTAAATATAATTAAATAAAGCAACTGACCAATAGGATTCTGGATAATCTCTAGGAGGAATTTGTCAAACCGATCGAGAAAAGGAACCCAAATGGCTTACAGAATATTCTTTGTGATCTGCCAATTGTAATCCCAGCTATGTTTGTAACGGAGTTGGACGATTCTTGGCTGGGGAGATGTTCCTGCAGGATCTGGATCGGTTGCTTGAGAAAAGATTGAAGCCGCGATGGGGTGATCAAATATGAGTTGTGAATATTGGCGTCCTTGGGAGAAGTATTTGCCACATGAGGAGATAGTTCAGAGACCACCGCCGGTGCAGAAGGCATCACTCTCTTCCTGTCCTTGGCATCCTTGGGAGAAGTATTTGCCATTGCAGGAGTTGGATAAAGAACAATCGCCGCCGCAGTTAGTGCATACCACCAAGTTGTCTTCGATATGCATTAGATAGGCAATTATTAGAGAATAATATTATAAATGAGGGTAAACTATGGCATAAGTGCCTCGCGATGTGCCTATAATCAAGAATCAGGGCTAGTGGAGCGCCTTCTTTCGTTCCAGAGCTCGATGCCAATTCTCCCTCTCCCAGAGGTCGAGGGCCATCATCTCATCCTCAAGGTAGCTCCTCATCCTTTCAATCAAGAGGCTCCAGTCCACTTTGTGCCCGTCGAACTCAGGGCCGTCTACACACCCGAATTTAACTTCGCCTCCCACTGAGCAACGACAGGCCCCGCACATGCCTGTGCCATCGACCATCAAGGGCATGAGGCTAACGCGCGTCGGTATACCGAAGGGCTCAGTCGCCTTGGAGATCTCCATCATCATGAAGGTGCATCCAATGGCGTAGACGCGGTCGATCCTCTCCGATCTCAGGATCTGCTGCAAAGGCCCAGTGGCATTATGGGCCTCGGCACTGCCGTCGTTGCAGGTGACTGTCAAGCGGTCCGATACACCCTCAATCCTGTCCAGCCAGAAGGCCCAATCCCTGTTTCTGGCCTCCACGATGTAGATGACTCGACTACCAGCTTCCTTCAGGGCCTTGGCCAGGGCGTAGCCGGGTCCGGAGCCGAAGCAGCCACTCACTACAGCGACAGTGCCGCACTTCTCGATTCGGCTGGAGGCCCCCAGGGGTCCAGCCAGGTTGAAGATGAGATCACCCCTCGTCAAGGCACAGAGCTTGCGGGTGGACACGCCGACGTCCTGGACAATAACCGTTACTGATTCTTCATCCCAGTCGGCCAGGCTTAGAGGTATGCGTTCGGCGAACTCGTCAGCTCTTACTATTATGAACTGCCCCGGCTTCGCCTTCAGGGCGACCTGGGGAGCCCTTATCCGCAAAAGCACTAGCCCGGGGGCTAACGTCTCCCTCTCCAGAACCTCATACATCCCGTCTCACCTTCCCCCCATGAACTCTGCTCTCCAAGCCCATCTCTTTTGCATCTTCGGCATTGATCTCCATTACTGGCTCCCTGGTCAGATACTGCAGGTCGGAGACCCTGGAGGTCCTGGTTCCGCTGCCGAACTGGAAGAGGCTGGGGCCCTCGACCAGCAGGGGCGAACCCTTTGAAGGTTCTTTCTCTTCGAAAGATCCCAGGAGGAGGTCAGTTTGCTCTGCCCTGTCCAAGGTTTGCATCTCCTCCCGCACTGCCTTGTGGTCGCAAAAATCGAATCCTATTGCTCCCATCCTTCGGCCCAGCTCGGCCAGGATCTGCCAGTCGGGCTTTCCCAGAGGTGGTGTGGCCTGTCTGAGCTGCAATATCTTACCTCCTGGGCCAAGGAAGGTTCCATCGACCTCAGAGAAGCTGGCTGCCGGAAAGACCACGTCTGCGAGCCTTGCTGTCTCCGTCAAGAAGAGATCCTGCACGACCAGGAAATCCAGCCCTGACAGAGCCTCCGCCAGCTCAGGCTGAGCTCTGACGGGATTGCAGCCTGCGATGCAGGCCGCCCTCAGGCCACCAGATGACAGGGCCTTCAAAGCCTGATCATATTTCAAGTTCAGCCCCAGGGCCGCAGCTCCTCGGGAGTTGCAGTTTCTCCCCACCAGGCAGAGCCTTCCTCCTGCGGACTTTGCCAAATCGCTGGCCGCCTTTCTCACCTTTGGGCCACAATCCGGTCCAACGACTACGGAGCCGCCTTGTAGGCCTCTGGCCGCTCGACCGATCTCCTCTGATGAGACAGAGCCTGCCGCCTCAACTCTGCCTTTCAAGGCCTGGGCAAGCGAGGCCAGCAAAAGAGCCTCCTCGCCGGGATTTGGTCGCAGCCATTGGCCTGCCTGCCTGGCCAGCAAGGTGCCAAAGGCGCTCACTACCACCGGCTTCTGAGATCTTATCCACAGCTCTGTTGCGGGATTGGTCTTTGCCAGATCTCCTACTACTACCATTGGGCCGGGGAGATCCTCGGGCCTAGAGTCAAGAGAAGAGACGTCCGGTGCCACAGCCTCGCTCATCATGACCTGGCTGGCGAACTTCTTGGCCACATATAGCGCCTCATTGGTCAGAATGCCTGAGGTGAAGAGGGCAAAACGGTCTTTACGATGGAGAGACAGCTCTTTTGCAGCATAGTCCAAAGCATCTTCCCAGCTGGCCTCCACCAGCCTGCCGTTCTTCTTTACCAGCGGCCTTTGGATTCGGTTGCGCCCCAAGAACTCCAGGCCAAATCGGCCGCGAACGCAGAGCTTGCTCTCCTCCGGTTTGACCCTGATCATTCTTCCTTTGCTGATCTCCAGACCGATCTGGCAGTTAGAGCTGCAGTAGGGGCAGATCGTCACCACCATCTCTTCAGGAACTCCTGCCCACTTGCTGCCGCGCTCCGCCAAGGCACCGGTGGGGCAGACGTCCACGCAGGCCCCGCAGAACCTGCAGCCTGAATCCTCCAGAGGCTTCTCGTAGGCCGTGCCAATCTCAGCATCGAAGCCCCTGAATATGAAAGATATTACGCCCAGGCCGCGATCCTCGCAGGCCCTGATGCAGCGGCCACAGAGGATGCACAGATTCGGATCGCGGTCAAAGAAGGGGCCTCTCACCACCTCCTTGATATCGCCAAGATGGGGCAACTCCACCTTCGTCAAGCCTATAAGTTCCACGGCCTCCTGCAGCTCACATCTCTGGTCCTTGGGGCAGTACCGGCAGCCCATGCTCTGGGGCACCTTCCTCATAGCCTCTCGGATATCATCGCACTTCCCAGCTCTCTCGCAGGTCAGGCAGATGCAGGGGTGTTGGGAGAGCAGCATCTCCAGGATCGTTCGCCTAAGGTTTCTCAGGGCGGGCGTATCTGTTCTCACTGCCATGCCCTCCGAGACGGGCGTGGTGCATGAGGATGGGTAGCCTCTGATGCCGTCAATCTCCACCAAGCATAACCGACAGCCTCCATAAGGCTCTAGCTCCGGGTGATCGCATAGGCCAGGGATCCTGATTCCAGCTCTTTTGGCAGCATCCTTAACCATAATTCCAGGAGGCACTTCAACCTCTTGGCCGTCAATTTTCAGGCGCATCTTGCCACCTCCTTGGCCACGGCCTTGAATTTCTCAGGGCAAACTGCCATGCAGGCACCACATTTGATGCAGGCCACGGCGTTTATAGTGTGCACGGCCTTCTTCTCTCCCAAGATAGCCCCTGCTGGACAGCTCTCCTTGCACAAGCCACATCCTTTGCACCTCTCTGGATCGATAGTGTAGGCAACTAGATTCTTGCAGACCAGGGAGGGACAGATTTTATTCAGGATGTGCTCCTCGAACTCTTCTCTGAAATACCTCAAGGCGGTCAGAACAGGATTGGGGGCGGTGCCGCCCAAGCCACATAAAGAACCATTCTTCACGGCATTGGCAAGCCCTTCCAGCCTGGCAATGTCCCCGATCACGGCTTGGCCTTCCGATATCTTCTCGAGGATGGCCAGCATCTGTCTAGTTCCTATGCGACAAGGAGTGCACTTCCCGCAGGACTCGCGTTGTGTAAATGTAAGGAAGAACTTTGCCAGATCAACAATGCATATGTCCTCGTCTATTATTATCATAGAACCGGAGCCCATGATGGAGCCCTTCTCAGTGAGTGATTCGTAGTCAACAGGCACGTCCAGGCTAAAGTAGGGTATGCATCCTCCGGAGGGTCCACCAGTGAGCACGCCTTTGCAGGCCTTATCCCCTGGTACTCCGCCGCCTATCTCGAAGATAATCTGCTGCAAGGTCATGCCCATGGGGACCTCGATCAGTCCCGGTCTCCTGACCGCTCCTGCCAGGGAGAGCGTCTTGGTGCCCCGGCTACGGCCTACGCCAAAGGAGGAGTACCACTTCCCCCCTCGGTCGATTATCTGTGCCAGATTGGCCAGTGTCTCCACGTTGTTTATATTGGTGGGCTTGCCCCAAAGGCCGGAGTTGGCCGGGAATGGCGGCCTGGTCCTGGGCATTCCTCTTCTGCCCTCGATGGAGGCCATAAGAGCCGTCTCTTCGCCGCAGACGAAGGCGCCAGCGCCCTCTTTAATGGAGATATCAAAGCTCATGCCCGATCCCAGGATGTCCTCTCCCAGGAGGCCCAGCTCGCGAGCTTCCTGCAGGGCGATATCTAGCCTCTTGAGGGCCAGAGGATACTCTGCACGGCAGTAGATGTACCCTTGATGGCAGCCTATGGCATATGCCGCTATCAGCATACCTTCCAGGACCGCGTGAGGGTCACCTTCCAAGATGGAGCGGTCCATGAAGGCTCCCGGATCACCCTCGTCGGCATTGCAGATCAGATACTTCTCCTTGCCAGGGGCCCGGCGGCAGAACTCCCACTTGGTGCCTGTTGGGAACCCGGCTCCCCCCCTGCCACGCAGCCCGGAGATCTTCACCTCCGCGATCACCTCTTCGGGCTTCATGGCCAGGGCCTTGGCCAGGGAAGCGTAGCCCCCATGGGCGAGGTAGTGCCTTATGTCCTCAGGATCGATGAGGCCACAGTTACGCAGGGCTATTCTCACCTGGGGCTTGATCATGGGGTGTTCCCAGAGGGAAAGCAAGCCAGGCACAGGAAGCACCTTGATCTCGGGAAGATCGATTGCTCCCAATGTCAGATTGTTGTTGATATTATTATTATCAAATACCGCATCGACCAGCGAGGCTATATTATGCAAATGCAGATGACCATAGCAGACCAATGGCCGGTTAGGCATTTTTATATAAATTAGAGGCTCCGCATAGCAGAGCCCCAGGCATCCTACCTTCATGCTCCTGAAAGCAATACCGCGGTCCGCCAGTTCGGACTCGATGCCCAACTGGCACTCCGAAGCCTTGGCAGAGATGCCGCAGGTGGACAGGCCGGTGCAGATCAGGGGGTGCTCTCCTTGAAGCAGCTCAAGCCAAGCCTTTTTGGCATCCTTCTGAATCTCCTGCAGAGCTTGAGCGTCTGATGCTCTTTTCATGGTCTCAATCCAGGCCAGCTAGGATGGAGTCGGTCTGATCCAAAGAGACGCCTCCGTAGATGACGTTGTCAACGGCCATTGCCGGCGAGCGGGAACAGCATCCCAGGCAGGCGACAGTCTCCAGGCTGAACTTTCCGTCCTCAGTCGTCTTTCCGGGCCTGATGCCCAACTTTCTCGAAAAATGGTCGAGCAGGCTCTGGCCACCGCGCAGATAGCAAGATGTGCCCAGGCAAACCTTAAGATGATGCTTGCCCGGCCTGACCAGCTTGAACTCCGCATAGAAAGTTGCCACGCCGTAGACGATGCTCTCTGAAACATCCAGCTCTTCAGCTACAGCCTTGACCGCCTCAGGAGAGATGAATCCCTGATCGGACTGCACCCGCTGCAGAAGGGGTATGAGCGCACCATCCTTCTCCGGAAGACATTCCAGAAGCTGCCTCACTCGCTCTTCGATACCTATCTCCAATCCCATAATGGTCACCGCAGCCTGGTTCAAATTATAGGTATCCTGAATATGATACCTGCTTCTGGGGTTCAGGCTAGTAGGTCATCCTATTTAAGTCTTTAATGGATGAAGGATTTAGCCTGAGGTGGAACAGCTGGGGCATCTGGGCTTTAATAATTTATACTTGAAGCAGCCACAACCACTATTCAGCTTTGAGCCGGCCTGAGAGGTGGGATATGTCAAAGATTGAGGAGGCTATCGAGAAGCTGGAGAAGATAACAGACCGTCATATCTGCTTTCCAAGGAGGGAGGAATTGAATGAGGTAATATGCCTTCTCCGAGAAGAGCTGGCGCTAAGGCAAACGGCATCCGGTCGGGGAACGACTTCTGATAACGATGAGGATGACTCGACGTAATCCATTTTTATTAAAGCATGGTGCTTTTGTCGGCATCTCTGTCGGTAACAACAAGAGAAAGAACGCGCTCTTAACATCGATTTCAAGGCCAGATCACATCATATGATGGTAGGCAGTCTATCAAAGGGTAAGCGCTCGGAGGATTAAATGGCTAGGAAACACTGTGATGCGCATGAATCGTGGCGCGCTCCGCAGGGAAGGGCTATGGCAGGAAGATCTAACCTTATCCCAAATCCACAGCCCCAGGTGAATCCACGCTCAGAACCTGACATCCACCTCTAACAGCATCGCCCCCTGACGCAGGGCCTCCTCAACTGCGGCCAGGTCCTTCATGAGAAAGATGCGCCACTCCGGGGTCTCGAAGTGAGCCACGGAATTCTTCAGCAGGAAAGCATATCTGCTGTACCTGCTGAGCTTGACTATGTACCCTCTTGCGTTCTCCACCAGGGCCACTTCGAATCCCCTTCGCTCCAGGATCTTCAGGGCCTTGTTCCTCTCGCCGAGGGTCTTTAAGACAAAGCGGTAGCCGCTCTTATCGTAGTATTCGGCCAGATCTCTAAAGGTCTGCTGGTCTTCAAAGTAGTGCTTGAAGATCCAGCCTCCTCCTGCCTTGAACATGTTTATGCGCTTCTTCCTCTGGATCACGTCGAAAGCCCTGGCCTGCACCCTGGACATCTCCCTAAGTTTAATTATCATAATAATTCGATATAAATTTTGTGGATTTGAGCAGTCTGTACCGAAATTCCCGGCAATTTCTGCTCTGGAATTAGGCGAAGCTTCATCGTCCAATGTGTGCGAGGTAGGTCACTGCCGGATGCTGGCAACAGCGAGTATTATTGTGCTTTATGAAATTTTATGAAAATTTATGAACATATCATAAATACTATTAAGTAGAATAATTAACTATTATTAATTGAAAATATATAGGGAGGGGTTTACTTAACTGCGAAGAGTAAGAAGCTCAATCGCCCTGCAGGATAAATATGGTGATCTGCCGCAGAAGAAGGGACAGGGAACTTAGGTCTCACAGCATTACAAAATTCCCAAGACAGATTTAAACATTTGGCTTGCGCCGCCATTAAATTCGCCTTCTGGTCTGCTATGACTCCCGAAGATCTCATTTATCCTGCTGTATCCGGCTTTGTGCTCGTATTTTTACCGGGGTCCACAAAAGATCCTGTTGGAACGAAAAGTAGTGACAGTTTCCTTCTTGGTGCCCAAAAAAGGTCAAGGAAATATCAAGCATTTTGGGAGGTGAATGAGATGGCGGGAATGAAGTGGGGCTCTCCTCGGGAATGGATTTTCCCGAATGGCAACGGAAATGAAATTAAGAAAGAGCTCGACCCCGTGTTTAGGGAATACTGCCAGGCAGCGGAAGCATTTGCCCAGGGAGTGATGAAACCACCATCGGTCTATGATTTAATGGTGGTCAAACAGAGGTACCTCCTGGCGGCGGCAGCCTTGCTCAAGAGCCTCGCTGATATCTTTGCCTACCGGGATGTCTTCCTGGCCGCGTCATTATTTGAGGCTGCGGCCTGGGCTTATCTGGATAACTCCGATCTGCAGGCACAGCTCCAGGGGCAGGACAACAGATTTGCTCCCGGCGAAGAGAACTTTCGCCTTCTCCGATCAAGGCTGAAGGTGATTGCCGAAAGGGCCAATAGATTCGGCCTTCTTTACAGCCGGGAGATTCAGGAGACTTCGAACATCGAGATCTCCTCCCTGCGATTTCTTCTCAGCCTGGTCCTCGATCTGCCCATGTCGGCATGGGAGTGTGCCCCCTGCATTGCAGTTATTGGAAGATGCTCAGAATGCAGCTACGGCCAGGACCACGGCATATGCTCTCTTCCGGGATCGACGTACGATATGCTCTGCAGATCTCGTGAGGCCATCCTGAAGAGCATCCGGAGGAGACTGACCGAAGATGACAGAAGCTCTGAGGCCCGGAGGCTGCTGCATTTTGCCTCCTCGGCGAGGTCGTCTTCTGCTTCAATGGATATCGAAACCTGCTGGGAGTATGATCTCGTAGAAGCATGCGACTGAAGAAGACGCTTGGTTGGAAGAGGCGAGGCGAGTGATGAAGATGTTTGCATCCTATGAAGATCTTCCCAGGCTGAGGCTTCCCCTGGGACAAGAGGTGTTCGTCAGCGACTCCACGCTCCGGGATGGGGCCCAGATGCCCGGTGTGGTGATAAAGGTAAAGGACAGGCTGAAGATCTTCGAGTATCTGCACAGGATAGGCATCGACAAGCTGGAGATCTTCCTCTTCACCCGGAGCGACAAGGAGGCCGCCCGAGCCATGGTGGAATGCGGACATTCCCAGCCCGAGGTGACCGGATGGGCCAGGTCCAATCTCAAGGATATCGACCTTGTGCTGAAGATGGACGGCATCAGGGAGACCGGCATCTTGATGTCCATCTCCGATATCCACATCCGCGCCAAGATGGGGCTGAAGGGAAGGGTGGAAGCAGAGGAGAAGTATCTCAAAGCTCTGGATTACGCCCTGGATCACGGACTTAAGACCAGAGCACATTTGGAGGACATCACCAGAGCGGACCTGCCTGGATTTGTCTATCCTCTGGTCAGCAAGATTTTGGAGAGAGATCCCCATTGCACTCTGCGCATATGCGACACTCTGGGCCTCGGGGTGCCCTTCCTGGATGCATGTGATCCTTACGGCATTCCAGAGATGGTCTCCCGTCTGCTGGATCTTGGAGCCAGGAACATAGAGACCCATATTCATGACGACTTCGGCCTGGGAACTGCCAACTCCCTGGCCGGATACTGGCACGGCGCCAACTGGTCGAACCTCACCTTCTTGGGGATAGGGGAGAGGGCAGGCAACTCCGAGCTGGAGAAGGCCCTTCTGTTCCTTGTTCAACGCGTGGAAGGCTTCCAGAAGTACGATCTCTCCTGCCTCTCCGAGTTCGCAGAGTACGTAGAGGAGCATATAGGCATACGAATCCCCAGTAACAAGGCAGTAGTGGGAGGCAACATCTTCGCCCACGAAAGCGGCATTCACACCGCGGGAGTCATAAAGAATCCCTTCATCTATGAGCCGTATCCTCCCGAGCTGGTGGGAGGAAGGCGCAAGATAATGGTCGGCAGCACCTCCGGAACCGAGGTGGTGCGGTTTAAGGTGGAGGAGGCCTTGAAGCAGCTGATGAACATGGACATCAGCCTGGGCAAGGATGACTGGAGGGTTCGGGCTATCTATGCTGACATCGTACGCCTTTACGAGCAGGAGCTGCGCAACTCCTGCATCTCCGACGAGGAGATGAGGGCTCTTGTGGAGAAATACTTCCTCTTCAGATCGATTCTGGAGAATGAGACTCACAGGATGGAAGAGAACGGACGAGCCTGTGAAAGAGACGTTCTTTCAGCAAAGACTTGCCAGAGGGAGGAGGGGTCCATAGAAATGCAGGGCCCTCGATAGATGCTGATTGCCTCTTGCAGCTGCAAGACCGGAATCTGATGAAATCATTGCAAGAGATACATTCACAAGATGAGATGCAAGGCGGCTCCCAGGGCGGAGCCATCGACGTCCTGCCCTCAGAGCACGCGCATGCCTGGAGAGATAAGATCCTGAAAATTTGAGATTCGAGGGGTCGATGATAAGACTTAAGATTTCAAAATTGGCCCAAAAAATTTAAGCCCCTCTCTCATCGAGGTGATCGATCAGGCCCCTCACGATATCCCTGTCCTTCAGCAGCCCCATCAGCTTCTGGCTGGAAGTGACCACGGGCATCTGGTCGATCCTGTTCTTGTGCATGACTGCGGCACATTCGCTGACTTCGGCGCTTTTTATGGCCGTGATGGGCGGCACCATGGCCTCGCGAACCAGGATATTGCGCAACTGGATCCTGGAGATGGTGTAGTACCTGTTGATGGTCTGCATCACCCGATCCCACATCCAGGCGTCCTCCCCGGCATCGGCGGACATATCGGTCTTCTCCACTGAGTCCTCGATCACGCTGGCCTTGATGAGGTCGCGATCGGAGATGATGCCCACCAGCTTCAGGTTCGTATCGATGACAGGACAGGCTTCCACGGCGGCAAACTCCATTATCGCCCCGGCCACGGGCAGAGGCATCTCGCTCCAGAGCACCACCGTCTCCTTTTCCAGGTAGGGCTCAATGCTCACCTGGATGTTCAGGCCTTCCGCGACTCGGACGATATCGGCCACGGTGATGATGCCCACCAGCTTCTTTCCTTCCACCACGGGGAGCCTTCGGATGCCGTGCTCGATGAGCAGTTTGCTGGCCTTTACCACGCTGCTCTCCGGATTCACCACTACGGGCTCCCGCGACATGAGCAGAGCCGTCTGATCCTCCTCGCGGTTCCTGAGGAGGTCAGTCCTGGTTATCATCCCTACGACCTCGCCCTTCTTCACAACAGGAACGCCCGATACCTTGCGATCCTGCAGGGTCTTCAGCACATCATCTCTGCTGCCCGGGATCTCGACGAAGGCCACACTGCGGACCATCACGTCCTTGACGAGGATGCTCAAGTCTACTCCCTCGGGACTGTCAAAACTGGAATCTTGGAGTTGCGGACCACCTTCTCGGCCACGCTTCCTAGGAGGAACCTGTCTAGGCCGGTGCGTCCCACGGTGCCCATGATGATGATGTCCATGCCTGACTTCTCCGCATAGCTGATGATCTCACTGCCGGGATTGCCTTCTGCCACAGTCATCTCGAAGTTCACGCCCGCGTCCTTGGCCAGCTTCTCCACCTGATGCACAGCCTCTTTTCCTTCTTTGAGGAGAAGCTCTCTTATGCTGAAGATGAGCATATCATCCGGCAGATGGCCCGTCCTGCTCGTATCCGCCACATAAATGGCTGTTACCTTTCCACCCGATAGCTTAGCCAGCTCAACGGCTGCCTTGGCAGCTTTCATCCCGTGCTCTGATCCGTCGGTTGCAACCAGAATCTTCTCAAACATAATAATCCCTAAAATACAGCCAATATATCAGACGGCCTGGCCCTCCGTACAATGCTGGCCAAAGGACTCATTGATCCCCACAGGTTGTCGGATCTCCTGTCCATGACCATCACTCTAGCCTCTTTTCCTTCGCAGATGGACCCAAGTCTCTGATCGATTCCCATTATTTCAGCACCATTTAGCGTGCACATCTTAAATACCTGTCTATCGTCATGCAGCAGGGCCTTGACCAGGAGCTGCATCTCCTCGAAGATGTTGGGCGAGTTGAGCATGACGTTGTCCGTTCCGACAGCCAACTTGATGCCCAGATCCACCATCTTCTTCACATTGGGCGGGCCAACGTCAGTTACCAGATTAGACCTGGGACAGACCACAACAGGCAAGCTTGCTTTGGCCACTTTCTTCAAATCCTCATGGGTTGCCCTGTTCAAATGCACCAGAAAGTCCGGGTCAAGGCTTAAGGCATCGGAGATGTCGTCACTGGCGGCCTCTCCGGCATGAATGGCCACCGCCTGGCCTGCCATTCTGGCCTTGGCCACGATTGCCTTCAGCCGATCGAGATCATGATCTCTGGTGCTGCTTATTCCCAGGCCCCAGCAGCCTTCAGGGATCCTGGTGCCTCCCTCCGGGGCCCTGCCCAGGATCCTGGAGACCAGCGACATGCCTGCCTGGGCCTCGCAGAGCATCTTCGCGCCTTCCTGGCCGCCCTCCCGAAAATCGGCGAAGGCGCAGGTTCCGGTGACCACCATCTCCTGAAGGCTTCTTCTCATGCCTTCCAGCAGAACGCTGCGCGGCGTTTGGGCCAGCAGGCGCGCTTTCAGTCCCCCTGGACCGACGAGGTCAGAGAGCGACATAAACGGCGGATCCTTGAAGCTCGAATCTCCCACATGAACGTGAGCGTTCACGAAGCGCGGGCAGATGATCCCCTCCAGATCAGCGTCCACTTGTTCCTCTCCTATCTCCTTGATCATCCCATCTTCGATGCAGAGATAGCCTTCCAGAGCCTGGAAATCGTCTCCAAAGATTATGGTTCCTGAGAGCAGGATCTCACCAGCTTGAGGCATCTTCTGTTAGAAGGATCTGGGAAGTTATTTAGCTTCTCCCGGATTCCCTCTTCAGAGGTGTAGCCTTTGCCTAGGCCTTTCGTCTTCATCAACAGCGCCATGAGCGTCGACGGCAAGATCAGCTCCCTGGAGCGCAGGCAAGTGAGAATCTCAGGGAGCCAGGATAAGGCGAGGGTCGATGGGCTTCGCGCGAGCTGCGACGCTATCATGATTGGAGTGGGAACCGTGCTCTCGGACGATCCCAGCCTGAGGATCAAGTCGGATCGGCTGCGCCTGGAGAGATCGGATCTCGGTCGGCCCGAGAACCCTCTTCGCGTCGTGGCCGATAGCCTGGCTCGCACTCCTCCCGCGGCCAAGATCCTGGGCCAGGATTGTCTTGTCGCCGTCTCCAATTCTGCGTCGCAGGATCGACTGGAGAGACTCTCTTCGAGGTGTGAGATAATAAAATGCGGTGAAGGACGCGTAGATCTTGCAGAGCTGATGTCCGAGCTTTACGAAAGAGGTGTGAAGCGCTTGATGGTCGAAGGCGGAGCCATCCTCAACTGGTCTCTGATTCAGTCCGGCCTGGTCGATGAGCTTTATGTCTATATGGGAGGACTGCTCATTGGAGGAAAAGATGCACCAACTCTCGTGGATGGATCGGGCTTTCGGAAAGCCTTTTTGCGGCTGAAGCTCATCTCTTTCGAGCCGCTGGACGAGGGAGTGCTTCTCAAGTGGAGAATAGCCGAGATAAGGCCATAGTGAGGCCTAAGCCTAGCAGAGGGCGATCGGCCCTGGGCTCATTGTGCGCGCACCACCAGCACCGGCACCTTGGAGTTGCGAACCACTTTCTCTGTCACGCTTCCCAGAAGGAACTTGTCCAGACCAGTAACTCCAATGCTTCCCACGACGATGAGATTCATCTTGGAGTCTTCGGCCAGCTTTAAGATATCGTTAGCGGGGTGACCTTCGAGGACTTTTCTCTCCACCGGAATCCCGGCAATCTTTGCCATCTCTTCTATGTGCTTTGTCGCTGACTCACCTTGCTTTCGCAGAGAGACTCTTATTCCCTCGATGATCTCATCGGCTACATTGAAGCTCATGTCTCCAATGGACGCATATTCTTTGCCGATATCCACAACATAAACTGCAGTAATCATTCCTTGGGAGAGCTTGGCCATCTCTATGCCTTTCTCGGCAGCCTTCTCGCTGTGCTTGGAGCCATCGGTTGCTATCAAGATTCTTTCAAACACATTCCCACCATTATAACCATAATCTTTTAAGCTATAATTATTTCCCAGCGTTGAACCGTGACGAGCGATATCAATATAGCACAATTGCCCAAGTCCCAAAAAAAGGATGTTCAGCTCTTAGCCTCCTTCTTTACTGCCTCATGCCAGCCCCTCATGAATGCATCCCAGTCCTGGTAGTGGGCTTTCAGAACGGTGCAGATATCCTCCATCATCGCGAAGGGTATGCCCACCACAACGCTCTCGTCATCCAGGCCCGCGTTGCGTGCCGATCCGTCGCAGCCAAGGGATATGTTCACCTCTCCTTTCAGGTAGGGCGAAGAGGTAGCGTCCACGCAGAAGGACTGAATTCCCGCGGTGTTGAAGGTGGACCTTCCTCCCTCTTTGTACATGACCGCCTGCACAATTCTCCTGGATTGCAGCGGATTTCCCACGAATATAACCACATCAGGATTGATCACCATTTTGTCCAATGGCGCCACGTAGGTGGCAATGGTGCTGCCTGCGGGCAATCGGGGCATGCTCGCAGCAATGCTGATGCCCACATCCTTCGTCTCGCACTTATGCAGCTTGTCGAAGTACAGAGATCCTGAGGCAATGTTCTCCGGGCACTCCATCAGCCCGAGACCGGCTGCGCCTCCCTTGCACTCGTGGTAATCCGCCCGTGCCAAGAAGCTGTCCCCCTCCAACCGCGCGTTCTGGATCATATTGCAGTATCGGAAGGGCCTCTCCACGGATTCGAGATCCTTGGGAATGTCCTCCTCGCGCTTGAACAATCTCACACCCACGATATTGTCCCTGATTCCCAGGGAGGTCTTCATTATATCCGACATCTCTTCAAGATTCATCACAATACACCATAGAGAAGTATGTCGAGATGGCATTTCTCATTTGCGCTTCGTCATAGGAAGAGATCAGGGAGAAGGGGCCTATGCCCCTTTGGCCTCTTCCGGATAACGGGACGCAATGTCTCCCGAGGCATCCTTCAAGGTTGCCGTATCCCCATCGTTGTTCCAGATGGCAGTATTCCGATTCCAGTAGAGATCTTCAGATGTGTCACTTCCAATTCCAGTATGAATCCTGGCTGCTGCCCCTGCTTTCAGGATGAAATCCGGGAAGGTGTAGGTGTGATTCTGCCGATCTTCCAGCTTCCAGCCGGACAGGTTCTCATCTGATTCTCCCTGATTGGAGATCTCCACCCATTCCCCGTTGAGGTTCTCCCTCTCGGGACTTGGAGCCACGAAGCTGGCATTGGTAATTGTTATCTCGCGCTCTGCGCTGTCTATCTCCCCCTGGACCAAAACCGCCCCTATAAAGAGGAATAGGATGGCACAGATCATAGCTTCTGCATATATTCGGTTCTTCATCTCAATTGTCTCCTGTGGTAAAAGTACTTTGGTTCAGTACCTTTGATAAGGATTAATCTTCAGTAATATAGCTTTTTCTGAGAAGTCGAGGGTTTAAGAGACATGAGTTTATAAAGGCCCCAAAAAAAAGGTTCAGGCTGCCCGAGAGAGCAGCTTTGATCTGATTGGTCTAATACTGGATGTTTTTAGCCAGAGGATTGACCCACACAGTCTCCTTGGGAGCAGCAGTTATATCATATTTGGATATGGTATTTCCTTCCGCATTCTGGAGCGAGACCTCATTGTCGATCCACAGAGGCACAGTGCTGTTGGTATAGAGGTCAGTCTTGGTGCCGGGGCCGTTGCCCTCATGAACCTTGACCGATGCTCCATTATCCAGAACAAACTCCGGGAAGGTGAAGGTTGCATTTCCTGCCGAGACCAACATCCATCCTGTGAAGTCCCAGGAGCCCACGGCCTGGTTGGTTATCTGCACATACTTGTCGCCCTCGGCATTCACATTGGTGATAGCGACCTTCACGGAAGGAGTAGTTGCACCCGCTTCGCGGCTGAATATGGTATTAATGTCGGCAACCGCGGTCACCTCCGAGTATCCACCCGTGAGGCTCTTCCCCAGGACCTCGGCCGTTCCCAGAGTCGCATTGGAGAGCTGCATAAACCTCGATGCGGTCTCTTGGGGGGCAACGACGCTGGCAGCATTCGTGGCGTTCGTGATGTTCAATGCAAAGGTGGCATTTGTGGAGTTCAGAGCATCCTCGGCCAGGACCATCCCTGGGGAAAATGTCATTAACACCGCTAGTAGTAGCAAAGCACACTCTTTTTTCATATACTCACCTCACTCCAATGGGATTGGGGAAAATATAAGCCTTTCTAAAAATTTCTTTGAATTCTTTAAATATGAGCAACGGGATTTATCAAGACTTTCGCCTTATGATTCAAGAAAAAGGCTGGCAGAGTAACTCTGCCAAGCCTTCCGCCCAAGCGGGCATCAATCCTGTCCAGCCAAGA
Organism: Methanothrix sp.; assembly: GCA_026394475.1. GTDB lineage: Archaea > Halobacteriota > Methanosarcinia > Methanotrichales > Methanotrichaceae > Methanothrix. Next base: position 23,527 of record JAPKYD010000128.1, read on the forward strand.
GATTCTACTTCTTCTGGTTCGTTTATAGCCTCCGCAGCGGTCTCGTTTAGGGTCTGATTGAGGATCTCGTTAACGCTCTCATTGATACTCTCGTTGACACTGGTGTTGTTGCCGAGGAAGGTCTCATTGTTGCCCACACCCGACTCCGCAAAGACTACTCCAGAGAGAGCCATCAGGAGAGATAAGAAGTACGAGTCCATTTGCTACTTGCTCATGATTTGCACTCCATTTGCTTTTTGGGCGGTAGATCCAAGGGAGGCAGAGCACCGATATCAGCTCCTATTGTAGCTCTTGCAGCTCTCGATGAATCGGTCTGTGGCATAGGAATAAAAATGAACGTGCAGGTATCCTCCCAGGGTGTTGTTCTCTACCAGGCCGTCTTGGCCGTCCACAATTCCTTTGCCCCTGCCAAGCCTGTAAGCGAAGCGGGCGTCCTTATCGCTATGGAAACGGGAGTAATGGAACTCATGCCCGCGAATGGTTCTCCCCATATCCACCGCCGGGTTTGGTCCCACCACCTCGCCCTCCACATAGCCCAGAGCCTGAAGCTTTTTCGTCATAATAGTAGATCCTGGCAAGGCATCCGCCATATCATGGCTGCCCGCATCCGATTCAATACTCCGACCAAGGTACATGAGTCCGCCGCACTCCCCGTAGATGGGCATGCCGTCCAGCGAGGCCCTCTTCACCTGCCTGCGGGCGGGAGCAGCCTCAAGCTCGGCTGCGTGCAGCTCGGGATAGCCTCCGCCGATGTACAATCCATCCACAGCGGGCAGATCATCCCGCAGGGGGCTGAAGAAGACCAGCTCCGCGCCTTTGCGCTCCAGCTCGCGTAAGTTCTCGTGATAATAAAAGCAGAAGGCTTCATCTTGGGCTATGCCTATCCTCACGGATTTTTCTGTGTCTTTCATCTCTTCCTGGACAGGGCAGGGGACAGAGCGCAGCTTCAGGATCTCGTCTATGGCGGCGTGCTCTTCCAAAAAGGATGCCAGAGCTTGCGGGTCGTGCGCCTTCTCAAATCCCATCACCAGGCCCAGATGCCTACTCTTCATCTCCATCTCCCGGTCTCTGGGCAAAGCCCCGAAGACGGGCAGGCCCATAGAGCCCTTCAGCACCGCAAGATGGCGTTCACTTCCTACCCGGTTGAGGATGGTGCCCGCCAGACGCACACCGGAATCGAAGCTGGCAAAGCCCAGCTCCATGGCCGCGGCGCTGCGGGACATGCCGTGCACGTTGATGACCAGGAGAACCGGAATTCCAAGGGCCTTGGCCACTTGGGCCGTGCTGCCGACATCGCTGGTGTCCATGCCGTCGTAAAGCCCCATCACTCCCTCCACGACCGCCACGTCCGCTCCTACGATAGCGGAACAGAAGGAGCGGCGAACTCCGTCTAGGCCCATCATAAAGGGATCGAGGTTGCGCGAGGGCCGTCCGCAGATCGCCGTGTGGTGGGAGGGATCTATGAAGTCCGGGCCCACCTTGAAGGGCTGCACGGCCAGGCCACGCCTGCGCAGGGCGGCCATGAGGCCCAGAGTAACTGTGGTCTTGCCCACGCCGCTGTGGGTGCCCGCGATGAGCACGGCAGGGATCATGATACTGGGAAGGGCTTTGGGATATTAAATATGCTTCCTGCTCGCGGGAGGCTGAAGCTACGAAGTAGAATCGTACATTAATACCCATCCTTTAGCCCGGAATCTCAATCCACGTGCATGAACAGCGGATGCTTCGCAGGCTCTTTACCACGAATGAATATTCCTGCAGAGATATAATTTTCGACGGCAGTATACGAAGGTGGAGCATATCGATAATCGTGCCAGCGCTCTACAAACTCCTGGCGCGGAATATATCCTCTGCTGCCAAGCAGAGATGGGTCTTCTAGGTAGACGTTCTTTTCATCAAGCCCTATGACCACCATATAATGGCCATCCTCCCAGTCATCAGCCCAGGAGGTTCCTTCATCCCTCCATGCCTGACCTGCGACGATTACTGGAACGCCTGCCTTGATGGATGCCTCCAGATCTTCCAGGGTGAGATTCTCCTTAAACTCGGCCTCAAAGCCCATATCGCGAGCTACTCTTACGATTTCATCCGGAGATGTGCCCCATTGAAAAGTGGCGTTGAGCTTTTCCATGATCACTCCCTCCCGCAGATCCTGCCCGCCCCAGTAGTTCAATACCGCCTGAAATGCAGCCGCTCCGCAGGAATAGTTGGTGCTCTGACGAACATCAGGCACGCCAAATAATATCGTCTTCAATGTATCATTCGACGGCTCAGCTATGGCCAGATCCTCTGCCCAGGCGCTTGCCAGAATGCTTGAGGATATCAGCACTGCCAATAAAACCAGTTTCATAATTCAGCCCCGTTCAAACTTTGCTCGCTATCGTCCCAATTCCTCATGCTTAAAAAAAGATGGCGGTTAAGCGGTAACCCTTGCCTGATGGATTGGCCTCAAGGTCCGGTTGGCTGCTCTCCGGCGCCGAATTTAGTCCACGGCTGGCTGGGCCTATCTTGGAGATACCCGTCCAGGTATTTCCACTGGATATGCTCCTCCAAGAACTTGCTGGCGTTGAAGGGCATTCCCGCAGAGTTTCCCCACCTGGCCCAGAAGCTTAGGTTCTCAGCCATAGCGCTGTTAGTCACCAGGCCATCCACTGTACCAGATGGTTGGAATGGCAGTGCTCCTCCTGGATCGCTTACGTACTCCATGGTGTCCAGCTCATAATGACCGTCCACAGTGCGCGAGCTGGGATTGATCTTCTTCAGGTAGACGTCATAGTGGTCGGCCAGGATAATCTTGGCGACATCACTATCGATTTTGCCGTAGTATTGCTCCATGAGCTGGGTTAGCCTGACCTGACGAGCGCCTTGATGCCGTCGTATATCGGCATAACCCGTGTTTGAGCACTCTAGGTTGCGAATGCGCGGATCGGTGGGTGCATTGAAGCCGATGAAATATCCGTCCTTGCTCTTGGTGACATTGTAGTACTTCAGCCCCAGCTCAAGGCGCATTATTTCACCCGTCTTTGCATCTCCAACCAGCCAGGAGTCTGCAGAGCCTCCATTGTTGCCCGCGATCATGATCTCTGCAAACTGGTCCAGGTTGTCAGCGTACTGCATAGCCTTCCTGGAACGAAGGGGATCGGGTATGCCCTCCGGATCGTAGAGGGTTAAACCGCTTATGGCCGTCTCAGTTCCCATAAGGCCGGCATCGGACAGGAAGAAGTCGGCGTGGCTGTAAATATACCCCGGCAAGGACTGCATGAAGATATGGTGTCCCTTTTCGGGCACAATGTCCAGGATCAGGTTGGAGAACTGAGCCAGTTCATAGTCCTCCCAGGTGTTGTGGGCCATGACTATGTCGCCGTCCTTGGTGGTATTGCCCGTGGCTATGAAGGCGCTGCAGTGGCCTTTCTCCTTTCTTTCGGAAGGGAATTTGCCTTCCATCTCATTGGGCCACCAGCTGTAAAAGAGCTCATAATAAGCATTCCAGGCCAGAATCTCCTGCCAGGTGACGTTCACTCCGGCAGCTTTGGCGCCATCCGCTATGCCTTTTATCTCTTCGAGGTACTCTTGTTCTATGCGAGGCGTGAACATCTTCTCTCCGGCATCCACGAAGAACTTCCAGTCTTTGCCTGTATTCCAGTAGGCAAGGTAGTTGAGGCTCCTCAGAATCTCCTTTATTTCCGGAGCTACAAGGTAGCCATGCTGGTATCCTCGCTCATAAGGCGCACCCTCGATGTGAATGTAAATCCATCCGTTTTTATCAAAGCGATATCCTTTGCCGAAATTCGTTAGAGCGCCAGGAGTTTCGTTGCCCACAAGCGTTCCTGGAACGTTTTCCTTCTCCGTATTTGCCTGGAAAGAGCTATTATGGAATACAGCATTTGAGGTCTCTGTTCCAACACAGGCCGAAGTCGACGTGAGCAGCATCAAAAGCAAAATCAATATGCGCCTCATACAAACCCTCCAAAACTAAATATAAACTTTCTTATGTGATTTCTGTTAATTTTGATCTTTAGCTATTTCAGCTATAATTATTCATCGCAGGACTAAAAGAAATCAAGGAGATCAACTTTCGGGCTCTACTTGATGATGTGATAGGAAATGTCACGCTGGTTGATCTTGATAAAATGGAAAGAGATACTTCCAGCAAAGGATATTAATTATGCTCGAAGTAGAACTTCGTTCATGCTTGTTGGGGTAGTCAAGAGAGGAAAGTACGGAGAGCGCCTGCTGGAAACCATAAAGAGCAGGACGGATTTCCAGGTTGTCTCCGCCGAGGTGCCCCAGCAGCTGCCGGGCTTCATCGAGGATCCTGGCGAGTTCGTGAAGGGCTTGAGCCTTGATCCGAAGGTATTCGAGGCCGATCTGCTCATTCTTTACACCTTCCACCCTGACCTGACGCCGGAGATCGTGCGCATGGCGGGAGCGCATGGTGTGAAGGCGGTCATCATTCCCGGCGGCATAGGCCGGGCCGGGTCCATCCGCGAGCTGGAGAAGATCGCCGAGAAGTACAACATTCATATCGAGGTGGATGAGATTTGCTGTACTCTGGAGGAGTGCGGCGTTCCGGCGGTGGACGAGTTCGCCAAGCGTTTGGGCAGGCCGGAGTTGGAGGTGGAGACGAGTGGAGGGCGCATCAGCAATGTGAAGGTCCTGCGCGGCTCGCCTTGTGGATCGACCTGGCACTCTGCGCAGGGGCTGGTGGGAAAGACCGTGGCGGAGGCCCCGTCACTGGCGGGCCTGCTCTGCCAGCAGTATCCCTGCCGCGCCGTGCGGGGAACGCCTGGAGGAATCCACACCTCAGGGGATCTTCATAAGGACGCCATGGAGAGAGCCTTGGGCATGAAGACACAGTTAAAGCTGCCCGAGCAGTCGAAGCCCATCAAGATCGAGCCGGGCAAGAAGGGGCGAGTGGCATGAGGTCAAAGGTGGTAGAGGCCACAGTGCGGGCGCTGCGCACTGCTGAGACCTCTCTTCCCGAATGGGTCTTGCAGCGGATCAAGGATATGTCGGAGCAGGAGACCAGTCCTGTGGCCAAGTCTCATCTGCAGTTCATACTGGAGAACGTGCGCATCGCCGAGGCGAGAGGTCTCCCACTCTGCCAGGACACGGGCCTGCCGATCTTTAGGGTGGAGATGGGCCGCGACCTTGAGCTGGATTTCGACCTATCCGACGCTATCGCGGAGGGCGTGAGAATCGCGACCCAGGAGATTCCCCTGCGGCCTAACGCCGTCGATCCCCTGACGCGCCAGAACAGCGGGAACAACACCGGCCCTGGCATGCCGGATATAATTCTGGAGCTGGTGGATGGCAGGGGCCTATTCATCACCGCCTTTCCCAAAGGGGCAGGCTCAGAGAACATGAGCCTGGTGGGCATGCTCAACCCGGCAGACGATCCCTTTGATTTCATTCTCCGAACTGTAGCGGAGCGCGCGGCCAACGCCTGTCCGCCGCTCTTCCTGGGCATAGGTCTGGGCGGCACCTTCGATCTGGCGGCGCGGCTGGCAAAGCACGCACTCTTCAACCTGCCAGGCAACTCGCCGATGGAGATGGATCTCCTGAAGCGAATAAACTCCCTGGGCATCGGGCCCATGGGCCTGGGGGGCGACACGACTGCTCTGGGATTGAAGATGGAAAGGGCCTGCTGCCACACTGCCTCGCTCCCGGTGGCCATAAACTTCCAGTGCTGGGCTCATAGATATGCATCAGAGGTGATTTTTTGACGGAGTACAGATTGAATACTCCCCTCTCGCACGAAGACGTGCATAAGCTCGTCGCCGGGGATGTGGTCTACCTGAGCGGGCGGGTTTACACAGCCAGGGACAAGGCCCATGCTCTGATGCACTCTAAGGGCTGTCCCCTATCCCTGCAGGGTGCAGTCCTCTACCACTGCGGCCCGCTCATCCATAAGACAAGGGTGCTCTCCGCCGGGCCGACCACCAGCGGCCGCATGGCTCGCTACACAGAAGAGATCCTTGGGCTGGGAGTCAGGGCGATCATAGGCAAGGGTGGGCTGCCGGGAGAGCCCTTCCGGGGCAGAGCCGTCTACCTGGCATATCCAGGAGGCTGCGGCGCAGCGGCCGCCCAGCAACTGAAAGCAAGGGATGTTCACCTGAAAGAGCTGGGCATGGCCGAGTCCCTCTGGGAGTTTGAGGCAAAGGCCTTTGGCCCCCTAATCGTAGCCATAGATTCGCACGGCAAAGACCTATACCAGGATGTGAGAGCTTCAGTGCAGAGTCGCCTGCGCTCCTGATGCGTGCTGCGGAAGACGTGCGCTATCTGGTCAATCGCGGATATCCCAAGGACTCCTCGGTCCGGTTCGTCTCCGATCACTACAGGCTGCCGGAAGAGCAGAGGTTTGTGCTCATAAGAGTAATAGTAGCGGCCAAGACGGCCAATCTGCGAAAGGCGAAGGCTGTGCCTCTGGAGGCCCTGCGTGGGCAGGAGCTGTTCGTGGATGGATACAACGTCCTCATCACCGTGGAGAGCTTGCTGAAAGGACGCGCTGTCTATTTAGGCGACGACGGCTTCCTTCGGGACACTCAAGGCATCTTCAGAAGCTACAGGGCCTCCCAGTCCACAGCTCCTGCGCTCTCACAGATCCTGGATCTATTGGCCTATGTGGCTCCGGCCAGGGTCGAGGTGCTCCTCGATCAGCAGATAAGCTGGAGTGGAGAGCTGGCAGAGCAGATCCGCGAGATGATGGCTGGGCGCGGTCTGCCGGGAGGGGCCTGTGCCGTCAAGGACGTGGACCATCGCCTGAAGAAGGCGAAAGTTGTCGCGACCAGCGACGGAAATGTGATCGATGCTGTCTCTTGCGCCCTGGACATTGCCGCCGAGATAGCAAGAAGGAGGGGCATAGCTCCTCTGCTGCTCTGAGATCTTCCAAGAGAATCTTTCCTTGGTGCTGGCCCTCTCAATCGTCATCTTTTTATGGTACAGTTAATTATTATACTTAGGGGGATCGCAATAAACTTGCGAAGTAATGGTGAGTAGCGATGAGAGAGAGATTCCTAGCTTTAGTCATCTTGGCCTTGTTGCTTATGGGCGGCCTGGGGCAGGCGTCCCATCCCATGTTCTTTCCGCTCAGCGAGCATACTATAGCCAAAGAGATCAGTCCTAGCGGCGTGCCGCTCTACAGGACTGCCACCTTTTCCGTTAACGATGAGCAGGCCGTATCCTGGCTTCTGATCTGGCGAGACGCCAAAGCACATACCGTGGAGTGGCGATGGTACTACCCGGAGGGCAGAACTTATGCCCGGTCTTTCAGCACCATACCTCCCATCGACGGATTCACAGGACTTTGGGCTGCTCCTGTCTGGAGCTGTCTCAAGATCAAGGGGACAGATGTGGTCCGCCTGCCCGGTACATGGAAGGTGGATGTGATAGTGGACTTCCGAAAGGTCCACACTGATTACTTCACCGTCAACGGCCCGCAGACCTGCTGAAAGTGGCGGGGCCCTCGGGGGGAATGCCGGCCAGGTCCGGCCCAATGCTAGCTGTGCTTTTGGTCTTTCTTCTGAAGATGAAGCCGGAAGACGATCATGTTAAATCCTAGAGCCCTCTTTTAGTTTTGGTGCTCAGAAGATGGAACTGGAGTATGGTGGCAAGAGGCGTGAGCCCGATATTCGCCGGCTCAGCGACATTATGGATGTGATCCTCGACCAGGAGTGGGCGGCCAAGGCTGAGGACTTCGAGCTTTATTACATGTACCGCGACCTTTTCCTGAGCAGGGCGGACGGAATAAAGCTGCGAGATCAGGGCCTCAGGTATGATATTACTATTATTCCGCCGAATATGCTCGGCCGCGAGTACATCAAGACCCTAGGCCACTACCATCCGATGGTTCCAGGGGCCAGCGTCACATACCCGGAGCTCTATGAGGTCTTGGAGGGAGAAGCGCTCTATCTCCTGCAAAGCCTGGATCTCAGCGATGTGGTAGCGGTAAACGCATCCGCCGGGGACAAGGTCCTTGTGCCGCCCGATTACGGACATATCACCATAAATCGCTCCCATAAGACCCTCAAGATGGCCAACTTCGTGGCCAGAGACTTTTCCTCCCTGTACACCCCCCTCAGAGAGCGGGCTGGCGGAGCTTACTTCTTTACCAGGGACGGCTGGATAAAGAACGAGCGCTGCCGGGATGCGGCAGAACTCCGTCTGGTCGAGGCGCCCTCGGGTGCAAAGCTGTGTGGGCTTGGCCTTTCCAAGGGACGTGAGATG
>JAPKYD010000114.1 GCA_026394475.1 Methanothrix sp.
GGAATAACCTGGTAGCGAGAGGCCCGCCTTAACTCAGCCTGGTAGAGTGCGCGGCTGTAGTATGTCTCGCACCGCAAAGGTGCTGCGCGCAGTCACCGCGATGTCCCCGGTTCGAATCTGGGAGGCGGGATCTGATGTGTCCGGATGGTGTAGTGGCCTATCATGAAAGCCTGTCGAGCTTTCGACCCGGGTTCGAATCCCGGTCCGGGCGGTTTATTACAGGTAATAGGATAGCGATTTATCCTCAGAAATAACATCACGGTCATTTCAGTTCGCCAACAGGAATGACTTAGAGTCTAAGCGAGGGCTCACAAGATCATGCTGTTGTTGCTTCCGCTCCTGATCAGGAGCCGGACTATGACCCGCTGTCCCCCGAGATGCTGGAGGGGAAGGTATGGGGGCCGCTCAGGGGCGTGGAGGAGTTCTGCCGGGGCCTGATCGTGGCCAGGATAGGGATCTATCAGGTGATCCTACCCTCAGAGCTCGAGGGGAAACTTCAGGACCTGGTGGGCAAGAAGGTGACCGTGGCCAAGATCGAGGGCAAGTGCTACGCTGCAGAGCGGAAGCCTCCGAGGTTGCGATTATGAGCGCGGGATGGCCGTGATGGCCTCCCTCTCTTTTCTGGCCATGCCATCCCACAGTCTTCATAAGCATCTTGCCCCTATATTCAGATGGCCCGGAGTCCCATGCTACACCCCAAAAATAGCTTGGCTCTCTTCCGGGCCACACGGTCCACTCGAATCCGGCCGGTAGGGATTAGTCGGTCAGGTTGCAAACTGTATTTTAGACTGTTTGGACGCGGAGCCTATCGAAAAACTAATAAATCGAATTGTATAGGCGATAGGCCAGGGAGATCGTTGATTATAGGGCATTACAGAAATTATAATATTAAAGGAGTACTACGGACGAGCGCATCCGGGTGGCGAAGGACAGGAAGGCTGAGCTGGGAATGCTGTCCCCCGTTTGAGGTCTTCCTAAGGCTTTGGTAGGGAGGCTGACACCGCACCCAGAGATGGGGGGTGCTAATGAATGAATCGGACCTATTTTTCGGCCTTGTTTAGATCCTGTTCGGTGTTGCGTGTAAAATCCTGAGTCAGGTAATCGAGGGTAATTGGAAGGGTGAGCTCCAGTCTATCAATGAGCTGGATATCTATCCGGCCCTTTAAGGGACGGCATTCGAGCAGGTGGCCGCCGTGTTTGAGGTCGGAGGACAGGAAATGGAGGTGGAGACCTGGAACGTTCAGGGATGCCATGAAGGATGGCGTAAAAAACCCGGCGATGGTCCCCTCAATTTTATTGAAATCGAAGGTGGGCTGGTTCTTTGTGACTTCGACGATGGGCCGGTAGCTTTCCTGTCTGGGAACGGATCGCGTTTTGACGTGAGCGAATGACCCTTCGACCATTATCGCGTAGAACAGGTTGGGTGAGGGGAGGAGGCTATAGAGCATCTCGACAAAGGCGTGGTAATCCATATCGCCCTCGATGTCGTCGTGGAACACGGGCTTGAAGAATGTCACGCAGGCGAAAGGCGAGAGGGCTTCGTCGCCAATGACATTTACGCGGCCGTCGGAGTTGATCTGATAGGTGGTCCCGTTGAGCATCACCATTTCGCCGTCGAGGTCATTGAAAGTGCCGAGGCCGAAGTCACCGTGACGCTTGATTTCGGCAAAGGAGACGTTTTCCTCATAGATCCCTTCGACGAGGGCGTTGACCGGTGTACAGAGGTAGATTGTATTCATGTTGTGATGAAGGTATCCTTTCATACATAATCTCTGCCATCTTCTCGGATATCTCACCTACAATTAACGTTGATTAATTTTATAAATTATATTGTATAGTGATCGGACAAATTGAGCACTCTTTTTAGAAGAGTTTGGCCGGGCCTGTGGATAATCTGCAAGATAACTCCACAAAATCCTCAAATGTTGACCTGTAGAGTAGTGGAATAGCCAGGCAGGCAGAACGCAAAAATAGTGTCTGTTAAGGGATTGTCAAAAAAAGGAGATGGATTCTTGCAGGTTGCACGCACTTCAAGGCTTCTCTTCATGTGTCTTCGGTTAAGACCACAATCCCTCTCTGAATCGCTCTCTATTGATATGAGGATCAAGTGCCTCACTTGAGTATACATTTAAGACTGTAGAGAAATCTTTATGAGCTCAACCGCTCCACCACCAAGTTCCTGGAGAACATAGCCTACCGCATGGAGCGGGACGTTACGCGAGGAGTTCTGGAGGAGGAGCTCGTTGGAACAAAGTATCTGGTAGTAATCTCGGACAAGCCCATGAAAATTCAGACCAAGCCGGGATTGAATCCAGACTGGCCCCAGGGATGGGAGATTGTCACTAAGAAGATAGTAATAAAATTGCAGAAAGAGGTTTTGGGAGAGGAGCGGATATTCACCTACCATGAGCCTGAGGACGTGGGCGCCCCCATAAGGCCCTGGGCATCGTTAGCCAGTGTCAACACCATAATTTTATAGTTTTTATATAATTATTTTTATCTCAGGATGGCTGCTCTTCATCCTGATTGCAAGCCAGAGGCATCTGGCGAAAAGCGTTGGGTGGCTCCATCAAAATAATTTGCCATGCAGAAGGTCAAAGCCCACCGCCATGGCGGCGACCGAGGCATGCTCTACCTTCTTCCGAAAGGGCAAAGCCCAGAGATTCCAGAACCAATTTTGTCTCGCCCTTTCCATGCAGCAGCACCTCCGCCAGATCCTCCGGCTCGTCGATGTCGCATCCTGCCCGGAAGGACTCGAAGACGGATACCTTCAGACCTGCCTCCCTGGCAAAGGCCAGATGCTTGGGGAAGCTCAACCCCTGGTAGCAGACACGAAACTCCGGGCTGCGCATGAGGATCATGTTGGTGCCGCCGCCGCGACCGGGGCAGAGGACGACATCCCCCTGGCAGTTGAGAATGCCCGCTACATCTTCTTCCGTCAAGAGAGCCAGATCGGCCATGCCGATTAGAATATCTGACGGCCACCCGCGGCGGGCCTCCTCTGCGATCAGCGAGTTGAGGGCATCGTTCAGCTCCAGTTCCGACTCCAGGATCTCCGCTTCCCTGCCGATCTCCGCTATATCAAGACCCGGCCGGGAGAGAACCGTTGCCCAGCCAAAGCCCAAAACTGCAGATAAAACATCCTTCAGCATGGCAAAGGCCAGGAGCCGCCGCTCTCCGGGGGAGAGAACGGAGGAAAGCCTGCTCTTCGCTCCCTGGTGCTTGAAAGGAATGACGATGTGAATTGGCTGTCGCACAACGGAGAGCTATCGCGGGCTGCGATAAAACCTTAACTCTTCAGTCGCGGCCGGATCACGTCTTTATTCTTCGGCATGAAGACGCTTCCTCCGGTGCAAGGATACTTCAGGCCGCGAAAGACGACGGCCGGCGTGCCTTCTCCCGCCTCGCCCATGAGCAGGTTCGCCATGCCGGCAATCTCGTCCACGATGGCCTCTAGGGTGATCTCCAGAACCTTGCCGTGCATGTCGCGCTCCCCACGCCAGTCTTTGAGGGCCGCCAGCCCCGCCCATCCAATGGCCAATCCAGCGACGCCGCAGCGGAAGGGCCGGCCGCAGGTATCGGTGATGATGACCGCGCAGTCCTTATCTAGCCTTGCGCGCAGCGCCGCCGCGCTCTCGCCGGGATTCTCGGGCAGCAGCAGAATCCTGCCATCTCCCACGTTGGACTGGTCGATGCCGGCGTTGACGCAGATATGGCCGAACCTGGTCACCACCAGGAGAAAGGGCCTGTCCAGCAGTACTTCCGCGGACTCATCCAAAACAGCCTGCACGAAACCAGGGTCCTTTCCGAGGGCAGAAGCGATTGCAGCTGCTCTGGGGCTGGGCCGGTAGCCTTCCAAATTCCTAGACCGGCCCTCGGACTTGGCCACAATGGTGCTGGCCAGGCAGAGCACATCTCCGTCCTGAAGCTCAAAGAGAGCCTGCACCAGTGAGGCGATGTCATCGCCTTCCTTGATGACGGGCAGGCCGCGGATCAGGTAGCCCTGCATCGATGCTGGATCAGACATCGCGGTCAATTCACGGATCGAATTTGCCTTGGAAACCTACTGGAATCGAGCGCTCTCTCGCATAGCGCTGAGGCGATACAGCCTGGCCTGTACCAGAAGGTCGAGCAGATAGGAGTAATTATCAGCAACTATCTCCACACGTCCCTCGCTGATCTCAATCCAGGGCAGGCCGCCGTAGTCCTTAGCGAAGGCCGTCCAGAATGGGGGCGGAGAGAACTCAAGTTGATACTTGTGGTCCTCCGTAAAGGTCAGGGTGATCTCCTCATCCATCTAAGACGCCTTGCCCTTCCTCTCCACGACCTCGGCAAAGGCCAGGGTTCCGCTGATCTTCTTGATCTTGGCCTTCACCACCTCGCCCTTCACGGCGCTGGGCACGAAGATGAGATACTTATCCACCTTGGCTATGCCGTCGCCCTTGTTGCCCACGGACTCGATGCGCAGCTCATAGGTCTCTCCCTCTTCGATAACGTCCTTTTGCACTGTAGCGGCGGCCTTTCTCTTTCGCACCGGCCGGTGAGCACCGCAGGCATCGCATTTGAGCATGAGAACGCGATCGCTCTTGATGAGGTGAGTGTCAGGCAGCCTGCACTCTGTGCAGACCACATACTCCTCGAAGTAAGACTCAATCTGCCGGGCAACGGCCTGCTCGCTGAACTTTCCCTGAAATATTCCGCGCTGCCCCTCGATCTTGCCCGCCGTCCCCATCTCCTGAAGAAGGTACTTCATGAGGTGCTCCGGATCGCGGTTCAAGGTATCGGCTATGGACCCGAAGTTCTCCAGGACGGTGGTCTTGCCCTCGTAAAAGACCTTGACGGGGGGTATGACGAACCGTTCTTTTGACTCTTTGGTCGCCGGCATCCTCTTCATGGCCCGATCCAGGCCCGCTAAATAATCAGCCATCCAGATTACCTTATCAGCTCTTGTCCCGACTCCACGACGATCTGAATAGGAGACGGCAATTTATGCCCTGCCCTCGTCAATGCGATCTTGGCATCATTGAGATACTGAGGCAGCACCCCCAGGGTAAAGAGCTTCTGACCGGCTTCGACCTGCGCTGCAGTTCCCACCGCCTTGCCGAAGGCGTGTCTCATGCCGCTGGAGACACGGTCGGCGCCAGCCCCTGTGGCCTGCTTATTCTCGCGGATGACATGGTGAGGATAAACTCTGAGCTTGAGGTGGAAGTTGGTCCTGCCCACCTGCTTCATGAGGAAACGGTTGGCTGCTACCCTGGCCGCCTCCAGAGCGGTGTGCCTGATCTGACAGGGCTCCCTGATCACCAAAGTGAGCTTGACTGGAAAATCCTCCTGCAGATTTCCCATATCGTAGTGAACTACCTTGCTTCCCGGGACACCACCCATGTACTGTCTGCGCGTGTAGGGCCGCTCCCGTCTTCTGTACATGCTTCCTGGCTTGCGTGTCAAAACGAATTCCTCCGATAATCCTGAGATTGGTGCTCTATTCACCTAGTTTATAAGGTTTGGCCTCTGCAAACCTCAGGCAGTCATGGGCGTGGAGAAGGAGCTCTCGCTGGCGAGAGGCGTTCCCATCAGCGATCTGACCTCATCGGGCTTATTCGCCAAGAGCCACATGAGCTTGACCAGGGCCACTTCAGGAAGCATGTCCTCTCCTTCAATGGCTCCTGCATCCAGCATGTAGCGGCCGGTATCGTAGACCAGATCGCATATCCTGCCCCGCAGACATTGCGAGGTTACTACTACGGGTATATTCTCCTCCGTGGCTCTTCTGATGCCCTTTATCCAGTCAGATGCCACATGGCCAAGGCCGGTGCCCTCCAGGACGAGGCCCTTGTAGCCCTTGTCGATGTAGTAGTTTAAGATCTCCGGAGAGGCTCCGGGCGTGTACTTGATCAGGGCGCATTGGGGCTCCAGCTTGTCAAACAGTTCCAGCTCGACCTCGTCCCTGTGCCTGTAAGGGATAAATGTCTCGATCTTCCGGGTGAGGTAGTCCACTTTCCCAATGGGCGGCTGGTTCATGCTCTGAAAGGCGTCTCTGCGAGAGGTGTGCATCTTGCGCACTCGTGTGCCACGGTGAATGGAGCAGTAGTCATCGCTGGTCGAGCCGTGCATCACCACACAGACCTCGGCGATGTCGCTGATGGCCACGGTGGACGCTGAAATGGCATTCATGGCCGCATCGCTGCTGGGCCGGTCCGAGCTGCGCTGCGAACCGACGATGACCACCGGCACCGGCGTCTTCAGCATGAAAGAGAGCGCAGCTGCAGTGTACATCATCGTGTCTGTGCCGTGGGTGATGATCACGCCCTCCGATCCGGCGCAAATCTCCTCGGCCACGGCCCGCGCGAGCGTCATCCAGTACTCCGCCCGCATGTTCTCGCTCAGGATCTGGTAGATGACCCTGGCGTTGTAGTTGGCGATCTCCTCCAGCTCCGGGATGGCGGAGATGATCTCGCCCGCCGAGAACTGGCTGGTGACCGCTCCCGTCCTGTAATCTACCTTGCTGGCGATGGTTCCGCCTGTGGAGAGTATGGATACCTGGGGAAGGCCAGGCCTTCGCCTCAGCGGCTGGTCCTTATCCAGGGGCTTCAGCTCTTGCCCCTTCTCCACGAGCTTGAGCCGGGACTTGGGAAGGTATAGGCCGATGTTATAGCCGTTGTCCAGCTTTATGACCACGTGATCCTTGCGCCGGGACGGCATGAGCACACCCTCGTAGGATATGCCGTTCCTCTCCGCGGAGACTCTATCCCCCAGATCCATTTTATCTCACCAGATGACCATTAACCCTGGCTAATCTATGCTTGCCATCTAAAAACGTTGCCCTTGGGTCAAAGCAGATTAATAGATGAGGAAAGCTGGTCTGCAAGAGAAGATAAGAAGGCGATAAGGCAGCAATGAGGCGAAGTTATGCTCTATTTTGTAACCGGCAACAAGGGAAAGTTCATGGAGGCGCAAGGCATCTTCAAAGATCTGATGCAGAAGAACATCGGCTACACCGAGATCCAGGCCGACACATTGGAAGAGGTGGCAGCCTATGGCATGAAAGAGGTCATGGAAAGGCTGCGAGGCCCGGTGATGCTTGAGGATGCGGGCCTGTTCATTGAGGCGCTGCAGGGATTTCCTGGAGTTTACTCTGCTTATGTGCAGAAGACCATCGGCAACAGTGGAATCCTGCGATTGATGGAGGGCGTGCAGAACAGGAAGGCATACTTTCGTTCCGTCGTCGCTTACGCCGAGCCGGGCATGGAGCCGCGTCTATTCAAAGGCGAAGTCCACGGCAGAATAGGCTTCGAGGCGCGGGGCACGAAAGGCTTTGGATATGATCAGATATTTTATGTGGGTGAGAAGAGCCTAGGCGAGATGGACCTTGTGGAAAAGAACATTATCTCTCACCGCGCGGCGTCTATGAAGGCGCTGAAGGAGTGGCTGGACGGTCGGTAATCCTTATCTTCGCTTCTTTTCCAGGGCGCATCTCGGCATCATCCGCTCATCTATGACCTTGAGGTACTGCGCCTGGAGGGAGGAGATGTAGACCTTTCGATCTCCCACGGCGACCACAGAATCTGTGGCCTTGGGCGGGCTGACCTTGACGGAGAAGATCAGGGGGCCCTCGCAGGTGGTGGCCACGCGCAGGTCTGTTGACCGGGCGCAGATGTACTCCTTCATCTCCGGGGTGATCTTGATGGACATTGGGCTATCTGGCATCGAGGAGAGAGATATCGGCGTGGTATTCCTGAAGAGATTTTACTCCTGATTTCCCCCTGCGAAATGCAGCTATCCCTTTAGCTGCCGCAGACGCGGCTGCTATGGTAGTTATGTATGGCACCTTGTACTTGATCACCGCTTTGCGGATGTAAGAGTCATCATGCTGACTGGCTTTACCGATCGGGGTGTTGATGACGAGCTGAATCTCCCTGTTTTTAATGGCATCGTCAATATTAGGTCTGCCTTCGTGCAGCTTGAGAATCAGCTCGGTCAGCACACCATTTGCCGCCAGAAAATCTTTAGTCCCCTGGGTGGCCTTGATGGTGAAACCGAGTTTGGAAAACTCTCTAGCCATATCCAGCGTGTCCGGCCGATCCTTGGCTGCAACGGTTATCAATACCGTCCCTTTGTCCGGAAGCGTCTGTTTGGCTGCTTCCTCCGCCTTGTAAAATGCCATTCCGAAAGAGTCGGCCATGCCCAGCACCTCTCCGGTTGACCGCATTTCGGGTCCCAACACCGGATCGACCTCCGGGAACATATTGAAAGGAAATACCGATTCCTTGACCCCAAAGTGCGGAATGTTTCTCTCTCTTAATCCCATATTAACCAATTTTTTGCCCATTATCAGCTCAGTAGCGATGCGGGCCATGGAAACGTTGCACACTTTTGATACCAGAGGAACGGTGCGGGACGCTCTCGGATTCGCCTCCAGCACATACACGACATCCTTGGCAATCGCATACTGTATATTCATCAAGCCGACCACATGCAGCTCTTTGGCAATTCGCTGGGTATACTCGTTTATAGTCTTCAGATGCTTCGCGGGTATGCTCACCGGCGGAATTACGCAGGCAGAATCACCGGAGTGGATGCCCGCCAGTTCGATATGCTCCATCACGGCTGGAACAAATATGTCCGTTCCATCGGACAGTGCATCGGCTTCTGTCTCCAAGGCATTTTGCAGGAACCTGTCGATCAGGATGGGACGCTCCGGCGTAACATCCACGGCAGCCAGCACATACCGCTCCAGCATCCCTTCATCGTATATCACCTCCATGCCGCGACCGCCTAAAACATAAGATGGCCGTACCATGAGCGGATAACCGATCCGGTTCGCCACTTCCAAAGCTTCCTGGAAACTGCTGGCCATGCCCGACTCCGGCATGGGAATCCCCATATTTTCCATCATCTTTCGGAACCGGTCGCGGTCCTCGGCCAGGTCAATCGTGTCCACCGAGGTCCCAAGAATTTTTACACCCTCATCGGCCAGCTCCCTGGCAATATTCAGCGGCGTTTGGCCGCCAAATTGCACGATCACCCCTTCCGGCTTCTCCTTTTCGTAAATGCTAAAGACATCTTCAACGGTCAGTGGCTCAAAATAGAGCTTGTCGGAGGTATCATAATCGGTGGAAACCGTCTCAGGATTGCAGTTCACCATGATGGTCTCGTATCCGAGATCACGAAGGGCAAAGGCAGCATGAACACAGCAATAGTCGAATTCGATCCCCTGCCCGATCCGATTGGGCCCGCCCCCCAGCACCATGACTTTGCGCCGGTTACCGCTAGCCGTCCTCTTCGGCCCGTTATGCTTCGACCAGTTATATGTCGAATAATAATATGCTGCGTTCTCAACTCCGCTGACAGGCACCGGTTCCCATACCTCAACAACGCCAAGGGCAGTTCGACGGCGCCGAATTTCCGTTTCCGGAACATTGAGCAGTTTCGCCAGGTACCTGTCTGCAAAACCATCTTTCTTGGCCTGCTTCAGAAGGTCGTCCGGGAGCATTTGGCCTTTATATTTCAGGACCTTCTCCTCCAGTTCGACCATTTCTTTCATTTGTTGAATAAACCAGGGCTTGATATAGGTGATTTCATACAGCTTCTGGACGTCAACGCCTTTACGCAGGGCTTCATACATGATGAATTGCCGCTCGCTGGTCGGTTCTTTTAACATCTCCGTAAGCTCAGGAAGCGACTTCTGATTGAAGTCCTTGGCAAAACCGAGTCCGTACCGTCCGATCTCCAAGGAACGAATGGCCTTCTGGAAGGCTTCTTTATAGGTCTTACCGATGCTCATGACTTCGCCGACAGCCTTCATCTGCGTGCCCAGCTTGTCTTGGGAGTTCTTGAATTTCTCAAATGCCCATCGCGGAAATTTCACTACGACATAATCTCCGGAAGGCGTGTATTTCTCCAGTGTTCCCTCTCGCCAATACGGAATTTCATCCAACGT
>JAPKYD010000040.1 GCA_026394475.1 Methanothrix sp.
GAGGCGACTCCGAGCCGCCCACAATGCCCTTCACGCCCGCCTCCCTAAGCCTGGGAAGCAGGCCGAAGAGAATGTCGGGATGAGCATTTATGACCAGGGCGATGTCCGCGGCAGGGATATTCTGGGGCAGCAGCGGCTCCACATCATCGATGAAGTCTCCCAAGGATGCCGGATCTGGCATCTCCACCAGGGAGACGATATTCTCGGCATAGCCCGGCCGGACATTGCGGCACTGGGTGCAGGCCTCGCCACAGGATATGCAAAAGCCTGAGTAGTTGACGATGTTGCCCACCACGCGCTGGCCGAACTCTCCGCTGTAGAAAACTATCAATTTCAAGCCTTCACCACACTTGCCAGATGGAAATCAAGAGATGTTTGCGGGCTTTTTTTGGCCCGCGCAAAAAAGAGAGGCTCTAGGCAGGCTTTGCCTCTCCTGCTTTTGCCAGGTGGCGTGCGGCATAGAGGATGGCCGCAAAGCCCAGGCAGACGGAGATCAAAGAGATCAGCCAGCCCACGTAGGGCAGCAGGAAGAGCACATTGAGGATCACGAAGCCTATCACGAACAAGACCAGATCTCCCTGCTTGAGCTTCAGGCGTTCACCTATCTCCTTGCCCAGGCTGTAGGAGAGGAATGTGCCGGTGAGCGCCAAGGCCGCGATAATAAGCAGAGATGAGATCAAGGCGATGGGTAGCCCCACCACGGTCAAGGCCAGCAGCAGGACGGCTATGAAGGAAGCAATGATCAGCACAAATCCCACAATGGTCTTCAGAACAGGAGACGATCTGGCCTCGTCGTCCACGGCCATGAAGATGCCGGGCAGGTATCTTACCAGTATCAGGCCCAGGATGAAGTAGCCGAGAATGAGGAGAAGACCAAAGAAGCTGAATTCCTCCCTGACCTGGCGGCTCTCTTCCTTGCGACTTTCCACCTTATGGAATTCCACTCTGCCCGCAGAGCCTGCGTTGCTGAACTGGTTGGCACCAACGGTCAGGGTGCCGTTCACATGTCCGGCATTGACCACGTTGCCCCCAGCAATGAGAGCATCCTTATCCACATTCCTGCCGGGAAGGATGTTCACCTGGCCACCTGCAGCTACCAGGTTGGTGCCGATGTTGCCGCCCAAGTTCACGTTTCCGCCTGCAGTCACCACCTTTCCGCCCACATCCGAGTTGATATAAACCTGGCCTCCCAGGGCAAAGACGTCTCCCTTCACAGGCGCATTGATGCTTATCGTGCCGCCTGTCACCACAGCCGAGTCCACTGGAGCATTGATGTTCACGATGCTGCCTGCGGCAAAGACATCGTCCTCAACGGGAGTATCTATGGAGACCGTCTCCCCTGAAAAGGTCCGCAACGCCTGCCCTCCCGAGGAGAGCAGGATTAACGTCAGCAAAAGGAGGATAGCAGTAAACGATTTCATCCCAATCACCAATAAAAAGGTGATCTTCTCAAATAAATAATCTATGTATGCCTTCTAAGTGCATCTCTTCAGCAAAAAGAGGATCAGCTGTAGCGCTCCTCCATCCAGGGATCGCCCCGATTGTGGTAGCCGTGCGTTTCCCAGAATCCCGGCCGGTCCTCAGCGGTGAACTCTATGCCCACAACCCATTTGGCGCTCTTCCAGAAGTAGAGCCTGGGCACGACGAGGCGCACTGGATAGCCGTGCTCCGGCGATATGGATCTGCCGTTGTGCATCACCGCCAAGAGCACATCCTCCTGGAAAAAGTCCTCCAGAGAGAGGTTTGTGGTAAAGCCGCCGCAGGCATGCACGATGGCAAACCTGGCTCCAGGCAGAATCTTCACCAGGTCTTTCAAAGCCAAAGCCTGTACCCCTTCCCAGAGGTTGTCCAGCCTCGACCAGCCCGTGACGCAGTGCACATCCGAGAAGACCCTGACCTGAGGCAGAGCCAGGAACTCGGAGAAGCTCAAGCTGCGCTCCTTTTCCACGAGGCCGAATAATCTCAGACTCCACTCGACGGGGTCTATCTTGGGAACGCCTCCGTAGTGAAGCACCGGCCAGCCTTCTGTCAAGCTCTGGCCTGGCGGAATCCGGTTAGCCCTTTCTGTGTCCGGGCTCCTGATCACATCCGAAGACGGCATAGATTATCATTATCACGCCATACTGTACAAAGGTTTCTATGGTAAGGCGCCGCTTCGAAGAGTCTTCGGCAGCGAGCCTAGATCTCCATATCCTGCGCCGGCTTCTCCAGGTGCTGCGCTCCAGGAAGCTCCCTTCGACATTTTTCTCCATCTCCTGGAAGCGCCGGTAGGGCAAGGCAAAGGTTAGCACATCTTTGTCCAGGATATGGCGGACATTCTATCTGGAGGAGAGGTCGGTCAGACCCAGGACGGCCCTGGGACGGTCGCTCTGCGCCTCCCGAAAAGCGTAGATGCCGATCTGATGGCAGCCTGCTCCCATGGGAGCGAAGACATTATCCACACCGGGGCGGTCGTAGTTGGCAAGGCCTATCAAAGCGGAGATCTGATCAGCATCCGCCAGGAAGACCACAACGACTGGCTCTTCCTCCTCCACCAG
>JAPKYD010000133.1 GCA_026394475.1 Methanothrix sp.
GAGACCGCTGCCGTGTTCGGTTATTCACTTTCACATATTCCCGCCGAAGCAATGCCCATTAGGATTAGAACCGTCAGAATTAAGATCCATTTCATGGATGTGACATAACGATCTAAAAAATATAACTTCTTCTCTCTTTCTGGTCGTGATCCCTTAATAGGTTTGAATTTTGTAATACGGAAAAGTCAAGAGTTCTTGCAAGCTCCAGACATGATCGATTAAGCCGGCTTGTTTCGCGGGACAATTGAACTTCGTTATCCCCTTATCATTTCTATATTTTAGAGCGCGGTGCTTTCGGCAGTAGTTGAAGTTTGCGAAATATAGGGTCATTTGATTATCCAATTCAGCAGTCTTCTTAGAGAAGCCTATGGTTTTCCTTGATATGCGGTTATTATCTTGCCTGCATGTCAGGTTTTGCCGTTCAATGTAGCTCGTAGATATCATCTTGGGGTCTATATTCTTACCAAATATGATCCTCTTGACCACTTTATTGAGCCTACCATTGACTCTCATCTTGATAACTTGGGCATATTTTAGTAGGTCATCTACAATTAATTTAGGACTTCGAGGTCGCCCTCGCTTTCCGGTTGGTGCGAACTGCTGTAGTTTTCCATATTGGTTTCGAAGAGCTGCTGTATATAGTCTTAATCCATCAGTTACAAAGAGTGGCATCGATCTGAGTTTTTTCGCAGTATTTGTAACGAGTTGATCTGCGATTTTCTGAGATCGCTCACCGACAACATGGGAAAGCACCAGCCTGCAATTTGCGGCCATGCTTATCCAGATCCAAGTTCCCTCGTCTTCGTATTCATCTTTCCTGGGCAGTGTTTTTTCCCCACAAAAGTCCATGCCTCGTCCATCTCTACCTTTGGAGTCTCCACATCCTTCAAGACCACTTCATTGACTTTTTCGCTATGCTTTGCGGCTTTCGATATCCAAGTGCTTACCGTAGATGGTTTTGCCTCAAGGATCTCAGCTATCCCTAAAACGCTCATTCCACGCATGGCCATTTTTAAAGCCAGCTTAACCTTTTCTTCGTTCGTTCTTAGGTCATAGAATGCCGTGTTAGTTCTATCGCAGAACTTAGTGCCGCATGTGTGGCAGACATATTTTCTCATCTTACCGGAACTTATCTGGTAAGTACCGTACACAGTGACGTTTCCTTTCCCAGCAATTCCGAATTGACCACACTGCTCATTTGGACATGCAACGTCTAAGAATCGAGGCTTCGGACCTCTTTTTCCCATTTTGCTACACCTCAGGTAGCATATGCAGATAGGATCTATAAATAACAGCCTATTCTAGATTCACGACCTTTTTCCCATTTTGCTACACCCCCAGGTAGCATATGCAGATAGGATCTATAAATAACAGCCTATTCTAGATTCACGACCGAAAAAAGTGAAACACCTATAAATTATGCCAAGAATAAAGAAGTGGTGTTCTCATGGGTATAGATCGGTTAAAGACCTATCGCGAGAAGAGAGACTTCGGCATCACCTCTGAGCCTGCAGGTGGCAAGGCGAGTTCGGGCAGCCAGATCTTTGTGGTACAGAAGCACAATGCTCGCCGCCTGCACTATGACCTGCGGCTGGAAGTGAACGGCGTCCTCAAGTCCTGGGCTGTTCCGAAAGGACCCTCCACAAACCCCCAGGATAAGCGCCTGGCGATAGAGACGGAGGACCATCCTCTGGAGTACGCCAGCTTCGAGGGCGTGATCCCAGAGGGACAGTACGGGGCAGGCACTGTGATCGTATGGGATATCGGTTTCTACGAGAATGTAACCGAGAAGAACGGCCAGGCTGTTCCCATGACAGAAGCCCTGAAGAGCGGCCACATTGCCCTTTTGCTGGCAGGGAAAAAGTTGAAGGGCGGCTATGCCCTGACTCGTACCAAGCAGGGATGGATATTGATCAAGATGAAGGACGAACTGGCGGACTCTCGCGACATTCTCCAGGCGGAGCCAAGATCGGTGCAAAGCGGCATGACCATTGAAGAGCGGGAGAAGATTTAATATATGCCTGCAATGTATTTGGCCCGGCGAAGAATGGGGGAGCCTGGCAAAGTCAAAGAAAGGCTGTCTGGAAGAGGATGGGTCTTTTATTACTCAAGAGCTTCTTTATCTTCCAGAAGTTAATCCTTTGGCCTTCTTTCCTTCTTCGATCAGCTCTTTGACCTTCTGGCCGCCTTTATGTCCTATCTCCTCATAGAATTCCTTGCCGTGCGTCTGGGCTGTTCTCAGACCGCCTTTTCTGCCCGCCTCCTGCACGGTCATCGTCCCCTTTCCTTCTTTTCCTGATTTTCTTCTTTCTTCTACCATTTTTTCATCTCTCCACAATCCAAAATCCCTTGGATCAGAGCCCTTTGGCCTTCTTTCCCATTTCAATCAGTTCCTTTACCCTCTGACCCCCTTTCCGGCCGATCTCTTCATAGAATTCCTTGCCGTGCGTCTGTGCTGTTCTCATGCCTCCCTTTCTGCCGGCTTCTTGTACGGTCATCGTGCCCTTGCCCTCTCTGCTGGCTCGCATTCTTTCAGCCATATTTTCTGTCAACTCCACTTTATATAATTTTATTTATCGTTCATTTAACTCTTTTTATTATTATTTTAATTTTATAAACATCTCATGCTCATTTCTTCTTCTCAATTTCATCTTTGAAGATCTGTATTCTCATAGATGCATGCGCCTCTTCTTTGCTGGCAGCTCATCGGCGGTCTTTAATCTAACGCATATCATCATATTGACGATTTTGGATCCTTTTGCCCCGAGGAAATGATGCATAAATTTCCATCATGGCATTGAATTTATCCCCGAGGATTCTCTTCCTCAATCCCAAGGAATACGTCTTAGGGCTTCTCCCGAGTCCAAATCCATCAATTCGCTGCTGTCATATCATATAGCTTCTTTCAATATTTATGTTTTACGCTGTATATGTCTGGAGAAAAAGAAAAAATTTTTGACAAAAAATAATGAATTTGAGGATTCTTCAATCCTTAAAAAGTTTGAGAAGGTTAAAAACGCCTTGACCCATTAGCGATTCGTTAGAATACGCTTAAATATTCGAAAGCGGAATCATCGCAGGCCAAATTCTCCTGCCCAAGAGTTCGATAATCAATAATGCCTTTACTGATAATCAGGAGCTTGAGGTGCTTTTCCCCTTGTTTATAATTCTTAAGTTAGTTCATTACTTACAGTTCAGATAGCATCCATCGTAAGTACAGCTTGCAAACAGAATGATTATATGATCGTGAGCATCAATTGCATTAATAATACTTTAAATTGATTTATTTATTCGAATATATTAAAGCTTGTAAGTTGGTGCGCCGGCCTTTTAACTTTTAATCTTAAGCCCTGCACTTCTTCTGGGGAATGCCGCTGGCCTACACTGAGTTGTTGAACACAGAAACCATAACCACAGGCTTTATTCAGCCAGATGTTAGCGCCCAAAGAATTATATAATCGAGGTTAATCCACCTCACTCATTCGATCAACATGATCGTGAAAAGGTTAAATCGACTCAATTGTGGTATATCACCGGAAAGATCGAGGGCTTCAAATTCTGGTGACCTTCATCTCTTTGGCCAGAGATCTGGCCATATCCCTCAATCCCAGCTCTTCTTCCATGGCGAGGATCTCGTGTCTCCTGGCCTTGGTCATGGGCTTTTTGGGAACAGCGGTGCAAGACTCGGTCTCCTCAGTCACCTCGTAGGTGCCTATCTTCCTGGCCAGGTCCATGATCTCCGCCTTATCCATGGCTATGAGGGGATGAAAGACCGGCATGCCCATGGCCGCCTGCTCGGCCAGGATGTTCTCAGCCGTCTGGGAGGCAACCTGGCCCATGGAGTAGCCGGTGACAATCCCCAAAGCAGCTTCCATCTCCATGACCTCAGCTGCTATCCAGTACATGAGCCGCCTACAGAGAACGCAGGTGGCTCGCGGATAGTGAGACGAGATCTTTTCAATTCCGCGGCCTATCGGAACTTCAATGAAGTCGATCTTGCGGCCCGAGGTCCAGCCGGCCAGGACCTTTGCACTCTTGAGGGACGGCTGCAAGGCATCGGCATAGGGCCGGGAATCGAAGTGCAGCAGCGAGACGGGACAGCCTCTCTTCATCATCATCCAAGCCGCTACGGGTGAATCAATGCCTCCGGAGACGAGCGCCAGCATCTTGCCCTGAGACCCCAGAGGAAGGCCTCCCATGCCCTTCACCACCTGCGTAAAGATGTAGGCCGACTCCCTCCTGGCCTCCACAAAGATCTCCAGCTCCGGCTCCTCCAGATCCACGGAGGCTCCGGTCATCTTGCGGACGGCATCGCCCACGACCCTGCCGATCTCCTCGCTGGATATGGAGATCCCAGAGCGCCTGGGCCGGATGGCAAAGGTGGCGGGCCCGGCCTTCAATGCCATCTCCACCGCAGCCTGGCATATCTCCTTTAAATCGGGCGCCACAGCCCTGGCTGGGCTGGTGGAGACGACTCCAAAAACCCGCGCAGCAATCTCGCTCGCGCGGGGATCAGGGGTCTGGATGAAGATCCTTCCCTCGCCCCTGGTTACCTTGTGCTCCAGGCCCGCTTTTCCCAATGAGAAAGCTATATTGCCAGCTAAAATGCGTTCCCAGTTCTGCCTCGTCCACCTGTCCTTGAGGGTGATCTCCCCGTAGCGTACCAGAACAACGTCCTGGGAGATCATGTCCTGACTTGGGTGGCCTTCGCAGATCTCTTTATCTTCCTGACTCTCGAACCGGACGCGGTATACTTCTGCATCGGACCGGGCTTCTTGTAGGTAGTCTCGGCCTTGGCTACCTGCCTGACCTGACCCTTTCTGCCCTTTATTTTAACCCATTCTACGCTTCCTGTCTTTCCCATGAGGAGTTCCTACTAAAGCAGGATTTAAAAAGGTTGTGATTCGAGTGCCCGAACGGAATATTTTTAACCATCGTTGCCCTTGGTGAATCTGTGAGCCGTGAGATAGAGCTTCCTACCATTCGCCCCAGAAAATCGATAGCTTTGATAGGATTGGGCATGGGGGCCTATTTCCTTTATCTGTATCATGTCGGCTACCAGGATGTGATCAGCAGCCTCAGAAATGTCGACATGACCGTCTTCCTTCTGGCAGTGGTAATGGCCCTGCTGGGTGTTTTTTTCGATGCCTTGGCCTGGCAGACCATTGCCCAAAAGTTCGACTACAAGGTGCCCATCTGGGACATCTTCCTGATCTATATGTCCTGCGTCTTCATGAACAACCTCATACCCTCCGGCAGCTTCTCCGGTGAGACGGCACGCATCTATTTTTTGGAGAAGCTGGATGGGGGATCGCGGATCGATCGGTCTTCAGCTACGGTGGCTGCAACCAGGATCATCACGGCCATACCCTTCTTCCTGGGGACAGCAATAGGATTGATCTACCTGGACCTGGCTACGGATGCCCCCCCCTGGGCACTGGCCACCTGCACCGCCATCACCCTCATCTTGCTCTTCCTCAACGCCGCATTCTTCGGCGTCTGCTTCGCGGATGGCTGGCTGGAGAGGATCATCTTCACCATAGTTGACTACGTGGAAAAGATCCTGCACATCCATGTAGATCGAATGCAGTGCAGCGGGATGATGGACCGATTCCACCAGTCCATGAAGATGCTGGCCGAGCACAAGAGAAGCCTTTTCATCAGCACCTTCTGGGCGGTGGCAGGCTGGCTGTCCATGACCATGGTTGCGGTCATCGTCTTCCGGTCCATGGGCGTTTCCGTGCCGCTGCGGGCAGTCTTCGCTGTCTACGCTGTCATGATCTTTTTGCAGATGCTGCCCTTGTTCCTGCCGGGCGGTGTCGGATTGGTGGACATCGTCATGAGCACATTCTTCAATGCCATCGGCCTGCCCATGCACACCGCCGTGGCAGCCACCATCCTCATCCGGCTCATCCAGCTCTGGCTGCTGACGGCCATAGGAGGGCTGGCGACGGCCTATCTGGTGAAGAAGATAAATCACAATGCACTGATGGCGGTGGCCAAGAAACGCGTGGCAAAAGGCTTTTAAAGACTTCAGGCTACTAGGGTGAACTGTCTTTTGGGACAGTGGGGTAGCCTGGTCTATCCTCGAGGGTTTGGGACTCTTGGACCGCGGTTCGAATCCGCGCTGTCCCACTATACTATTACTATCTCATTGCAGGAGCGGCAGGCCTTCTCCAGCTCCTTTGTGTTCGATCCAGGAAAGGGGTCGATCAGGCAGAGCCCTGCCGGCCGGGCCCGCGAGAAGAGCCTGGCGAGGTCGCCGTGGTAGACCTCAACCTCACAGGCACCGCGCGTGCGGCAGACTAGCACTGGTTCCCGTCCCACTATCCCGGCAGGGCCTTCAGGATACTCTATCTCATCCCATCCCAGAAGCCTCTGATTGGCTTTCAGGTTGAGGAGGACATTCTGCACTGCCGGCAGCCAGGCATCATTCAATACCACGCGCTCTGCTCCAGCCAGGACGCACATCAGCCCCAGAGTTCCCGGGCCAGAGAGACCATCCACAACATCGCGGATCTTGCCCTGGAAGTAGAGCTGCTCCAGGATCTTCATCTTCGGTGCGCTCTGTCTGGGAAACTCGATGTGTATCTTAGACTGGCTCTTGTAGATCACCAGCTCCCCAAAGAGGCTCTGCACAATGTCTGCACGCAGATCGCAGCCCGCCAGAAGCTCGTTTTCGCCGGGCGAAGCCAGGGAACCCTGCACCCCCGGAACGCCTCTGCTCAGGATGACTCCTTTGATCTCCGGAATGCGCTTCATCATCGCCTCGGCGGCGTCTCTGCCCAGGCGCTCTCCTACTATAATCAGGCTCCGGGGGCCGAGCCGGGGCGAAAATGCCAGAGGATAGCCAAACGCGATGAGCGGCGACCCCACACCTCGCAGTGTATCCTCTTCGTCGCGCAGTCCGAACTCTCGCAAGATCCGCAGAGCATCGAGCATTACTGCATCCAATGGGGCTCTGCCGCACGATGGGCACCTTTCCACACCCTCCGGAAGATGCCTCAGGGGCTTGGCCTTATCCAATTCTGGCTCCGGTGCGCAATTGGGGCAGGCCATGTACTTGCTGTCTATATCAGCCAGAACGTCTTCTGCAGGCAGAACACAGTCTTTTCCGCATTCAGGACATTTCATAATCTTGAAGGGCATAAGATCTCTCCCTTTAGAAAGGTTTGTAAATAAGAAAAACATTAGGGCGGCGAGGTGGTTTTGGACATGGCACAGAGAGGCATTAGGGAATACGATGCGAAGCGTTTGTTGGCCAAGTACCTTCCCGAGTACCTCAACGAATTCTCCTATAAAGGTGATCTCGCCCTGGTGGGGCCAGAGACGGATCCCGAGGAGCTCGCCTCCGCGAATCCATGGCTGAAAACGGAGAGGCTTGTGGTCAAGCCCGACCAGCTCTTTGGAAAGAGGGGCAAGCATGGGCTGGTGCTTTTGGATGCGAACTGGGAAGGGGCAAAGAAGTACCTCAAAGAGAATATAGGAGTTGAGGTGGTCGTAGGAGGCGCGGCAGGCAGGCTAACTCATTTCTTGGTTGAGCCCTTCATACCCCATAACGAAGAGTTCTATGTGGCCATCAGCTCGGACTATGATGGCGATAACATCTTCTTCTCGCCGGAAGGTGGCATCTGTGTAGAGGAGAACTGGGATAAGGTGGTCCGGATACATGTAGACGTCCTGGCAGGAATAGCTGCTGTGGACATCAAGTCCAAGCTGCCCAGGAGCCTCGCGGACCGGAGTCTGGCCGTGGAGAAGTTCATCAGAGCCCTCTACCAGTTCTATGCAGCCACGGGCTTCTCCTACCTGGAGATCAATCCCTTCACCTTCCACAATGGCGCCATCGTGCCCCTGGACATGGTCGCGAAGCTTGATGATGCCGAGGAGTACTGGCAGAGGAAGCGGTGGGAGGGCCTGATCTTCCCCGAGCCCTTCGGGAGGATCCTCACCAAAGAGGAGCTGTTCATCAAGGACCTCGACTCCAAGACGGGAGCCTCACTGAAGCTGACTATATTAAACCCTAAGGGAAGGGTCTGGACCATGGTGGCTGGCGGAGGTGCCTCCGTTATCTATGCCGATACCATCTGCGATCTGGGCTTCGCCGGAGAGATGGCCAACTACGGCGAGTACAGCGGCGATCCCAACACAGAGGAGACCTACTACTACACCAAGACCATTCTGGACCTGATGACGCGCGAGAAGGACCCCGAAGGAAAGGTGCTCCTCATCGGAGGTGCCATCGCCAACTTCACAGATGTGGCCAGGACCTTCAGGGGAGTGGTCATGGCCCTGGAGGAGTATCAGCAAAAGCTGCAGGCTGCCGGTGTGAAGATTTACGTGCGCAGAGGCGGGCCCAACTTCGAGCAGGGCCTGAAGCTCATGCGAGAGCTGGGCAAGAGGCTGGGAGTGCCCATAGAGGTGTACGGACCTGAGACTCACATGACGAGGATCGTTCCTCTGGCCCTGGGAGGTGCATGGCAATGAGCAGGAAAGAATACGTTCTCTTTGATAGAGATACCAAGGCTTTCGTCTACGGCTATCAGACCAACGCCATTCAGCGCATGCTGGACTTCGACTATGTCTGCAAACGCGAAGCCCCTAGCATCTCTGCCATTATCAATCCCAACCGGGCGGGCATCCACAAGGCCTTCTGGGGCACCAAGGAGATCCTACTGCCCATGTACAAGACCATCTTTGCGGCGGCCAAGGCCTATCCCGAAGCGGATGTGATGGTCAACTTTGCTTCCTATCGCTCCGCCTTCGAGACGACCATGGAGGCCCTGCAGGAGAAGACATTGCGAACGGTGGCAGTCATAGCGGAGGGCGTTCCGGAGAGGCAGTCCAGAGTCATGAGCGCCACGGCCCGGGAGATGGGAAAGGTCATCATCGGTCCGGCCACCGTGGGAGGCATGGCAGCAGGGGCCTTCAGGATCGGGAATACGGCAGGAACCATTGAGAACATCATCGCCTCCAAGCTTTACCGGCCGGGATGTGTGGGCTTTGTCTCCAAGTCTGGGGGCATGCTCAACGAGGCCTTCAATATCATATCCAGAAACTCCAATGGAGTTTATGAGGGCGTGGCCATAGGCGGAGACCGCTATCCTGGATCGACGATGCTGGACCATATCCTCAGATACGAGCAAAACCCAAAGATCAAGATGATCGCCTGCTTGGGTGAATTAGGCGGCGAGGACGAGTACAGGATCATCCAGGCTCTGCAGGAGGGCAAGATCACCAAGCCCCTGGTGGCCTGGGTCACAGGAACCTGCTCGTCGGTGCTTCCCGCAAGCGTTCAGTTCGGCCATGCCGGAGCCAAGGCTGATACTCAAAAGGAGACGGCTCAGGCCAAGAACGAGGCCTTCCGCGAGGCAGGAGCTTATGTGCCGACATCCTTCGACGACTATGGCGATAAGGTGCGCCAGGTCTACGAGATGCTCAAGACCGAGGGTGTGATCCAGGAATTTGTCGAGCCCGAAGCACCAAAAATTCCCGCCGACTACAGCAAAGCGCTCGCTTCCGGAGACATCCGCAAGCCCACCACGTTCATCTGCACCGTTTCCGATGACAGCGGCGAGGAGGTGCTCTACGCGGGCAAGAGGCTCTCCGATGTTCTGGAAGAGAAGATGGGAATAGGCGGAGTGATTGGCCTTCTCTGGTTCAAGAAGGAGCTGCCCGATTACGCGGCCCAGTTCATCGAGCTGGTGCTACAGATCGTGGCTGATCACGGTCCGGCCGTCTCCGGGGCCCACAATGCCATCGTAGCCTCCTGCGCGGGAAAGGATCTCATCTCGTCTTTATGCAGCGGCCTTTTGACCATCGGCCCGCGCTTCGGCGGAGCCATTGACGATGCGGCCCGCGAGTTCAAGCAGGCTCGCGAGACAGGGAAGACGCCTGAGCAGTTTGTGAACGATATGAAGAAGAAGGGCATAAACATCCCCGGCATCGGCCATATGATCAAGAGCGTCAAGAATCCGGACAAGCGCGTCCAGCTCCTCATCCAGTACGCCCGCAAGAACTTCCCCAGCACGGATCTCCTGAACTATGCCCTGCAGGTGGAGCAGCTCACCACCGCCAAGAAAGGGAACCTCATATTGAACGTGGACGGCTGCATCGGCATCCTCTTCCTGGATCTGATGTCCTCCTGCGGATCCTTCAGCAAGGCGGAGATCGATGAGATCGTGAGGCTGGGCTATCTGAACGGTCTCTTTGCCTTGGGCAGAAGCATCGGACTGATCGGCCACATCCTGGACCAGAAGCGTCTGGGGGCAAGGCTGTACCGGCATCCCACCGATGACATCGCCTACATGATGCCCTCTGCCGAGGAGATCCAGTGCAAGCGTTAAGCTGAAGAGATAGTATCGCTAAGGAGATTCGCTGAGGATAAAGTGGCGACCATCAGCCAGAAGATTTTTTCCAGGGCCTCCGGCTCCCCGAAGATGGTGGAGCCGGGGGAGATCGTAGAGGCCAGTGTGGACTATGCCATGTCCCACGACGGAACTTCAGTGCTGGCGATAAAGGCTTTCCAGGAGATGGGGTCGGAGAAGGTCTGGGATCCAAGTAAAGTGGTCATACCCTTTGATCACATCGTTCCCGCCAACAACGAGACAGCAGCCACGCTGCAAAAGGAGGTTCGCTCCTGGATTCGGGAGCAGGGAATCACCAACTTCTTCGATTGCGGCTCGGGAGTATGCCACCAGGTCTTTCCCGAACAGGGCTTTGTCCTGCCTGGCTTCCTGGTCGTGGGAGCCGACTCGCACTCCTGCACCTACGGCGCCCTCGGCGCCTTCGGCACGGGCCTGGGTGCCACGGACATGGCCGAGGTATATTCATGCGGGCGCCTCTGGTTCAAGGTGCCGGAGACCTTGGCGGTCAGGATATCAGGCAGGCTTTCTCCTATCGTCTCTGCCAAGGACATGGCATTGATGGTGATCAAAACCTTGGGCGCGGACGGAGCAACCTACAAAGCCGTGGAGTACATCGGGCCGGTCATCGAGTCCTTAAGCATATCCGGCCGGATGACCCTGTGCAATTTGGGGGTGGAGATGGGGGCCAAGGCGGCCATAGTCCCGCCGGATGAGAAGACCGATGCCTGGCTGCTGGGCCGGGCGAGGCAGCGGTATACCCCCGTTCGCTCTGATCCCGACTCCTACGATCATGAGTACGAATTCGACGTAACCGACCTTGAGCCTCAGGTGGCCGTGCCCTTTCGCGTGGACAACGTTCGGCCGGTCTCGGAGCTGGAGGGCCTGGAGATCGACCAGGTCTTCATCGGCACCTGCACCAACGGCAGGCTGGAGGACCTGGCAGAGGCTGCGAGGCTAATGCAGGGAAAAGAGGTTAAGGTCAGAACCCTGGTCATCCCGGCCTCGCGCCAGGTTCTCCAGGAGGCACTGCAAAAGGGGATAATAGAAACGCTTGTGAAGGCTGGGGCCATGATCGCCCCGCCGGGATGCGGGCCGTGTCTGGGAGCGCACATGGGCGTCCTGGGCGAAGGGGAGGTCTGCCTCTCCACCTCGAATCGAAACTTCCCGGGCAGGATGGGCAAGGGCGGAAAAGTCTATTTGGCCTCACCTGCCACGGCGGCAGCCTCGGCCCTGCAAGGATGCATAACCATGCCAGGTGCTTGGGGCTAGGCGAATGAAATTCGATCTTCATATACATTCCAGCTGCTCTGACGGCCGCGATGATGTACGGACCATTCTCAGGGTCGCAGCCAAAAGGGGCCTGGCCGGCCTGGCCATAACCGACCACGACACCCTGCGCGGCTCAAAGATCGCCGGCAAGATCATCCAAGAGCAGAAGCTGGATCTGATCCTCATTCCGGGCGCGGAGGTCACCACCGCCGAAGGCCATCTGCTGGTCTTGGGAGCCGGAGAGCTTCCGCCGCGGGGCAAAAGCCCCGAGGAGACGACGGAGATGGTTCACGAGCAGGGAGGAATTACCATCGTGCCCCATCCTTACCATCCCTTCCGGCATGCCATCGGGCGCATACCAGACTGCGACGCCGTGGAGGTCTACAACTCCAAGCACCTCTTCGGCATAGCCAATGCGCGGGCTCGCCGGGGGGCGCGGAAGCGCCATCTGCCCATGGTGGCGGGTAGCGATTCTCACTTTGCGGCGACCGTTGGGCTGGGAGTAACAGACATCGAAGCCGCTGACGCAGAGGAGGCTGTCGAGGCCATCCGCGCCGGACGCACTCGCATCATCGGCAAGAGGACGCCGCCCCGGTTCTTCATCGGAAATACCTTTCAGGCCATCTACCTAGAAGTGCGAAAGAGCGTGCGCAAAGTTCGCTGATGGTGAACAGATAACTCTTGAGACTGAGATCGGCAGAAGATTTCTATACCTTGCCTGCCTACCTTATCATAATTGTCAAGCTTCTCAAAATTGAGGATCTATCTATGGAAGTAGAGACTCTGAAGCGGTTGGCGGTGATGGGTGCGCACAGAGGTCAGATCAGCCTCTCCTCTTCGATCCTGGCCTCTCTGCTAGGAACAAGCCCACAGACCGCCGCCCGCAGGCTTTCCTTGTTGGAGGAGGAGGGCTATCTTGTCAGGAAGGTGACTAGCATTGGCCAGAAGGTCAGAATAACGGAGAAGGGCCTGCTGCGTCTGCAGACCGAGTATCAGGAATACAGAAGCGTCTTTGAGGGAGAAAGCCTCGCAGTCGTTCGCGGCAAGGTGACAGCAGGTCTTGGCGAGGGCCAGTACTACATTTCGCGGGAGGGTTATCGCACCCAGTTCCTGCAGAAGCTGGGCTTTGTGCCGTTTCCCGGCACTCTGAACATAAAACTGGACGAGCCGTTCGTTCCCGTGACCTGGCAGGAGATCAAGATCGAGGGCTTTCAGGATGAAGGACGGACCTTTGGCGATTGCAGGTGCTACAAGATCAGAGTAAAAGGGATCGAGGCCGCGATCGTGCGACCAGAGCGGAGCAGCTATCCGGCAAACCTGGTGGAGGTCATTGCTCCCGTCCGCCTGAGAGAGGCGCTCGGCCTTGCCAATGGAGATGAGGTAGAGGTGACTGTGGAATGATAGACGATGTGATCAATGCGCTGGCCAGAGGAGATGCGATCTCGCTAACTTCGCAGAGTTTGCGGGAGTTGCGACGCAGTCGCAACGGGATGAAAGCAGAGTCCTTTGCCCATGAACCACTTTCGCGCTACACAGATCAACTATATATTTCATCGTATCCTCTTTGCTATTAAGATGTGATTCCTCGTTGGCTGAAAGTGCTACCTGGATGATCGATCATTTCTCCTCAAGGGAGATCTTAGGAGTCTCTGCGTGAGACTCGAAGAGTAGGGAGGGAACACCCCGAACCTGTCTGATGAGATCTAAACCTCTGCATCGTGAATCTGATGTAAGTTTGGGCCAATGAAACAGAAACCGAAAATTCCCGCAAAACGCGCCCCGATGCCAAAGGGCTATGATGGCGTAAGAACGAAGAAGCAGCAGGGAAGCCCCGCCCTTTAAGGCGTGGGAGGAGTTCACATATATCAGGCTGTAATTCCTGAAATAAAGAGATGGTAGTAGTAAAATGAGCAATAATATGAGCTGTCTCAAGCTGGCGTCTTTATGCGCTATTATTATGTGCGCTTTGATGTTGATCCTTCTAAATTCGGCTTTTGCCCAAGATGAATCCGCCTACTGGCTGGAAAAGGGTCATGCTTTTAGCCTGAATGGCAGCTACCAGGAGGCCTTGAACTGCTACGACCGCGCCCAAAAGCTCGATCCAGAAGACGCCGCCGCGTGGATAGGCAAGGGAGAAGCGCTTGCCAGGCTTGGCAGGTATAAGATGGCCGAGCTATGCTTCGATTTTGCCCTGAAAAGCAATCTGCAGGATGCCCAGCTCTGGCTGAAAAAAGCCAAGGTCAGCGAGCTGGCCGGGGATTTTGCCGCGGCCAGCGAAGGCTATGATCGGGCCCTGGCTCTGGACGAGGGCCTGGCTGAGGCCTGGCTGGGGAAGGGCAATCTCTCTTTGGCAAGGCATGGCTTCAACGAGGCTTTGTATAGCTACGAGAGCGCCTCATGGCTCGGTGCGGGCCCCGCAGCCGAAGCGGGGACGGTGAAGGCATGGCTTGGACAGGGGCAGGCTCTTCTGAGAGAGGGCAAAATCGAGGAGGCGCAAAGCAGCTACGATGCCGCCCTGGCCCTAGATCCTTTGAGCATTGAGGCTCTGCAGGGAAAAGGCGAATCCTTAGCCAGATTGGACAGATTTGACCAGGCTCTGCCATGCTACAATGATCTCCTGAAGATCAGTCCACTTGATCAAGATGCCAAAACGGGCAAGGCCCGAGCCCTGGTTGGAATAGGCCAGCAGAAGCTGGCCACGG
Source organism: Methanothrix sp. (assembly GCA_026394475.1). Lineage (GTDB taxonomy): Archaea > Halobacteriota > Methanosarcinia > Methanotrichales > Methanotrichaceae > Methanothrix. The sequence continues at coordinate 14,336 of JAPKYD010000133.1, forward strand.
TAAACATCTCCGAAGCCGCTGACCTATTTGCAGAGGCTTCCGGGCTCGACCCGGATAATCAGGAGGCTGTGCAGGGCAGGGTCAGGGCGCTTGCGGCAGAGGGCCATCTGCTCAAGGATAAGGGTCTCTTCCAGGATGCCCTGAAGAACTACGAAGCGGCCCTGGCGCTTGCACCCTTGGACCCCGAGGCTCTTGCCGGAAGAGATGAGGCGCTGTCCGCGCTCGGGCCAAAACCGGAAGAGGTCAAGACCAACGCCAGCCTCCCGGCAGCAGCGAAGCCCGATTACAGCCATTATCTGAAAGTGGCCCTGGAGCAGATGCAGAAAGGCAGCTATGACCAGGCCCTGCAGGACTTCAACAGATCCATTGAGATGGATGATACCAAGGCAGCGGCGTGGCTGGGCAGAGGGCAGGCCCTGCTCCGGCTAGGCAGGCTTCCGGAGGCTGTGAGCTCTCTGGATAGGGCTCTGAAGAATGACCCAAAGTGCGCTGATGCCTGGGCATGGAAAGGTCAGATCCTGACCAGGCTTGGCAGATACAGAATGGCTGTGCTCTGTTTTGACTCTGCCCTGCGACTGGAACCAGAGAACTGGACACTCTGGAACAGCAAGGCATCGGCGCAAAGCAGTCTGGGAGACTATGAGGACGCCCTGAAAAGCTATGATCAGGCAGCACTGCTGGATGCGAACAATCCGGCAGCGTTCTTGAACAAGGGAGAGCTCTTGCTGGCCATGGGAAGGAACCAGGAGGCCGTTTCGTGCTATGAAAAGGTTTTGGGGCAAGATCCCGGGAATACGACGGCCCTGTGGGGGATGGGAGACGCCCTCTTCGCCCAGAAGAATTATGGCCAGGCGCTGCAATTCTACAATGCAGTGCTGAACCAGAGTCCAGCGGATTTCGGATCGCTGCTGGGAAGGGCTGAGGCCCTTTATTCCCAGCAAGAATACGCCTCATCTTTGCAGGCGTTCGACCTGGCTCTGGAGACAAAGCCCAATGACCTGCGGGCCACGGTGGGAAAGGGGGATGCCCTCTTGGCGCTGGAGAGCTATGCTTTTGCCCTTGCCTGCTATGATGCCGTCCTCGCCTCGCAGCCTGGAGATGTCAGGGCTCTGGCGGGAAAAGGGGAGGCTTTGCGACGTCAAGGCCAGCCGGATAAGGCCCTGGAGTGCTACGAGAGAGTGCTCTCTCAAGAGCCCAAAAATATCGTGGCTCTGGTGGGCATGGGAGATGTGCGAATGCAGCTAGGCGATCTGACCGGCGCCTTGGCAGCCTACGATCAAGCTATTGCTCTGGATCCGGGCAACATCAGGGCCCTGGTGGGAAGGGGCGATCTACTCCTGAGCCAGGATATGCCAGGACAGGCCCTCCAATCCTTTAGCCAGGCTCTGGGCCTGGACAGCCATAACGTCGCTGCGATCATGGGAGAGGCAAGAGCATCCTTCGCCCTGGCCGATTACCGATCAGCTCTGAAATCCTTTGAGGATGTCCTGGAACTGGACGAGAATAACGTTGATGCCTGGACGGGCAAAGGCGATGTTTTCCTGCGCCAGGAGGATCTCGCCCGAGCCGTGCAGTGCTACGAGCAGGCTCTTGCCCTTGATTCAAAAAGCTCAGCCGCCTCGTCCGGAAAGGGCGATGTGCTCAGTGCCAGAGGCAACTTCAGCGCCGCGCTGCCCTATTATGACCGAGCCATAGTCCTGGACCCCGGCAACGCCAGAGCGTATCGGGGGAAGGGCAACGTCCTCTGCGCCGCTGGTGAATACAACGAGTCGCTGCAGTTCTTTGATAGGTCCCTGAGCCTGAAGTCCGATAAAGATGTCGATGCTTTGATGGGCAAGGGCCTAGCCCTGGCTGCGCTTGGCAGGAACGCCGAGGCCCTGAAGTGCTTCGAGGAGCTAACTTCCCTCGATCCTGGAAACTTTGCGGCCTGGTCCAACAGAGGAAGCCTGCTGGCCGCTCTGGGAAGATACAGCGATGCTGCCGATTGCCTGCAGAGGGCGAGCCAGGAGGACGCATCCAATGAGGCGATCTGGTTCAACCTGGGCATGGTGTGCTACGCGCTAGGCGATTACAACCAATCAGCAAGAGCTTATGAGAAGGCCACAGATCTCCGTCCCGAGGATGCCTCGGCCTGGCTTGGTCGCGGCCTGGCATTGAACCAGACGGGACGCCTCAACGAGGCTCTTGCAAGCTTTGAGAAAGCAATCCACCTTCAGCCGCAGAATGCTGATGCCTGGTACAACCAAGGCCTGGCTTTCGCGGCTCTAAACCGCTTCCAAGAAGCCCTCGACGCCTTCGAAATGGTCTTAGAGATCGACCCTCAGAGTTCCCAGGCCAGGTACAGCCTGGATCTGACCCATAGGCACCTAAACATCACAGCTTAATGGACAAAAGGATATAGTGGCGGGATTTCCCTTGGAAAAAAGCTTTCCGGCCAGGCTACTATCTGCCTTCTGCACTCCTTCTTTCATAGTTACTCTGGCGCTGAATACTCTGATGCGGGATCATCTCTGGCTCGATCTTTTCGATCAACCGGTACTGTCGGTTGTTTCTATTGCCCCTTCTGTCCAGCAGCCCATCATGATTCATGCGGGAGAGATAGGTTGAGACTGTGCTGAGCTTGATGTCATCTGCCACCGTCTCATATCGCACTCTCAGCTCCTGGGTTGTGAACCAGGTATTGGAAAACTCAAATCTGATGAAGCCCTCCAGGCGATCCATCAGCGTCCCGCTGCTGCTGTAATCACGACCGGCCGCGACCCTTCCGGCATGCTCTTCTGCGCCCTCGAAGACACCGGATGCGGACAGAAAGCCGATGATCTTGTCTCTCAGAACCTCCCCGTCCATATTTTGGGACTCAAACTCGTGGGAGGACTTGAGTCCCTTGTTTTCTATCTCTATGCGGATTCTCATCCTATCCCTTTTATCACCTTTGGGATATCCTGCGAGAACATACGCTCAACATAAGTAGATGCACCTTTGCATGGTCCAAAGCCGATATTTTCTATAGCCTTGGCGGCTTTGAACTGCTGCGCTCTCTCCAGATCCATCCGCAACGTAAACAGCTTCATATGTCCTTTCATACTTCCCTCCTCGATGCCCCTTCTCAGTTGATGGATCGGACCCGCCCGGGTACTCCCGAACCCAGTCGATCCGATCCCTTGTCTTTCCTCTGTGCCATCCCTTCTTATTTCACACAGGTTGTGAAAGGCAAGGCGGGCCGGTCTCCCTTGGTCCCCCCGGCCTTTTGCCCATGCTTTTCCCGACCTGTCCCCTCAATTCATTTCAGATCCTGCTCGGCCACGGCCACCCCTTCTTACCGCCACAGCCGTCCCTTTCCAGCTGTGAAGGTTTGTGTAAAGGCCGAAGCCTTGATATATGCGGACCTGAGATGCACTCCCTTTATCTACCCTTTTCGTGCCATCCCTTGGATAAAGCGTATAATTGTGAAGCATCTTGATCGATGTCGACAGGCCGGTCGAAGGCCGTCGATCCCCCCTCATTGCTTTCCCTTCTTGGTGACGTCTTGCTTGCACTGTGGTGAACTGATCGGCGCATGCACGACAAGGCTCCTTCACGAATATGTTCACCATATACGCTACTCCTAAGATTTTAGGATACTGTGAAGGTTCATCCATCCCCTCAGACGAATAGCCCCTCCATTCATTTCTTCAGAACGTGATTAGACAGGTTGTCTACTCGTTCTGGCACAGTATTAACCTAGTTATTGTGGTATATAAACCTTTCCAAGAGTTGAGTGTTGTAGTTAATAGCTAAAAACTTGAAATATAAGCTATTTTTCAAAATAAAGCCTTGATAGTAGTCAGAATAGTATTTCACAAGGAATGGAATAGATCCAGAAATTGCATTATAATGTGGTGTGAAAAGAAATTTCGGGCGGTTATTATTATGATAATAGTTATTCTGCTAGCCCGTAATCGTGCGCGCCGAGCTATTTCGAGCTGTGAAACCATTACACAAGATCTACCGATGCTGAATTATTGACAACCGACCGATATATTTTCCCGAAAATTAAGGGCAAATTGAGAAAGTTGTGCGCAGAAGATTGTCTGGCGAGTACGCTCAAGGGCAAGATAAATTTATTTTTCTGCCGCGGCTGAAATAGAGTTTAAGACCACAATTAAATAACTGAGCTAAGCCGCGGTATAAGGAGATCCGAGCAATAGACAAAGTTGAAATCAAGATGCTTGGTGGAGTTCGAAGTATTCTTCGATAAGCCAGTCGCCGATCTCCTTGAGATATCTGCGCCTGCGTTCGTCTTCAGCAATTAGTTGAAAAACCTCGAAGAGATCTTCATCCATTGAAAGTCTGGTTACCTGCTGACGGCATTTAAACCTATCGTAAGCCGTGACATCCCTTTTTTTGTGCTCTGCCCTTTGCCAGGATCAAGGCCACAGAGTAAGGCCCTTTGCTCCTCTTGAACTTCCCGGCGTGTACGGGATGATCGCCACAGATGATGAAAAGGGTCTCCTCATCTGCAGCGCAGGCGATCCTGCCCATGCATTGGTCGATGTGCAGTGCCGCCTCTCCAATCTTCTCCAGCCCCTGGCCTGCATGCACGGTCTTGTCAATTCCTATGAAATATGATACCAGAAGCCTGGGACTGCTGGAGAGGGCCTCCAGAGTCATGCGGCAAGCTTCTCGGTCGAAATCCTCCGGGCATAGGTCATCGGGTATCCCTGCGATGATCTCAATCAGGCCCCGATAGACCTCCGCCCCGTTCTGCTCCATAACCACCGCCGTCCTGAGGCCAGAAGCGCTGGCAATCTCCGGTATGCTGAGGATGCTTGATTCCTTTGCTCCTGCCTTATTGAAGATTCCATGGTGCTCCGGGAGAAGGCCGCTCAGGATGGTGGCGATGGCCGGAGTGGTGTGGCTGGATACAGCCTCCGCCCGCAGGAGAAGTCCATCTCTGGCCAGAGTGGATAGATTCTCCAGCCGAGGCATAAGCCAGCCAAAAAGATCGTAGCCCAGGCTGTCTATGATGATAAGCGCAACGTTTCTGCACCCCCAGCCTTCCACCAGATTGATGGGACGGCCGTCGGATTGGGGAAGGTTTAGACCGAGGATACGGGCCGCAGTAGGGGCCACATCAAGCTGGCTGAAAGGTCGCGTGACTGTAGGAGCTGCCATTAAGGTCGTAGCTCTCTATTGCCCGTCTGATAATAATCTCCTTTCGGTCGGTTGTCGACAGGCTCAATAAGGATGAAAACAAGCCAAAACCGAAAATCATGAAAAAGCTGAAGGTCATCTTGGCCCTGCAGATACTGGCCCTGCTAATGACGGGAGCTTTCACCGCCTCCTCAAATATGGATATCGATTACAGCCACAATGTGGAGGGTACAGGCACGGTTTTCACCGATTTTAGGATGGGATCCACAGAGAATACGGAGGCTACAGGCAGAGTACGCGGCACTGGGGAGGTCATGAACAGATATCTATTTCAGAGCAACGCCTCAGAGAACATCACCATCAAAGATCAGTTCCTCCTCACCAGCCCATCAGCCGCCCGTGAAATAATCATCAGCGACTACCCTCAGATGGCCAAGAGCCCAGTCGGCTTCAGGATGCTGGGGGCGGCATGGGCGGACCAAATAAATATCTCTCCATCAAAATTATGAAGGACATGTTAGAGGGCCAGGAGATTTTGGGAAAGTTCGCCGAGCTTCGGAAGCTGTGCCAGGAGCCGGCAGACGAGATGCGAAGGCAAAAAGACATTCTGGTGGTATCGCATGTTGATGCCGATGGGCTCACGGCGGCTGGTATAATCTGCACCGCCCTGGAGCGGCAAAATCTCGACTACAAGCCACTCTTCTTCCGGCAGCTCGACAAGGCCGCCCTGGAGGAGATCGCCAACAAAGGAGCCGATCTGGTGGTATTCACGGACCTCGGCAGCGGAATGATCAAGGAGATCTGCGACTTGGGCCTGCGAGCCATCGTAGTGGATCATCACAAGCCCAATCCATCCGAGGCCCGCCCCCTGGCTCATATCAATCCCCATCTGGTGGGAGCCGACGGCGCAATCCATCTCAGCGGCAGCGGAACCTCTTTCCTCCTGGCCTCCGCTCTTTCGCCACGCGGGGGCAACGATGATCTATCAGCGCTGGCGGTGGTGGGCGCGGTAGGGGACCTGCAGGATATGGCCAGCGGCCATCTCCTCGGCCTGAACCGCCAGATCCTGGAGATCGGCTCCAAAGCAGGAGCCCTTTCTTTCTCCAGAGACATCAAGCTCTTCGGCCGGCAGACCCGCCCGGTCTTCAAGATGCTCGAATATTCCCAGGACCCCTACCTGCCCGGTCTCTCGGGAGATGAGGATGCTTGCATCGCCTTTCTCAAGGAGATCGGAATACGCTTCAGCGGGGAAAGATGGCGGCGCTGGATAGATCTCAGCCAAAAAGAGAAGGCTGGCCTGGTCACGGCGCTGCTGCAAAAGGGCCTTCGCAGCGGTGTTTCCAATGTAAAGCTGGAACGTCTGATCGGAGAGGTCTACGTCCTCCTGCAGGAGAGGGAGGGCACGGAGCTGCGGGACGCCAGCGAGTATTCCACACTGCTAAATGCCACGGCCCGCTATGGCCATTCTCAGGTCGGCCTGCAGGTCTGCATGGGCGACAGGAACAAGGCATTAGAAGAGGCGCGAGAACTTCTCAATCAGCACCGCCAAAACCTGGTAAACGGCCTGAAGCTGGTAAGCAGCAAGGGTATCACCCCCTTGAAGAGCATTCAGTACTTCGACGCTGGAGACGCCATCTTAGACACGATAGTAGGAATAGTGGCAGGCATGTGCTTTCAGATGGCGGACCGCTCCCGCCCCATCCTGGCCTTTGCCCTGACCCAGCAAGGAGATCTCAAGGTCTCGGCGCGAGGAACCCAGGACCTGGTCAGGTCCGGTCTCGACCTGGCAGATGCCCTGGCGCGCTCGGCCAAGGCTGTGGGTGGCGTGGGAGGAGGCCACAACGTCGCGGCAGGGGCGACCATACCTTCCCAGGCAAAGCAGGAGTTTCTGGAGATGGTGGACCTGGCAGTGAGCCAGCAGTTATCCGGTTAATTCCTCAGGCGCAGGGCAGGTATCCGCACTCGCACATGTGATCCTTGGCCACTATTATTTGCTCCTCAATGCTGAAGTTGCCCACGAACATGTGGTTGATGCGGGACATCTCCTTCTTCACCTCTCCTGTCTCCGGGTCCAAGACCAGATAGCCAATGCGGCCGATGCCGATGAAGTCCGCATCTATCACCATCTCCGTAAGGTTGGGCAGCGCCTTCAGCTCCATCCGAGTGGACAGACGGGTGGCATCGGTGAACTCCTTGGAAGCGCTCATGTCCATGGGGTAGTTGTGCAGACGAGTGGTTTCCCGGAATTTCTGGTCGTAAGAGAATAGATGGGCATTGGGGTTGCTCTTGCTTCCGATCTCCATGACATAATGCTCGGCTAGGGCAGGGGATAATATGATCATGATGATCATTATGCCCAAGAATCTCTTGACCAATTTGATTCTCTCACAGCTCCTGAGAAAGGCTCCAACGGTATTCTTCACTCAGCTCCCCCATGTAAACGGTTACGGCCGGCCCCTCCATGAAGGCTTTGCCCTCTTCGAAGGTTATGATCAGCGGGCCGCCCTTCGTCTCCACCAGGACCTCATCGCCCACGAGGTTGAGACGGCGGGCCACAGAGGCGCTGGCCACGGCTCCCGTGCCGCAGGAGAAGGTCTCGCCCTCTACTCCCCTCTCGAAGGTCCTGATCTCAAAAGGCTGGCCGAGCTTGGCGAAGTTGACGTTCACACCTTCTGGAAAAACGCTGCTGTGTCTTATCAGCGGCGCAATCTCCTCAATGGCGAACTCCAGGTCCTCCACCAAGATAACGGCATGGGGAACGCCGGTGTTCACCGCCGAGATCTGCAGATCATCAAGCTGCTCCATGATAAACTCGCCAGATCCGCACGCCGGGATGGATGGTCTATCGAACTTGGGCACGCCCATATCCACCTTGGCCCAGAAGCAGCTATCCATCTCACGCACCTGCACGGGAATTATGCCTGCGAGCGTCTCCACATCGAAGGACTGGCCAACGTAGCCCGTCTCCCAGGCATACTTGGCCAGACAACGTACGCCGTTGCCGCACATCTCCGCCTCGGAGCCATCCGGCTGAAAGAGCCTCATCCCCAGATCAGCCCTGGCGCTGCTCACCAGGAACAAGACTCCATCTGCACCGATCCCAAAGTTGCGGCGGCAGCAGCGAACGGCAAAGCGACGCTTTGCAGCCTCTGAAACAAGCTCCTGGCGCGTCTCGTCTATCAAGATGAAGTCATTTCCGTTTCCGTGCAGCTTGGTGAAGGCCAAGTTATTGGGGCGAAAGGAATCGTCGTCAAGCTCTATCTCAGAAATCTCTGCCAGCTTCATTTTATATACCATGCATCTGTTTACTAAGGCTTGTGCTGTTGTGGTGGTGATGTGATATTAAACCCATTCTACAGGTGGCACTAGATCTTTTGGAGCTGGACAGATCTATTCAGATAGCCAAAGAGGCGGTATCAGGTGGCGCAGACTGGATAGAGGCTGGAACTCCCCTCATCAAGAGCGAGGGTATGGACTCTGTGCGCGAGATGAAGAAAGCTCTTCCTGGAACTAGAATCGTGGCCGATATGAAGACCGTCGATACCGGCGCCATGGAAGTGGAGATGGCCGCCAAAGCCGGTGCGGACATAGTTGCCATGCTTGCCACTTCGGACAACTCCACCATCGAGGATGCCCTGAGGGCGGCACATAAGTACGGCGTACAGATAATGATGGATCTCTTAACGGTTCCAGATCCTGTGAAGCGCTCCCGCGAGCTGGATAAGCTCGGTGTGGACTACATCTGCGTTCATGTGGGAATAGACCAGCAGATGACTGGTCGCGACACCATCGATCTCCTGAAGCAGATCGTGACGGAGGTTAATACTCCTGTGGCCGCAGCAGGCGGCATAGATGCCTCCTCCGGTGCGGAGGCCGTAGCCAGCGGTGCGGCCATAGTAATCGTGGGGGGAAGCGTTGTGCGCAGTGCGGATGTAACGGCTTCGGCTCGCAAGATCCGGGAGGCGATAGACCATGCCCGGATTAGCGTGCGCCCCCGCAAGAGCGCGGAGGAGGAGATCGTCGCCATCTTCAGAAAGGTCTCCTCGCCCAATATATCCGATGCCATGCACCGCAAAGGAGCCATGCGCGACATCCATCCCATAATCCAGGGCACGAAGATGGTGGGCACCGCCGTTACAGTCCAGACCTTTGCCGGTGACTGGGCAAAGAGTGTGGAGGCCATAGATCTCGCCGGTCCAGGCAACGTGATAGTGATCTACAACGGCAGCAATGACATTGCCCCCTGGGGCGGCCTGGCAACCCTGAGCTGCAAGAACCGAGGCATTGAAGGCGTGGTAATCGACGGAGCAGTCAGGGATGTGGATGAGATAAGAGCCATGAAATATCCCGTCTTCGCCTCAGCCATAGTGCCCAATGCCGGTGAGCCCAAGGGCATGGGTGAGATCAACGCCGAGATCACCTGCGGCCGCCAGACAGTGCGGCCCGGCGACTACATCGTAGGAGATGAGAGCGGAGTGGTGGTCGTGCCAAAAGATAGGGCTTATGAGATTGCCAAGCGGGCAAAGATGGTTGAAGAGACCGAGAGCAGGCTCTACGAAGAAATTCGGCGTGGCAAGACTCTATCTCAAGTGTTGAACCTCAAGAAATGGGAGAAGGTTTGACGATAAGTCGTAAATAGATTGAATTATTCTAAAAAGGCGTATAAACATCAGTCAACATATTCGAAACAGTAATACTAACTGGTGGGTTAACTAAGAGTGAGTTCGAGGAGACCTATATGGAATTGGAGGACATCGTTTCTAAGTACCCACCCAGGCAGATAATGCTGATTCCCATAGCTATAATAGCAATAGCTCTTATCAGCCTGGGCGTAACTTATCTCGGCACAGGCTCTCCTGTGCACCTGGGTATAGAGTTCACAGGAGGCACTCTGGTTACAGTGCCTGCTACCGAATCGGAAGATGCAGTGGCTGCAGAGTTTGCAGGCTATCCCCTGTCAGACATAAGGAACGTGGGCAGCAGATACATGCTGCAGTTTGGTCCGATGAGCGATGCGGATTATGCTCAACTGGCGAAGCAGATCAACTCAAAGTACGATAACGCGGAGATCAGATATATGGGGCCCATCTACAGCCAGGAGCTGCAGGCGCAGGCTATCAAATACCTTCCCATTTCCTTCCTGCTCATGGCCATAGTGGTCTTCCTGGTGTTCAGGGAACCCATCGTTTCTCTATTGGTGGTGATCAGCGCTCTGGCTGACATCCTGACCGCAGCCGCATCCATGAACCTAACGGGAGTCCAGCTCTCCCTGGGAACCGTGGCTGCGCTTCTTATGCTGATTGGTTATTCCGTTGATACCGATATTCTGCTCTCCATGAGGGTCTTGAAGCGCAAGGGCACAGTAGAGGAGAAGATCATCGGGGCGATGGGAACCGGCTTTATGATGACGGGAACCACCATCGCCGCCGTGTTCTCCCTCATCGTGGTCTCGAACTTCCTTTATCTCATAATACCGTCCTTCACCAGGATGGACGTCATAGCAGACATGTCAACTGTGCTCATCTTCGGCCTGGCAGCGGACATCTTCAACACCTGGATCACGAACGCCCAGGGGCTGAGATGGTACATGAACCGGCCCAAAAAGGCAGTACGGGGGCAGAGAAGATGAGCCTGGCTAGTGAGCTTTTCAAGGACCGGAGGGTGGTTTTGTATGTGGCAGCCGTGGCCCTGGCCATCATCTTCATAGGCTTTTTCGGTCTCAAGTTCGGACTGGACCTGGAGGGCGGCTCGTATCTGCAGCTTCAATTGCAGGGAGCAGTAGCCCAGGTGGACGTCTCTCCAGAGGAGATTCTAAAGGTGCAGTTCAATGCGACCGCCGTGGAAAAGCACGCAGACAGCTATGTGGTGACGGTTGCAGGCCAGGTTCCCGCTACTCTTCCAGACGACCTGGGATATTCGGGGGCGAAGATGGTGGAAAGGGAAAACACCACCAAAGTCACCATAGTGGCGTCTCCCGAGACGGTGATCACCAACTATCTCAAGAAGAGTCTGGATGCAGATGTCAAGATCGTAGGAGTCGCGCCTGTGCAGTATGAGATCAGAACCAATGTGACCAGGGATTCCCTCAATCTGCTTTTGGCTCCGGTGGGTGGGCGAGTGCCCCAGGGTCAGGATGCCTTTGTGGAAGGCGTAACCCCGGACACAGTGGATGAGACCAAGAAGGTGCTGGACTCCAAGCTCAACCGCCTGGGCCTGCAGGACATAAAAGTGCGCATCGTCGACAACAAGTTCATCCTCATCGACCTGGCGGGAATGGATGTTGCCACTGCCCAGGATGTGGTGGGCAAGCCAGGAAAGTTTGAGATCCGCATCCAGACTGAGGACAACCAGAGCGTGCATGTGCTCTACGGAGACGCCGTGGAGTCGGTGGATATACCCCAAGGAGATCGCAATGGCGGCTGGGGCGTGCCCTTCGTGCTCTCGGAAGAGGGAGCGAAGATCTTCCAGAAGGCAGCAATCGATGCCGGGGCCACCAAGAATCCCGATGCTCATCCCATCTCCATGTATCTGGACAAGGACGAGATCTTCAGCGCACCGCTGGCCGCTGAGCTGGCTGGCAGTTTAGAGAAGGCCCCGGTGCGAAACATGGAGGCCAGAGTGGGAGCCGGAGACGCTGGCTCTCAGAAGGCCAAGGAGCTGTACATCCATCTCCGGGAGGGCGCCTTGCCGGTCAACGTCCTGGTCGTGGGCTCGGGTCAGGTGTCGGCAGCCTTGGGCAAGCAGTTCAAGATCCAGATGGTCATCGCCGGGATCATAGCCCTCCTGGCGGTGGCCTTCATGATCTTCTACCGCTACCGTGAGCCGAGAATTGTCCTGCCCATGGTCACCACCTCCTTCTCTGAGGTGGTCATGATGCTGGGCATCTGGGCCCTGGCCGGCTGGCGGCTCGATCTGGCAAGCCTTGCCGGCATCATCACCGTGATAGGCACGGGCGTGGATCAGCTGGTCATCATCACCGACGAGCTGATGCGCGGCGGAGAGACGGCTTCCTCAACAGCGGAACGAAGCATCAAGGAGAGGGCTGCGGCCGCAGCGGAGAAGGCTGGAGCAAAGGTTGCTCCCGCCAGCAGCAAAGTCTATTTGAACCGGCTGTCCCGAGCTTTCACCATCATCCTGGGAGCTGCGGCGACCACGGCGGTGGCTATGCTGCCTTTGCTGTACATGGGCTTCGGAGCCCTCACCGGCTTTGCCCTCATCATCATACTGGGCGTGATCCTGGGAGTGGCCATAGCCAGGCCTGCTTATGGCAGGATCATCGGCTACATCCTGGCCGAGAGCTAGATGGAAAGATGACAGCGCCTGCGGGTCGAAGGGATCTGCAGGCTGATCCTTTTTTTTCTAAAATTTGGAGTCCGTCTATCGCTCCGATGCGGTTCCCCGATACTAATCCCCGATACTAATACTACCGCCTTTTCCTCATGTAATTGATCGATGCCCCGGCAAAGGCTGCTCCCACAACGATATTGGAGAAATAGGTGATTATGCGCCAGAGCATGACCAGAGGGCCGAGCAGGGTCGGAGCTACGAACATGGAGTAAAGGTAGCTCATGGAGAGCTCCGTCACGCCGCTGCCGCCGGGGGTTAGAGGCAGAAGACCGATTATGGCCAGGATGATCTGGGCAGTGATGGATAGCAAGAAGCTCGGCTTGGCACCCATGCCCACCAGGAGGGCGGAGGGAACCAGAAAATCGCTCATCCAAATCAGAATGGTCAGGGCTACCACCATCGGCGTGCGGCGCAGCGTTTCCTTGGCAAGCTCTATTCCAGCTTCTCGAAAAAGCCAGATCTCCTGCTCTAAAAAGACGAGGAAGGGTCTGTTGCCTGTCTTCCTCTTGGCCCATCTCATCAGCCGCGCTATTCTGTCTGGCCTTACGAAAAGTTCCCACAGAAAGGTAAGGAGGAGGATGAGGAGGACGAGGAAAATGGCCCCTATCCTCAGGCCGAAGCCGGTGAAGAAGCTGGTGAAGATGAGAGAGAAAGCCAGAGCCGCGACGAAGAACAGGCTGTCGAGCAGCCGCTCCCCGACAGCAACCGCTGCGGCGCTGCCATAGCTCATGCCGTCGTCGGCGAGGATCTTTATGCGCAAAGGCTCACCGCCGACGGACGAGGGTGTGATGGCAGCAAGAAAGTTCGATGCCAGGGTGGATTTCAGGGAGAGACGAAAGCTTATTTTGTGTCCAGCAAAGGATGCCAGGAGCCTGAGCCTGAGGGCATAAAATATCCAGGAGAGCATGTGGAGAATGAGCCCTAAAAGCAAGAATTTGCTATCGATCTGGGATATCATGCTCCAGCTAATATTAGTATTAGTAAATTTTAATATAATAACCATTGCCGCCAGGCTCATCAATGTTGCCAGAAGAACAGCCTTTAACCGTTCATCTCTGAGATTGAAGCTCAAATTCTCTTCCCCAAACATATGACTAAAGAAGGTTCCTGTTGTCTCATCGCTTGATGTTTACTTTGTGCTCTCTTTGCCAAGCAATCTCTCGCTGTCAGCCTGATGCAGGCAGTGTAAAGGATTTCCAGTCAATCAACCTTTCGGAGGCCCGAGTCAAAGAAAAGGTAAGACAATTATGGCATGGTGGAACGAAAAATTAGCGCCTCGAAGTCACTCATCAGCCTTATTTGACCCAAGCTTCATGCGATCTCATTGTAGACGGACTCAATCTCGTCCAGGACTCTGCTCCAGGAGTACTTCTCCTCCACGGCCCTCCTTCCTCGCCTTCCCAAGAACATCCTCAAGGATTCATTCTCATGAAGCTCCAGGATGCTATCTGCCAGCTCTGCCGTGCTGGAGAAGACCCGGCCGCCTTCCATGGCCACTTCATTTACTCCCGGAGTATCAAAGGCCAGCACGGGTGTCTCGCAGGCCATGGCTTCCAGAAGAACGATGCCGAAGGCCTCCAAGCGGTTGCTGGTAGGGAGGACGAGCATCTCTGCCCGGGAGAGGATGTCGATGAGCCGCTTTCGCTCCAGCCTTCCTGTGAAGTAGGCCTTAACCCTCATCCTGGCAGCCTGCTCTTCCAGGCTTCTTCGATCGTAGCCGTCCCCTACCAGTACCAGCCGAAGGTCAGCTCTCTTCTGTACCTCGCTCATGGCGGAAAGCAAGGAATCGACTCCCTTGTAGTTCAGCAGCCTGCCCACGTACAGCACATAGTTCTCTTTTCCTTCCCCCCTCCTCTGCGGATAAACAGACACGTCCACGGCATTGGGCACGATCCTTATCTTGTGAAGGTAGTTCCTGAGGACGGGGGACGTCTCAGCATAGCTCTTTGTGGTGGCTACTACTATCTCCGCCTCATCCAGGACAGGCTGGACCAGCCTTCTATTCAGCCATTCCAGAGAGGTCCCGAACCAGCGGGGAAAGGTGAATCCGTTCAGCCTTACTGGAACCACCACATCATTGTGATAAGTCACCACCTGGGGAGAGGCTTTTCTGAGCATGAAGGCGAATAGAGGGCTAGGGATGTGGCTGTGATATATGTCTGCCTCCAGTCGGATACGCTTCAGCGGCAAGGGGGCATAAAAGAGGTCGATGCTGGGAACGCGAATGAACTCGGTCTTGCATCTTCCGCATGATGAGGCTACGCTGACCTGGTAGCCTCTTTTCGTGAGGCCGTCGGCAAGCCCTTTCACATGATACTCGACTCCGCCGAGATGAGGGGGAAAGTAGGGAGATATCTGCAGGATCTTCATGGATCTGATAGAGATTCTGTACCTCAATAAACTTAAATTTAATCCTTTTTTATCCATTCAGCTGGATCAAGATCTTGCGACCTATCGATGGCCGGTGCCAGTCGAAGAGCTGACGAGAGGAGGTTTTGGAGGCAGATACGGGGCGGATACTTAAAGAAGGACGAATTATACATCTACCTTGGAGACATTGAATTTGAGCAGGAAATTTTGCGATTTGAAACCGAGCGATCTGACCAAGCTGCCCGGCTTAGCAGCAGATCACTTTTGCATCGGAGAAGAGAGGATTTACATGCACCTCTTGAACAAAAAAAAGATGCACTGGTATCTGGCGGAGTACGGGCCGATCGGCAAGAAGTTCTTCGGATTTTACGAGGACAGATCGAACGGAATATCCTCAGGATTTTGCAGTCTCGAAGACCTGCTGAAATTCTGCAAAAAAGGCGATCCCTGGGAGCCTATAGTCGACGAGAACTGGAAGCCAGTGGCGGCCAAGGAGATCCCTTCTTTGCAAGGATACATAAAGATGATGATCTGCCCGCCGGACATAATGTAATTGAAGCTCCAGTCTTTATCTCAGGACATATTCTTCATTGGATATTATCATAATAGTATAATTAGAATAATTACCAAGCGCTAA
>JAPKYD010000020.1 GCA_026394475.1 Methanothrix sp.
GAATTGTGGGGAGGTACTGGACGCGCTTCGCACCTTCGGCCAGGCCCAGGCTGTGGCCACGGTCCTGTGCAACCTCGGCAATCTTCGCGCTGAGCTGTGCCAATGGGATATGGCCGTTGAGAGCTACAAGGAGAGCCTGGAGATCTTGGAGCGGCTGGGGGACTGCTACAGCATAGCCGTGGCTCAAAACAACCTGGGCAACATCTGCTATCGCCAGGGAGATTGGACCGCTGCCCTGGAGAACTACCGCTCTAGCCTGGCGGTCTTCGAGAAGGCGGGCGATAGAGAGAGCGAGGCCTCCGTCTTGAGCAATGTCGCCAGCATCTGCTACAAGAGTGGTGATTGGCCGCAGGCCCTGGAGAGCTACCAGAAGAGCTTGGACCTCTTCGAGAGACAAGACGACCTCTCAGGTGCGGCCCGCGTCCTCGGCAACCTGGGAAATTTCTACTACCGCAGGGGGGAGCGCTCCCTGGCGCTGGAGCACTTCCAGAGGGGCCTAGCGATTCTTGAGCGCCAAGGCGATAGGCAGGGCGCGGCAGAGATGCAGGCCAACATCGATATGGTCAAGGTCAGCCAGGGGGAGATCCAGCCTTCTGTGGATGATTACCAGAAACAGCTCCGGGAGCTGGAGGAGTATGGCGACCTCTCCGGCCAGGCCGAGGTGCTGGGGACGATTGCAGGCGCCTGTGCAGACCGATGCGAGTGGGATCTTGCGCTTGCCAGCTATAAAGACAGCCTAGCACTCTTTGGACAATCGGGCGAGATCTATAACCAGGCTCAGATCATGTTCAACATGGCCTTGGTCCACAAGGACAAGGGCGATCTGGGCCAGGCTGCTTCAATCTTCGAACAGAGCCTGCAGATTTTTCAAGATCTCAATGCTGTTCCCTGCATCGCCCTGGCGAAGCTGAACCTGGGCACCATCCTGGAGATGAGAGGAGGCCAGGAGAAAGATGCCGATCTGCTTCTGAACGAAGCCCTGAGGACCCTAGAGGCCCTGGGAGCTACGCCTGATCTATGCGAGGGCTATCTGGTCATGGCCCTTTTCAAGCTGCGCGAGGGCCGATCCCTGGAAGCCAAGTTCTATCTTTCCCAGGCGGAGACGCTGATCTCCAGCACCGACTACCAGCCCATGAGGATCCAGCTCCTCAATGCCTGGGGCAAGTTCTATTTGGCCGAGACGCTCTACCGCGAGGCGGAGAGCTGCTACGAGAAAGCTCTGGCCCTGGCGAGGAGGCTCTCTCATCTCTACGAGGAGGCCAGAGCCCTTAGAAATCTGGGAAGGCTGGCCCTGGCCAAGGAGGACTATCGGGATTCTTTGGCCAAGCTGCAGCAAGCCATGGCGTCCTTGCAGCGGCTGGGGGCCGTGTACGACGTCATCAACATTTACCATGATCTGGTCACCCTCTTCCTGGCGCAGGAGGATTATGTAAGGGCAGAGGAGATGGCCATCCTACTGGAACGTCAGGCCGGGCTCCTGGGATACCCTGATCTGAGCATCAAAGCCACGGCTGCCCTGGCGTACTGTGAGGCGCATACGAATCGCATCGCGCAAGCTGGAGAAGATTATGCTTGCGCTCTCCGCCTGGCCCAAGAGCAGGGCGACTCTATCCGCCCCTCTACTCTTCACCATCTTCTGAGCAAGGTCATCGACTTTCTGGAGATGGCCTGCACAGTTCCCGAGGAGGACCTTCTCCCCGGCTCTTTGCGAGCAAAGCTTCAGAAAGGGGATCATAAAGAGCTGCTGGCAAGGCTGTGCCCTGCTTTGGAATGCAGCAGAGCCGGCTAAAGGCCCGACCACATCACCGACGGCAGAAAGCTCAACTGCAGATCCATCTCGGCCAGAGCATGCCTGACCTCGGGCTCCTTGAGAAGGGCATCAAGCTCATTCAAGCGGCCGATCACATCCCAGATCCTGGCCGCCTTGTGTTCGCTCCTGTAGCGAACCGGAGAGTAATAAATATCGCCATGGGCGTTGTCCACCTGCACACCGAAGTAGTCCCTGTTATAAAAGCCCCTGAACTGGATGATGACGGGCTTGTAGACCATCTTCAGGGCCGGGACATAAAAGTCCTCTAACATCCTCTGCAGCATCCTGTTTTCAGTCTCTGCGATTCTGAGCCTTATGTATCCCTGACCGTGGATGTAGCTGGAGTAATGGACATCATATTTTATGCGGGAGCGCAGATCCGTCCTCAATGCGAGGGTGAACTCACAGGTGTCTTCCGTCTCCGTGGGGTCCAGATTGAGGAAGTACTTGATGTAGAGAGTTAGCCCATTTTCGAAGGTGACGAAGACATGGGACTCATCGTTCTCTCCGCTCTTGGCCGCAATGTCCATAACGCCCCAGCCAAACAGCCTCTGGGCCTCCTCTTTGGTGAAACTGTGAGACGCATACTCCCTAGCCTTCTCCAGCAGATCTCCCATGGTTTCCATTTAGCTTTTCTCTTCTCTGGGATCGGATAAACATTATGCTGAAATCGAAGGATCAGGACAGGGAAAAGATCAGAATCAGCAGTGATGCCGCCAGGGTCAGGGCGATGGTGACCTGCATGAGCCTCAAAGCGCGGGGCACATCCGAGGTGCCTGGCTCTCTTCCCTCCTCCAGGAGGACGTAGAAGCCGGGCTTCTCCAGGCGGATGCCCAAGCTTCCAGCGCAAGCCGCCATGGGCCAGCCGGAGTTGGGGCTGGGAGTGGCGCTGTGATATTTAAGGGCCGCCTTTATGACATCGCCAGCTCTGGCGGGACTGGCCAGGGCCATTAACAGGATGCTCAAGCGCGCCGGAATGAAGTTGGCCAGATCATCCAGCCTTGCTCCCGCAAATCCCAGCTCCTTTAAATCCGGAGTCCTGTAGCCGACCATGGAGTCCATGGTGCTGATGGCCTTGAAGGCCAATGCCGCCTCCAGGCCGAGGCCAATAGGCGAGAAGAGCAGATAATAAAATATGGGCGAGAGGATGGAGTCCACGTAATTTTCGGAGAGCGACTCGATCACGGCTGAGGTGGCCTGGGCGCGGGTGAGGCTAGCGGTCTCGCGGCCAACGAGGGCAGGCAGCATCTTCCTGGCTTGATTGATATCCTGGTCTATCATCCTGCCGATATCTGCAGAGACCTTCAAGAGACATCTTATCGAGAAGGTGGATTTGAGAAGGTAAGCGGAGATCAGCAGAGGAAGAAGGGGAAATTGGCCCAAGGCCACCACCAGGAGATGGCCCGTCAGAGTCGTGCTTGTTATTACTACTATGGCCAGGGCGAGACCGTTGATGCGAGTTGGTCGCGCACGGGCGCGTAAGTAGGCAATGAGCTTGCCTATCCAGACCACGGGATGAATCCTTGCAGGCGGCTCACCTAAAAGGAGGTCGTAGGCCACTGCCAGGAGGAATACATCCAGGCCAAAGAAGCTCATAGAAGCTTCTCCAGCCTCTTCCAGGCAACAGTTGGGGCTTCGCCTCTCAGGAGCGCATCCATAATTGTTGCGGCTATGGCGGGACGGTGGATTAAAGAACAGCCTTCGCAAGTCCAGTTCTCGCCGTCGGCACGTCCTCCCGTTCTGGAATCCAGGCAGGGATAAAAAGGGCAGAAGCAGAAGGCACAGTCCTGCTCTGAGAAATGACAGGGATACCTCTCGCAGTTCACTCTCTCCATCTCAGGGCGCGCTCCAGGGCAGCGATAAGCTGCTCGTTCTCCTTTCTATCTCTCACTGCTACCCTTATGTAGCTCTTTCCCAGGCCGAAGGACTGGCAGTCTCTAACCAGAACTCCGCTGGCCATGGTGCGCTCTGCCAGGACATCGGAATCAAGGCCTGATGATTCGATATTCACCAGAATGAAGTTGACGCTGCTCTCCCAGGGCTGCAGCCCCAGGCTTTGCAAGGCATTGGTGAGATATGCCAGCTCTTCTTTTATGAGCCTCCTGGACCTCTCCAGGTGCTCTGCACAGCCCAAAAGATACACTCCGGCAGCTGCAGCCAGGGAGCTTATGGACCAGGGGACCCTCGCCCGATTCATGATCTTAGCAAGCTCAGGGTTCGTCACACCGAAGCCCAGCCGAAGGCCTGGGACGCCGAAGGACTTGGTCAATGACCTCATGACGAACAAGAAATCCATTTCGTGCGCCATTGAGGCAACGCTCTGCCCCGGATCTGATAGCTCGATGAAGGCCTCGTCCACGAGAAGAAAGGTCTCACTATGCTCGCACCGCTCCGCCAGATTGGCCACCTGCTCTTTAGAGAGAAGCCGTCCCGTGGGGTTGTTGGGGTTGCAGAGGAAGAGGGCCTTTGCTTCCATCAGATCGGATTCGCAGAGGAGGGGCAGGCCATCCTGGCCAATCTTAACGTTTTTGATACCGGCTCCAGCGAGGAGGGACTGGTTCTCGTACTCGCCAAAGGTGGGAAAAGGTATCAGGGCCAGATCACCCTCCTCCAGGGCGGCCTCCGCGAAGAGCCTGATCAGCTCCGAGGAGCCGTTTCCGGGAACGATATTCGTCGCGTCGACGCCCACAAAGCCCGCTGCCGCCCGGCGAAGGTCGATGTAGCTGTTGTCCGGGTAGTGGGCGATGTGCTTCAGCTCCTGCAAGACCAGCTCCTGCAGGGGCGGCGACCCCAGGGGATTTATGTTGGCGGAAAAATCAAGGGGCTCCGCTCCCAGAATTGCTGCCGCCTCTTGCACTTTGCCGCCGTGCTGGCACTCCCGCGCCAAAGCAAAGCTCTTCCGTACCCGGTTTATCATGGAATCAGTGGCCTTCTCTTGTGATCGCATTTCAAACTTGTGGACAGAAAGCTCTACGCACCGCGGCTCGGCGATCGGTATATAAAAATACTACTATGAAATTCGTGATGATCGGGCCTATTTTATATTAAGCTGTATCCGAAAGTGTTTTATCCCCTCTCGGCGAACCCAAACGGCGTATATCAAAGGAAGAGGAGGCTAAGAACCCGATGGCAACAACCAAGGGCAGCTTTTCGGTTGAGGACATGAAAAATGTCCAGATCAACATCGGAGCTGTCGTTAAAGAGGAAGAAGAGTGGGACCAGCCCATGGGGCCCTTTCCCAAGCCCAATGTGGCTACGCTCCGTGACTGGGACCTCAAATTAACGAATAGATATAAGATCTTTTACGCCCCTGCTGATGATACCTGTACCCTTTGTACATATGGTCCCTGCGACCTGACCGGCAACAAGCGCGGCGCCTGCGGCCTGAACATGGAAGGCTACTGCGGCAAGATAGTGCTCATCGCCTGCCTGATGGGATGCTGCGCTCACGCCGCTCACGGCAGACATCTCTACCACTGGGCTATTGACAGGTTCGGGGACATGAAGGTCGATATGGGCGACGAGATCCTGGTGGACTCACCCCTGTACCAGACCATTATGGGCAGCAAGCCCAAGACCCTGAAGGACTTCGGCGAGGGCCTGAACTACCTGGAGGAGCAGGTCGTACAGCTCATGGCTGCTACGCACACTGGTCAGGAGTCCTACTACGTGGACTTCGAGTCCAAGGCGCTACACGCCGGCATGCTGGATATGCTGGGCATGGAGATCTGCGATGTGATGCAGGTCGTAGCCTACAACATGCCTCGCGGCGCAGCCGATGCCCCCCTCATTGAGATCGGCATGGGAACCCTGGACCAGAACAAGGGAGTGCTCATCGCCTACGGCCACAACCTGGCTGCCGGCGCGGAGGCCATGATCTACGCTGAGAGCAACAAGCTCTGGGATAAGGTCGATATCGGCGGCGTCTGCTGTACTGCTCACGACCTGAACAGGATCGGACTTGGAAAAGGCGAGGCCAAGGTTCCTGCCAACATAGGGATGAGGCCCAAGGTCGCCGGAGCCATCGGCTGGTGGAGAAAGATGATTCGCTCCGGAGTCATGGACTGCGTGATGGTAGATGAGCAGTGCGTCTGGGCAGACGTCCTGGGAGACGC
>JAPKYD010000030.1 GCA_026394475.1 Methanothrix sp.
TTCGCGCCTGCTGCACCCCGTAGGGCCTGGATTCGTGTCTCAGAATCCATCTCCGGGCTCTTGCTCTCACAACCCGTACCCGTCGTAGGCTAGTAGGTACGCTACACCCACTACTACCTGATAGGCCGCAGACCCATCCTTCGGCACCGGAGCTTTCGTCCTCGGGGCATTCCAGCTTCCGAGGACTATCGGGTATTATACCCAGTTTCCCGGGTTTATCCCCGTCCAAAGGGTAGGTTGTCCACGTGTTACTGAGCAGTACGCCATGTATTGCTACATTCGACTCGCATGGCTTAGTCGAACCTCGATAGCAGTAACCTCTGGCAGGATCAACCAGAATTCACACTTTAGGAAGTATATTTCCGAACCAGTCGGAATTGGCTGAGTCGCCATAGACCAAATGTCAGACACGAAAAAACTCATGTCTCCACTAACTCTTATGCCGCAGACTGGAACTCGATCCATCATACCTTTTCAGGATCGCAGCCTTTGTGCCTGCGACGCCTTAATCTTTTTGATAGCCTTGGGCCAAGAGGGCAAGCGCAAAGAGCACGGAAGTCGTCGAGTATTAATATCATTATCTCCCACCGGTCAGGATTAAGATTTCTGCTGGAGGTCTTTTATGGGTTACACCTTGACGGAGAAGATCCTGAGGGAGCATCTCGTAGACGGCACCTACGATCCTGGAAAAGAGATCGGCATAAGGATTGATCAGACGCTCACCCAGGACGCGACAGGCACCATGGCCTATCTCCAGTTCGAGTCCATGGGGCTCTCCGATATCGCTACCGAGCTGTCCGTGAGCTACGTGGATCACAACACCATCCAGGTGGGCTTCGAGAATGCAGACGATCACGCCTACCTGGAGTCCATCGCGAAGAAGTATGGAATCTACTTCTCCCGGCCTGGAAACGGAATATGCCACCAGGTCCATCTGGAGAGATTTGCGCGCCCCGGCAAGACCTTGCTCGGCTCGGACAGCCATACGCCCACTGCCGGAGGCCTTGGCTCTATCGCCATAGGCGCGGGAGGCCTGGATGTGGCTGTGGCCATGGGCGGCGGTGCTTATTACCTGACCGCCCCCCACGTGATCGATGTCCATCTCACCGGCGAGCTGCAGCCCTGGACCACGGCCAAAGACGTGGTCCTCAAGGTTCTGCAGATCCTGACCACGAAGGGGAATGTGGATTGCGTCTGCGAATACACCGGCGAGGGCATTGAGAAGCTAACCGTGCCGGAGAGAGCAACCATAACCAACATGGGCGCCGAGACAGGTGTAACCACATCCATCTTCCCCAGCGATCTCCAGACCAAGAGGTTCTTGGACGCACAGGGCAGGGGTGACCAGTGGATTCCCCTGGCAGCAGACAAGGACGCGGCTTACGACCGCACCCTTGAGATCGACCTGTCCGAGATCGAGCCCCTCGCAGCTGCACCCCACAGCCCCGGCAACATAGTCAAGGTAAGAGACCTCAGCCTTCCGGTAGATCAGGTGATGATAGGCTCCTGCACCAACTCCTCTTATGTCGACCTCATGACCGTGGCGAGAGTGGTGAATGGCAAGCATCTGCCCGCCGGCGTATCCTTGGGCATCGCCCCCGGCTCCCGGCAGGTGCTGAACACCATCGCCAAGAACGGAGCATTAAGCGACCTCATCTCCTTCGGGGCCCGCATCCTGGAGTCTGCCTGCGGCTTCTGTATCGGCAACAGCCTCTCCCCCCGCACGGATTCCGTCTCTGTGCGCACCAGCAACCGCAACTTCAAAGGCCGCTCGGGCACGCCGAATGCTAACGTTTATCTAACCAGCCCCGTGGTCGCAGCTGTGGCTGCTCTCACAGGAAAGCTTATGGACCCCAGGGACCTGAACGCGGCCTTTCCCAAAATCAAGATGCCGGATCATTTCGAGATCGATGACAGCATGATCATTCCACCCCTGGAGCCGGAGGCGCGAGCCAGGATAAAGATAAGCCGCGGTCCCAACATTGGAGAGCCCCCTGTCAACGGACCCCTGCCGACCGATATCAAGGGCCTAGTCACCATCAAGGTGGGAGATCTGGTGACCACAGATCACATCATGCCTGCCGGCTCACGGCTCAAATACAGGTCAAATGTTCCCAAGTACTCCGAGTTCGTCTTCGAGCCCCTGGACAAAGAGTTCAGTAGAAGAGCTGCGGCCTTGCGAGACAGTGGCGCTCACAATCTGATCGCGGCAGGATCCAGCTATGGCCAGGGCTCGTCACGGGAGCACGCCGCCCTTTGCCCCATGTACCTGGGCGTGAAGGCTGTTGTCGCCAAATCCATGGAGCGAATTCACGCAGCCAATCTGGTAAACTTCGGCATCGTGCCCTTCAGCTTTGTCCAGGAGTCAGACTACGATGCCCTGACCGCAGGTGCAGAGATCAGGATACCGGGCATCCGCACGGCGCTGCAGCAGGGCGACGACTGTGTAAAGGCCTTTTCTGGAGACCGGGAGATAAGCCTGAAGATGAGCCTCTCCAAACGTCAGAGAGATGTTCTCCTGGCAGGAGGACTTTTGCCCTACACGGTGCAGGGAAGAAAAGGAGAGTAGATCTGCCGCTATGGGCAGAGCATATCTTTTGAAAGTCTTGCCCTTCAGACGTTGAAGAGGGATACAATGCCCTGCGAGATTATCTGACCCTTTGCTTCCTTTCCTGGGATTTCGCTGCCGCTAGAGGCGGAGAGGCTGCCCTGAGCCGGAGTGGACGCCTGGACCTCATTGATGCCAAACTTACTGTTCACATCTCTAGTCAGGAACTGGGTGTTCCTCTCAGATGCGCTGAGAGTAGGAGCGGTCACATTGGCTGCAAAGGTCGAGCTGGCGACAGCGATGGGAGTGCTGAACTGCAGGGGGAAGGTGTTCATCCAGATGGCCATGTTGGACATGGCGCTGCTTGCAGTCAGGTTCTGGCCGCCTGCAATGTAAGATTCCCAATACTTCTCGACATTGGGCTCAAAGGTCGACGAGCTGGGGGCGTTGAAGAAAGTCAGCTGGCTGGAACTGTAACCCTCGCCGGTGAACATGGTTTGGGCCGCAGCAGCGCCCAAGAGGCAAATCAATGCTGCTAAAGCTAATGCGGTTTTCATTTAAATACATCCCTTTATATTCAGTTGTTTATCCTCTGCCACAGATCTGTCCCAACCTATTTATGCCTTATCGGTGAAGGGATGCCCATGCCGGACCGCTTCGAGATACTGCACAAAGATCTAGCCGGAAGGATCGGCCGGCTTTCTACCCCTCATGGCATCATCGAGACCCCTGTCCTCATGCCTGTGGTCAATCCTCACCTCCAGCTTCTCCCCGCTCCGAAGCTTGCCCGTATGGGCGCTGATATGATCATAACCAATAGCTATATTATTCACCAGGATCCAGAACTCAAAGTCCGGGCAATAGAACAGGGGCTGCATAAGCTCATAGGCTTCCAGGGGCCGATCATGACCGACTCAGGAGCATTCCAGCTCTCTGTCTACGGAGATATCGAGGTTTTGCCCCTGCAGATCCTGGATTTTCAGTTTGCCATTCAATCGGACATCTGCGTGCCTCTCGATATACCCACGCCACCCGATGTTTCCAGGGAGAGAGCAGAATCAGAGCTTCGTCTGACGGAGAAACGGCTGGAAGAGGCTGCCGCCTTGGATAGACCCTCTCTTTTGGCCGGCCCCATCCAGGGATCAACCTATCCCGATCTGAGAGAGAAAGCAGCCAGGTTCCTGAAAGAGATGAGCTTTGACGTCTATCCCGTGGGAGGCGTGGTGCCTCTCATGGAATCCTACAGGTTCAGGGATCTGGTGAATGTGGTGACAGCTGCCAAGAAGGGGCTGGGGTCGGGCGCGCCCGTGCATCTGTTCGGTGCCGGCCACCCCATGATCTTCGCTTTAGCCTCGGCCATGGGCTGCGATCTCTTCGACTCGGCAGCATATGCGCTCTACGCCCGCCAGGGCAGGTATCTGACGGTCCGCGGAACCTGGAAGCCGGAGGAGATGAAATACCTCCCCTGCTCCTGCCCGGTCTGCCAGGGGCACGACCTGAAGGAGCTGATGGAGAGCCCGCAGAGGATCAAGCTCTTGGCCATGCACAACCTCTACGTCTCATTGCAGGAGATGAAACTGGTCAAGCAGTGCATCCGTGAGGGATCGCTCTGGGATCTTCTGGAGAGCAGGTGCAGGTCGCACCCGCGCCTTCTCGACGGCCTGAAAAGGCTCGGCAAAGAAGGCCAGTGGCTGGAAGGCCTTGACGCCTCACGCAAGTCCACTTTCTTCTACTTGAGCTCCGAGTCTAGTTCCCGGCCGGAGGTGGTCCGCTATGCTCGTCGCATCGAACGCTTCGCGCTGGAGGGCGATGTCCTGATCTGCGATGATCCTGGGTCCGGCATAGCCGGTTTCGATCATGTGCTGTACTTCAAGCCTCCCTTCGGACCCTATCCAGCAGAGCTGTCTGAGACCTATCCCTTCAACGCCGAAGTCCCAGAGACTGCGGATGATGCGGCGATGAAGCAGGCCGCAAGAAACATGAAACTTCTCATCGAGGCCAATCCCAGGGCCAGCTTCAGCTTCAGGCTGAGATCTCTGCCGGAGGGCGCAGGCGGAAGATGACCAGGTACTTTGAGGTTCTGAGGCGAGACGGCCCTGCCAGACTGGGAAAGCTGCTATTGGAGCGGCAGATCAGCACGCCCGCTTTGATAACCAGCGATGATTGGGTCTCTGCAGGCAGCATCTACCGCTATGCTTCTCTGCAGGAAGCTGCCGAGGCCGCAACGTCACTGAAAGGCCAAAAGAAGCTGGCCATAGCACCTTACGTTCCCGCCGCTCTTCATTTTGAGCCGGCTTTGAGGCTATCGCCCCCGGAGATCGACGGCCCTAAGGGCCTGGTGGTCCATCCCTTATCCTCAGAGAAGCCGGAGGACGCAGATGTTTACGTGCTGGCCTCGGCTGGAGTTCTCAGAAATCCCAGAGACCTGGTGAAGGCGGTGGTTGGCGTTAGAAATATGACGCCACCGGATACGGCTCTTTATGCTCCCGCCCTGGCCAGCCCCGCCAACCTGGCTTTTCTGGTCTACCTGGGGATCGATCTCCTGGATTTCACGCGGGTCGTGGCCGATGGCTACCTGGGACGCTACCATACCCGCGACGGTATCTGGAACCTGGGCGACCTCAATGAGCTGCCTTGCCGGTGCAAGCACTGCCAGAGACTTGCGGAAAACCGGGAGGATCGAAAGCTGCTCGCAGATCACAACCTCCTCAAGCTGGAAGAGGAGCTGCTGATTGTAAGGGAGATGATCCGGTCTGAGACAATCCGCGAATACATCGAACGGCAGGTGCGGGTGGAGCCCAACCTCACAGCTGCTCTGCGCCTGCTGGACCAGGAGCACTGCTACCTGGAGAAGAGGACGCCTCAGCACAGACGCAGCGTCTTTTTTGCCAACACCGCCGAGTCCCTGCAGCGCGTGGAGGTCACCCGCTTCGCTGAGCGGGTGCTCTATCGATACAAAGCCCCTCCGAGCGACGTTTTGCTGCTGCTGCCCTGCTCCGCCCGAAAGCCCTACTCCACCGCCAGATCGCACCGCCTCTTCGCCGAGGCCGTCCGGTCCTGGCATCGGCACCTGCATGAGCTGATCCTGACCTCGCCCCTGGCCCTGGTGCCACGCGAGCTGGAGGAGGTTTATCCCGCCGCCAGCTACGACGTTCCCGTCACCGGCCGCTGGGACCGGGAGGAGAGGGCGTGGCTGCAGAGCTGTTTGGAGGCCTATCTGAAGAGGAATAAATACGCCAGGATCGTGGCCCACCTGGAGGGTGAGCTGGAGGAGACGGTAAGGGCTTTGGGCCTGGAGGCCGTCTACACCGGCGGCGGAACCAACCGCGAGGCGCTGGCGCGGCTCTCCGCGGCCGTCCGTGAGGCCTGCCTTGGGGCTATGCGCCTTCCCGATTTGCGGCTGCAGCGCTACCGCGCCCTGGCGGATTACTACTTTGGCGCTGACGCGAGCAACGCCCTGCTGGCCGGAAAGGTCCAGGTGAGAGGCCGGGAGCTGCAGGACGAGAAGAAGAGGCCCTTGGCTGCAACCACCCCCAATGGCACTCTGGCCCTTTCCCTGGAAGGAGCAAAGCGGCTGGAGCCTCTGGGCCGCTACATCGTCACCATCGGAGATTTCCTGCCCAAAGGCTCCCTGCTTGCGCCGGGCGTGATGGACGCAGACGAGCAGATCCGACCGGGAGACGAGGTGATAGTCCAGGGCGAGCGGGCCTTCGGCCTGGGCAGGGCGAAGATGAGCGGCTGGGAGATGGCCGCGTCCCGCAGGGGCGTGGCTGTGGAGCTGAGGCACGTGAAAGAGGTGTGAGGACTCACCTCAGCTCGATAGTGTGCCCGGCGCGCTTCAGCTCCGCGCCAATCTCCCTCTGGTGATCAAAGCCTCGCGTCTCCAGCTCCAGATCCACGCGGGTGAAGTTGATGGGCAGACCCCTTTCGTTGCGGGCATGGTGAATGTGCACCACATTGGCCTGGAGCCTGGCCACCTGGTCGAGCAGCCCGGCCAGGGATCCTGGTATGTCTTCTAGACTGACTGAGAAGCGCATCAGTCTGCCCTCCTGCCGCAGTCCCTGATGGATCACCCTGTCCAAGAGCAGGCTGTCCACGTTGCCGCCGCTGATCACCAGCACCACCTTGCTGCCCTTGGGAAGCTCAAAAGCCGGGCCAAGAAGGGCTGCCAGAGGGACCGCTCCTGCGCCCTCCGCTAGAATTCGTTTGCGCTCCAGCAAGAACAACATGGCAGAGGAGATCTGGTTCTCGTCTACTGTTACTATCTCGTCCACCAGCTTTTGAAGGATGGGATAGTCTGCCTCTCCCACCTGAGTAACCATGATGGCATCGGCGAGAGAGTTCTTCTCCTCGACATCTTCCAGAGCCACAGGCTTTCCTGATTTCATGGCCTTGAGGGCAGAGGGGCAGGCTGCGGCCTGGACGCCCACCACGCGAGTCACGGGCCTGAGGGCTTTCACTGCTGTGGCTATGCCAGCTATCAGGCCGCCACCACCCACGGGAATGAGGATAAAGTCGGGATCGTGCAGGTCATCCAGAATCTCCAGGCCGATGGTTCCCTGGCCGGCGATGACCTCCTCGTCGTCGTAAGGATGAATGAACATCCTTCCCGTCTCAAGAGCCAGTTTCCTGGCAATTTCGATGCTCTCAGCCAGGCTTTCTCCTCTCAGGATCAGCTCCGCCCCGTAGCCCCGGGT
This sequence comes from Methanothrix sp., assembly GCA_026394475.1. Lineage (GTDB taxonomy): Archaea > Halobacteriota > Methanosarcinia > Methanotrichales > Methanotrichaceae > Methanothrix. Next base: position 7,246 of record JAPKYD010000030.1, read on the forward strand.
GGCCTCCTGCTTGGCAATGGAGGCCCAAGTTGGCATAATAATAGTAGCAGGCACGCCAGCAGCGCGAGCTGCCGGGGCCACGCCCTGGGCGTGGTTGCCTACGGAGGCGGCCACGACGCCCTTGGTGCCCAGATGCCCCAGATGAGATTGAATCTTGTAAGTGGCTCCACGGATCTTGAAGGATCCACCGGTTTGCAGATTTTCAAGCTTGATGTACACTTCCGCGCCGGTCATTTTGCTGAAGGTGGGTGAGTAGATCAGAGGGGTTCGGAGGATCTTGCCAATGAGTACCTGGGCTGCATTTTGAACATCGGCCAGGAAGATCATAATAGTATATCTCTAGCCGAACGCTTAGCTTTTACTCCTTCATTCCCGATCCCCCCGGCGGCAGGAACTGGACGATCTGATTCACGGAGGCGACAGATTTCAGGTAAGCCCTGTCCTCCACTTTTTCGGAGAACAGCCGGTAAATGCGCTTCGCCAGATCGTCGGCATTGAACTCGCCCGGCTCGATCTCCACCACTGGATCGGCTTTGGGCTTCACCGCCAAGACCGGCCCGCCGATCAGGATGCCATCCGCTATGCCAAGCGCGATGCTAAAAGGCATATCTCTGAAGTACCTGCGCTCCCCGCGGATGACAAAGGCGCCCTTCTTCAGGAACTCGCCGTGCTCCGGCGTCTTGGTGACCTGATCGCCCTTGATCAGATAGCAGTCGGCTGCGGCCAGGCCGGCCTTCCAGGCGGATGAGTAGCTCGCCGCAAACTGCGCCGCCTCCAGGATGGTGCTCTCGGGAACCTCCTCTCCTTCTGTCTTTATCGCCGTGAGGGGAGCGCCGGGAGCATCCGTATGAAGCGCCAGGTCGCGCTTCTCCAGATACTTGGCATAGATCTCCTCATTGCCGTCCGCGTCCCGGCCACCGATCACGAGGAAGCCGTCCGAGGAGTAAAACCAGCGGAATCTTTCATACCACTTGGGCTTCCTCTTCCGCGGAGCTTGACCCAATCGGGTCTTCTTGGGCTCGGCCTTGCTGGCCTTGAGCTCCTCGGTGATGGCCAGCGCAATTTTCGCACCTGCGGCCTTTTTTGACATCTCCTTGGCTCTCTCGTAATATCTCTGGGCATTCTGGGGCACGCTCAGGCCGGCATTCAGCTCCAGCTCCGTGCTGTCCAAAAATATCTTCATCTCGCCCCTGCCGTCCAGGGAGAGGATGGTCTTGGCCTGGGGCAGGTCCGAGCCGCTGATCCTGTTCCAGATCTGGGCATAGGAGAATCCCCTGGCCCTGGCATCGGCTACTACTTTGAGGATCTGCTCAATCTCCCCATACTTCTGATAGACCAACTCGCCTTTCTGGATCAGTGCCTTCTCCTGGGCCTCGAACTCCTCAACGGCCTTGCGCTGCAGCTGGATCCTGCGGTCCAACGGGTCCTGACGGGGCGCCTGCGCTGCCGTTTCCACGAAGAAGGCGTCCAGAGCTTCGCTGAAGGTGGCAAAGCTTTTTTGCTCCAGTCCTTCGTAGATCCTCAGCGGCCGGGAGAGGACATCAATGGGCTCGCCTTCTTTAAGGACGATGTGTGGATCGAAGGTCTCATCCAGAAAGACCTCTCGCAGAGCCTGATGAACGCGGCGGATCTCCTCCGCGTTAAGCTCGGCGGCGGGCTTGTTCTTGTCCACTCCGGCGACCAGGCAGACCTCTTCCCCGTAGGTTCCGCCCATGTTCAGGCCCCTCACCAGGGATCTTACCAGATCTTGGCCGGCAGAAGCAAGCCAGCTGGAGAGTTCCTCCCGGGAGATCGTCCTGGGATCGAGCTGGCCGGGATGATAAAGGTACTTTTCTCCGGCTGCCATCTTACTGCCCCGAAAGACCATCTTCCTGAGCATGGTGAGGATCTGCCGCGATTCGTCCAGCAGCACCATGCTCCCTTTCGGGAAGAGCTCGACGATGAGATAGTGGCACAGGCCTGAGCGCTCCACAGAGATCTCCAGGACGCGGTCGAAGTCGTGCTGCCGGATATCCACGATCTTGCCCCCGGAAAGGCGATGGCGAAGCATGGTGGGGAACTGCGGAGGCGTCTTGGAGGCCGGACGCTCTTTACGTGTGATGTTGACGCGCTTCCCGGCCTCCAAGAGCAGATCGAGCCTGCCTTCGGCCGGAGATTGAACCGCCAGCCAGATCTTGTCCGAAGACTGCTGGTAGGCTTTGCCCACGAAGCCGCCCGAAATCCTGTCCTGGAGCTCTCTTGCCATGGCAGCGACGTCCACATTGCTCATCGCCTTCTTCATGAAGAAGAGGGCGTAATCAATCGATAAATAGTTGCGGATGCTTAAGGAGAAGCGTGGAACGCTTTCTTGTGGACCAGATGCTCCTGCGCCTGGGAAGGTGGCTGCGGCTGCTGGGCATGGATGTGGCCAACCCTGAAAATGCCAGCGACAGCGAGCTTTTGCAGAGGGCAATAAGGGAAAAGAGAACGCTCGTTACCAGAGACAAAAGATTGGCCGATGCTTGCCGAAGGAGGCAAGCAGAATGCATCCTCATCAAGGCCTCCCGGCTGGATGAGCAGCTTCGGGAGATGGCCCAAATGGGCGTTCCTCTGGAGCTGAGGCCCCAGAGATGCACGCTCTGCAACTGCATTTTGCAGAAAGTCCACCTCGCGGAAAAGGCAACGTGGAAGTGTGAAGGCTGCGGAAAACTCTACTGGGAGGGCAGTCACTGGATCGATATGGAGAAGATGCTGGAGAAGATCCGCTCCAGCAAAGATTGAAATGCCAGGGTTTTTGCCCGACAAAGATAGGATTATCGATACGTCAGTCTCTAACGTGATCTCTTGACGCCTGACAGGGACGGAAAGGCCTTTTCCGTCTTCCGTGTTTTGCTGCGAATTTTTAGGTAATCGGCCATCTGCGCTTTAACAGGAGTCATCGACCAGAGGTGAGAGGCGTTCAGGCAGAACTGAGGCTGGTACTGATACTGGCCGCCCGTTTGGGTGAAGGGATCTGCGGGCACAAGTTTGGAGGGAGCTGAATCCAGAGTGGATTCCAGCAGGCACCACACACCTGACTCACTCTGGTAGACGACCCAGGCATGGCCGTAAGTTCCATCCGGAGAGGTGACCCTTCCCAGAACGACCCGCACGCAGTGTTCGGATACACCGCTGGCCAGCAGAAGGGTGGCCAAAAGGAAGGAGGAGTCCTCACAATCGCCTTTGCATAGCATAAGCGTCTCCTCAGGGAAGAGCCAGAAGTCCTCCAGCCCATAGGCTTGTTTGTCGGTGATATATTCCACCGACCGGGCAATAAAATCCCAAATCCTCCAGGCCCGCAGGTCGAAGGTGCCAGCCTCACGCGCCTCTGGCAGACCGATCTCCTGCAGGGCTCTGATTATCACTTCGCTCTCCGTGGAAGAGATCCACTCCCTAATGTCAGTGGGGATATAAACGCTGGAATTGCCGAGGACGGCCCTCTTATCCATCATAACCGTGTCTCTGACAATCGTATCCCCCGTCCAGTTATAACCTGTTCCCATAAATGTCCCCCTCAAATCTATCTTAATAATTTTAGTTTTTAATATTTAAAATTATCGATTTGGCAAGGAAGACCTAATGGAATTTGCCAAAGGAAATTTTATGATGTCATTAAATAATTTAAAGGAGTTTCAAGCATCGTTGAATTGATTCGCAAAAAAAGGTCGCTTTTATCTATGGGGAGAGGATGTCATGATAAAGTATTTCTACAATCAACGTAGTTCCTGATCTTCCACCCTGCAGACTAGAGGTCAAGATGACGTCCTGGCACAGCATGACTTCCGAGAAGGCCCTCGCCACCCTGGGGTCCGGGCCAAATGGATTGGACTCGGAAAAAGCGGCAAGAGTCCTGGCAAAGCAAGGTCCCAACCTGCTGGCGAGCCCTTCCAAACCATCTCCCTGGAAGATATTCTTGAGCCAGTTCAAGGAATACCTCATACTGGTGCTGATCTTCGCAGCGCTGATATCCATCCTCGCCGGCGAGCTCACCAACGCCTACGTGATCCTGGGGATAGTACTCCTCGTCGCGGTCATAGGATTTCTCCAGGAGTACAAAGCAGAGCGGGCCATGGAGGCATTGAGAGAGATGGTGGCTCCGGAGGCTGACGTCTCAAGAGACGGGCGGATGGTCTCTTTGCCTGCCAGAGATCTCGTGCCGGGAGATGTGATCTACCTCGAAGCCGGCGACAAGGTGCCTGCCGACGGGCGCGTCGTCGACGAGACACAGCTCGAGGTCATCGAGGCATCTTTAACGGGCGAGTCTATGCCGGTGAAGAAAGATCCTGCGCCTTTGCCGGAGGGCACGCCCCTGGCAGACCGGAGAAATATGGTCTTCATGGGCACCATCATCTCCTACGGCAACTGCAGAACGGTGGTAGTGGCCACGGGACCGCAAACCGAGCTTGGCCGGATCTCGAGCTTGATCATGCAAAAGCCAGCAGATCCGCCGCTAAAAGCAAAGCTTGCCCAGCTGGCCAAGAGGCAGGCAGTTTTGGTGCTGGCCATATCCTTGGCCGTATTCGCCGTTGGAGTGGCCAGAGGCTCGCCCATCATGGATACCCTGATAACGGCCATCGCCCTGGCGGTGGCAGGAGTTCCCGAGGCCCTGCCCTTCGTGGTCACCTTAGCTCTGGCCTTCGGGACCCAAGCCATGGCCAGGAAGAACGCCATCATCCGCAGCCTTCCCGCGGTCGAGACTCTCGGCTCGACAACGGTCATCTGCACAGACAAGACCGGCACCCTGACCACAGGCGAGATGACGGTGCGCGAGATTCGCACCTATCGATCCGTGCAGGTCACCGGCTCTGGGTACGAGCCAGAAGGTGATTTCCTGGAGAGCGGCAAAGCGGTAGATCCTAGGAGCGATGATCTGGCCCAGCTTCTGAAGATCGGAGTGCTCTGCAACAATGCCGATATCGATCCCTCCGGCGGAAAGTGGCACATCATTGGAGATCCTACGGAAGGAGCGCTGATTGTCGCCGCCAAAAAGGCAGGGCTCCTGGAAGCCGTCAGGAACGCCAATGTTGAGATCGTCGAGTATCCCTTTGACTCGGACCGCAAGCGAATGACCACCGTTCACCGATCCCAAGAAGAAGGTCTGGTGGTGAACGTCAAGGGCGCTCCTGAGGTGGTTCTGGAAAGATGCACATGCATCCTTGATCTAGGCAAAATTCGCCCCATAACCAAAGAAGATCGCGAAACCATCCTGACAGCTGCAGACAGCATGGCAGAGAAGGCCATGAGAGTGCTGGCCCTGGCCTGGAAGCCCATGGATGAGCACGAGCCTCTGGAGATGAGCTACGTCGAATCGGAGCTGATCTTCACAGGCCTGACTGGCATGATGGACCCGCCCAGAAACGAAGCTGTGGCCGCTATTCAAACCTGCCGGCAGGCAGGCATAAGGCCGGTCATGATCACTGGAGACCACCGTCTGACCGCGAAAGCGATAGCCAGAGAGCTGGGCATAGGCCAGGGCGAGGTCATCGAGGGAGCGGAGATCGAGGAAATGAATGATGTTGCTCTTCAGAGCAGGATTGAAGAGGTATCGGTATTTGCCAGGGTCACGGCCGAGCATAAGGTGCGCATCGTCCAGGCCCTGCAGCACCAAGGAAATATCGTGGCCATGACCGGCGACGGGGTAAACGACGCGCCTGCCCTGAAGGCGGCGGACATCGGAGTGGCCATGGGCAGGACGGGCACGGAGGTGGCGAAGGAGGCCGCCTCCATGGTCATCTCGGACGACAACTTTGCCACCATCGTTGCCGCCGTCGAGGAAGGGAGAAGGATCTACGACAACATCAGAAAGGGAGCATCCTACCTCCTGTCCGTCAGCTTCGCCGAGCTGGCCACAATCTTTCTGGGAGTGATGCTGGGGCTGCCGGTTCCCTTGATGGCGGTGCAGATCCTCTGGATAAACGTCGTGGCCGAGGAGTTCCCGGCCATCGGCCTGGCCGTGGAGCCCGCCCATGCGGATATCATGCATAAGAATCCCCGTGATCCGAGAGAGCCCATGCCCTCCCGCAGCCTGCTCGTTTATACCATTGGAATCTCAGCAGCCATCGTCGTCGGCTCGCTGGGACTGTACGCCGCTGCGCTCAACGCTGGGAAGGATCTGGAATATGCCCGCACCGTGGCCTTCATGGGACTGGGATTCTTCACGGTCTTCAACGCCTACAGCAGCCGATCTCTGGAAGAGTCGGTGCTGAGGATGAATCCATTCGGCAATAAGAAGCTGATACTGGGAATTGCGGCGTCACTGCTGGCCCTTTTAGCAGTCGTCTACGTGCCCTTCATGCAGTCCATCTTCGGCACAACGCCGCTGCCGCCGGAAAGCTGGGGAATGATCCTGGCCGCATCCTTGCTGGTAGTATTAGTAGCCGAGGTTCTCAAGAAGATTGTACCGAGGCTAAATCTCTAGCCGGAAGAGGTAGAATCTGGCCTCGCCGACATTTACCAGCGACCGGCAGAAGCCTGGCAGGTCTGCTATCTCATCCGCCAGGGGCCGGACCAGGACATCGGCGCCAATTCGGCGTGCCAGCGCGCCCATGGCCAGCTGCAGCTCCAGAGGAGGCCGGATGGAGTAGAGCAGGCTCGCCCCCTGGTATAGATCAAACCGCGGAGAAAAAAGGTCGTCCTTCTCTACGGAGAGGCCGCCCAGGGGGCGCTCCTCCTTGTCAGTGGCCACGACCTGCAAGACCTGCGAGCCCTGCATCAGGCTCAGGGCCACATCCGGGACATGGCCCGCACCCACCTCCACCACGCGGCCGGAGTAGTTCTTGCCGATGTATTCTGCCAGATCTGCTGCGCCCCGGAGGATCGGCATCTTAGATTCCCAGATTCTCGATGACCAGCCGAGCAGCCTTCTCTCCCGAGAGGAGCATCCCTCCGAAGATGGGGCCCATCCTCGGTCCACCGCAGACAGTAGCCGCAGCCATTCCTGCGACTATGAGGCCGGGATAGACCTCCTGGGTCATCTCCACCACTGTCCTCTCGCCCATCTCCGCCCACATGGGCTTCTCGCCCTTGACGCCCTCCGCACCGATGATGGCGCCTGGAATCTTTCTCTGCACGACGCGACAGACCGCCGCCTCATGGCCGGTGCCGTCGATGACGAACCTGGCGCGGATGGAGAGAGGGTCGACATGCAGGCCGGCCATCTCCGCTGCCGTCCAGTTGATGACTAGGCCCACCACCCTATCCCCCTCGCGGATCATCACGTCCTCGGCTGCTACCAGGTTGATGATCTTCGCCCCGGCGTCGATGGCGCCTGCCGTCAGCTTCGCGACGGTCTCGATGGCGTCGGCTATGAAGTAGCCCTCGCCGTGCTCGCGATACCAGATCCCATACTCATCCAAAATGCGGCAGGCCTCCTGCTGCACCACGATCCTGGGGAACATCATGCCTCCACCCCAGAGGCCGCCCCCCACGGAGAGCCTCTTCTCGAAGAGAACCGTCTTGACTTCAGCCTCTGCGAGCCGCTTGGCGGCAACGAGATTGGCAGGACCGGCACCCACTAAAGCCACGTCCACATCCGTGATGTCTAGAAAGCTTTCCAGGTAGCTCTCCACAATTGCCCTTGTGACCTTGACCTCATCCAGAGCCATATCGCCATCGCTGGACTCAATTGATGATAAAGCTATCCCAATCGGATGTCCCGAGTCGGAACCTCATATCTATAAATAATTCTTATTTACAATTATTATTACTCTATAACATAATTCAGCCTAAAACTCTGGCGATGAAGGGGGAAAGAGATGGAGCCCGATTTTCGGGAGATCTTCCAGTCTTCGGAGGAGGATGAGGAGAGCTTCGGCAAGGCCAAGATTGTGGTGGTGGGCTGCGGAGGCGCGGGCAGCAACACCGTGAGCCGTCTCGTTCGCATCGGCCTGGAGGGTGCAAGGACGGTGGCCATCAACACTGACCGCAAGCATCTGAAGATGGTCGAAGCAGACAAGAAGATCCTGATGGGAGGAGATCTCACCCGCGGCCTCGGCACGGGGGGAGATCCCGAAGTAGGCAGGAAGGCGGCGGAGCAGGCAGTGACGAAGCTGGATCATCTGCTCGATGGGGCGGACATGGTCTTCGTGACCGCCGGAATGGGTGGCGGCACGGGCACAGGATCTGCGCCAGTGGTGGCCGGGCTAGCCACGGAGAAGGGCGCGATAGTGGTGGCAATGGTGACCACGCCCTTTCATATGGAGCGGGCGCGAGTCTTGGTCGCGGAGGAGGGCCTGGAGAGGCTATGGGCCTGCGCCGATACGCTAATCGTCTTGGACAACAACCGCCTCCTGGATTGTGCACCCGACCTGCCCCTGGAAAAAGCTTTTTCCGTCGTCGATCAGATCATAGCTGAGATCATCAAAGGGCTCACCGAGACCCTTACCCAGCCATCGCAGATCAACCTGGACTTTGCAGACGTCCGGACGATAATGAGCACCGGCGGAGCTTCCTTCATCTTCGTTGGCGAGGGGAGCGTGAGAAAGGGCCCGGAGAAGATCGTGCGCTCCGTCCTGAAAAATCCGATGCTGGAGGTGGACTGTCGCGGCGCAAAGGCCTGTCTGTTGCACATGACCGGAGGGCCGGATCTGACCCTGAAAGAGGCGGCAGCCATCGCCGGAGCGCTCACCCAGGAGCTGGACCCGAAAGCAAATGTCATCTGGGGAGCGATGATCAGGCCGGACTTCGAGGGCAGGGTGAGGCTGGTGGCTATCATCACGGGCGTGAAATCCGCTCAGGTATTGGGTCCTTCAGAACCAGGCCCAAAAGAAACGCCTGCAAGGATAGAGGTGATAAAATGAACGAGTTCATGTTGCAGATCCTCGCGCTGACGCTCTCCGTAATCCTGGGAGTGGCCACCGTCTACAGCATCCGCCTTTATCTGGAGATCTAGCTCCTGATAGGTTGGCCTGCCTTTTTTTGGTTGCAGCTTTGGCAAAGGCCATACATGTCGAAACGTTGCCCTATCGCAGCAAATTCTTCAGCAGCGGAAACCTTGACTATTATCTCCCGCACGGCAGGGTCCTCAAAATCTCTTATGTTGCCGCATCCTAGGCAGATCAGGTTTATATGAGGTTCCATATCGGAATCAAATCTTGTTTGATCTTTCGGCAAATTCAATTCCTGGATCAAACCAACTTCTTTAAGAATTTGAATGGTCTTGTAAACGGTCGCAAGACTTACCGTTGGGTACACTTTCTTTACGTCACTGTAGATTCTCTGTGCCGTTGGATGGTCATGATTGCGCAATGCAAATCGACTAATTGCTATCCGCTGCGGAGTAGCCTTATACCCTTTTCCCCTGAGTGCTTTGATTATGGAAGCTTCTAATTCCTGAATGTCGCTCATTAGCGATTATTATGTAATAATCATTCTTAAATAAAACTTTTGCATCATATTAAAGATTCATGAAGAACAAATACCTTACAACAAATCAGGGAGTCCCCGTCTCGGACAATCAAAACTCTCTGACCATTGGCCAGCGCGGACCAGTCCTGCTGCAGGACGTGCATCTTATCGAGAAGCTGGCACACTTCAATAGAGAACGAATTCCTGAGCGCGTGGTTCACGCCAGAGGAGCCGGTGCGCACGGCTACTTCCAGGTTTATGAGAGCATGGCCAAGTACACAAGGGCCAAATTCCTTCAAGAACCGAAGAATCAGACTCCCGTCTTCGTCCGGTTCTCAACGGTGGTAGGGGCAAAAGGGTCTGCGGATACCGTTCGTGATCCAAGGGGCTTCGCAGTGAAGTTCTATACGGAAGAGGGAAACTACGACCTAGTCGGGAACAACCTCCCGGTCTTCTTCATCAGAGATGCAATAAAGTTCCCCGATATGGTTCACGCCTTCAAGCCTGCTCCTGACACCAATATACCTACCGCCTCCTCAGCAAACAGTCGTTTCTGGGATTTTATCTTTTTAACTCCCGAATCCACTCATATGATTACTTGGCTCTTTTCCGACCGCGGCACCGTCAAAAGCTATCGTACCATGGAAGGATTTGGCGTGAACACCTACAAGTGGGTGAACTCCGAAGGCAAGGCCGTTTATGTTAAGTATCACTGGAAACCGTTGGCCGGGATAGAGACCATCGACCGTCACGAGGCCACCCGCCTGGCTGGTGTTGATCCAGATATTGCCACCCGCGACCTCTACGACACCATAGCATCAGGCAAAACAGTCGAGTACGAGTTGAAAGTTCAAATAATGGAGATCGCCGATGAGCTGAAGCTCTCCTTCGATCCGTTGGACGTCACCAAGACCTGGCCCGAGGATAGCTACCCACTGATGTCGGTGGGCAGAATGGTATTGAATCGAAATCCAGAAAATTTCTTTGCCGAAGTTGAGCAGGCGGCTTTCTGCCCGGCCTCGATAGTGCCAGGAATTGACCTTTCTGCCGATAAGCTTCTGCAGGGCAGGGCCTTTGCCTATGCGGATACCCAGAGATACAGACTTGGTGCCAATTACCTAGAACTGCCGATAAACCGGCCTATTGTGCCTGTCAACAACAACCAGCGCGATGGTGCCATGCAGTATGCGCCCTATGGCGGAGGAACGGTCAACTATGAGCCCAACACCCTGGCGGAGGGAGAGCCCCGAGAGGCACCGGCTACGCCGGCTGAAAGCTACCATCTGGAAGGAGATGTGATGCGCCAAAAGATCAGCCTGACCAACGATTTCGAGCAGGCGGGCCAGCGCTACCGCTCCTTGAGCAAGATAGATCAGGATCATCTGGTGGACAATATCGTTGATTCGCTAGGAAAAGCAGATAGACTGATTCAAAAGCGCATGGTTGAAAATCTAGGCAAAGCCGACATTGAGCTAGGCAGGCGTGTAGCTGAGGGGCTGAAGCTTTAATTGAGGATCAGTTATTAACAATATATCGGAGACGAGAGAATGAAGAGCCTTAAGGGTACAAAGACCGAGAAGAATGTATTGTTATCTTTCGCTGGGGAATCCCAGGCTAGGAACAGATACACATATTTTGCCTCCCAGGCCAGAGAAGAAGGCTATGAGCAGATTGCGGCCATATTCCTTGACACGGCTGACAACGAAAAAGAGCATGCGAAGGTGTTCTTCAAGCTGCTCGATGGTGGAATGTTGGAAATCAATGGGTTCTTTCCAGCTGGCGTTATCGGGGATACCAAGGCCAATCTCAAGGCCGCTGCCGACGGCGAGCAGTACGAGAACACCACGATGTATCCAGGATTTGCAGGTATGGCTGAGAAAGAAGGTTTTCCCAAGGTCGCCGATACATTCCGTCGCATATCCGTTGCCGAGAAAGGGCATGAGAACAGGTATCGTGCCCTTCTAAAGAACCTGGAGGAGGGCACCATCTTCAAGAGAAGTGAGAAAGTCGTCTGGAGATGTCGCAACTGCGGATACCTCCATGAGGGAAACGAGGCTCCCGAGGAATGCCCGGCATGTCAGCATGAAAAGGCATACTTTGAGATATCAAATGAGATCTATTGAAGCAGATATCTCTGAGAGCCCAAAACTTATTTACCCTCTGGCAGAGCCCTTTGCAGCATGGAGATACTTGCCGACGTCGGGGGAAGGCCGGGCTTGGACTGCAGGGGCTTTTGCAGCTACTGTTATTTCAAAGGAGTTCGGGATGTGAAGCCCTTCGGCTGCAAGTTTTGCATGCCGTTCCAGAAGGGCTGCGACTACTGCTCCCGCGCCATCGTGGAGGGCTATCCGGGCTTCAAACCGCTCGACGTCGTGGTCTTCGAGGTGGCCCAGAGAGCTTTTGGCTCCATTCCCGACAAGGTCACCATCAGCGGTGGCGGGGATCTGAGCTGCTACCCCGATCTTCTGCCGCTGGCAAAGATGGTGGGACAGGGATTTGTTCCCATTCATCTGAGCTACACCAGCGGAAAGGGCTTTCGCAGCGAAGATGAGGCCCTGCGCCTCGTGGATGCGGGCGTGAAAGAGGTCTCCTTCACCGTCTTTTCCACAAGGCCCGAGCTGCGGCGAAAGTACATGGGCGACAAGCATCCCGAGGTCGCCCTCTCCAACCTCGACCTCTTCTGCCAGAATTGCGACGTTTACTGCGCTGCAGTGCTCATCCCTGGCGTCAACGATGGCCCAGAATTGGAGAAGACCTGCTGTGACCTGGAGGAGATGGGAGCCAACGGTCTGATCCTCATGAGATTTGCCAACACCCGCGATCAGGGCTTGATCTTGGGAAATGAGCCCATAATTCCCGGCGTGACGCCTCACACGGTCGAGGATTTTCGAAGGATCGTCACACAGACAGCAGAGCGGCACAGCTTCCGGGTGACGGGAACCCCTCTCTGGGACCCCGGCACTGGCGCGCCCTTCGCTTTAGCCATGCACCGGGAGGAGATACGGCGGCTGCCGGAGGTGAGGCGAGCTGCTACCATCATCACCAGCTCCATCGCCCGTCCCATGCTCGCAGCCATCTTCCAGGAACTGAGCGGCCGGGTGAATGTGGTTGCGGTGAAAAAGGACGTGGGCTGCCTGATTACTCTGGAGGACTTCATGAATCTGGATCTGGCCGATGTCAAGGAGACAGTCATCATCCCCGGCAGAACCCTGGCTCACGATAAGGAGATCAGAAAGGCCCTTAGCCGCGACGGCCGGGATAGGCTGGTGGTGCGAGGCCCGGACAGGCTCACCGTGGACGGCGAGATGAGCATCTCCATGAGCAGACAGGAGGTTTTGGACCTGGAGGTTGAGGCCTTCCAGGAATTGATCGAGGCCGTCAACGCTCTGGGGATTTAGGAGTCCACAGGGCTAATCCCCGCCAATTCACTGGCAGGATACAGCCCGCACCTATAATCAATAAGCTTATTAGCAGTTAGTCATAACGAAAACATAACTTTGAAGAAGGCCAAAAAATGATGAAGCAGAAAAAGCCTTTTCACATCATGATAATCCCTACTTTAGGTTGTCCCTCCAAATGCAGCTACTGCTGGAGCTCCGAGGAAGGATCTCCTATGATGAGCATTGAGACCATCTATGAGGTGGTGCAATGGCTCAAGAATTTCCGCGATGATCCCGTCACCTTCACCTTCCACGGAGGCGAGCCGCTGCTCGCTGGAGCGGATTTCTACAGGAAAGCCCTGCCCCTGCTCTCCGGGGAGTTGAATCATCTCAATCCAAACTTCGCTCTGCAGACCAACCTCTGGAAGCTCACCCCGGAGCTGGCCCAGGTCCTGGCAGAGTACGATATTCCCATCGGCTCCAGCCTGGACGGTCCAGAGGCCCTTAATGATCTGCAAAGGTCGGAAGGATACTACGAGAGGACCATGCGAGGCTATGAGATTGCCAGGGAGCACGGCCTGCAGGTGCAGTTCATCTGCACCTTTACCTCTTATTCCGTGCAGTTCAAGGAGGACATCTTCAACTATTTCCTGGAGAATGGCTTGACTCTCAAGCTTCATCCCGCACTGCCATCTTTACGAAGCCATGGCCCGGATAAATGGGCTCTCGATCCCGGGGAGTATGGCGAGCTGCTGGTCTATCTCCTGGACAAATATCTGGAGAACATGGGTCGGATCGAGGTTCGGAACATCAACGACTACTGCAGGTGCGTCTTCACCAATCGAGGCACAGTCTGCACTTTCGTGGACTGCATGGAGAGCACCTTTGCCGTGGGTCCAGATGGAAGCATCTATCCGTGTTATCGCTTTGTCGGCATGCCCCAATATGTCATGGGCCATGTTCACGACCGTCCCAGCCAGGAGGATCTGGCCCATTCAGCCGCGGGAGTGCGCATGCTCCAGTTCAAGGAGCACGTGGACAGAGAATGCAAGGGCTGCAAGCACATCCGATATTGCCGGGGCGGCTGCCCCTACAACGCCATGGTCCCTGCCAGCGGAGAAATAAAGGGAGTCGATCCCCACTGCAAAGCTTACAAGCGGATCTTCGATGAGATCTCGGATCGATTCAATAAGGAGATGATGGGCTCCTTTGGCCTGGAGACAGGTGGCCCTTCTGCGGGCCCGATGATGACTGCCAAACCTGGAATAATGTCCTTGATGATGAGCATAGCATTAAAATAGAATTCTGATTGAGATTATATAATTTAAGATTTGTTTTTGCAATCTTGGCCTGAGCTTTGGATCAGGATTTTCTGCAGCTTGAACCAGATTCATTCTTTTTGTGCATTTGTCGATGGCGTGAAAAAGTTGCAGCAACTAAAACAGATCGCATCTGCCAAAATGCCAAAAAAAGAAGAAAGGGTTGTAAGCCTTGCGGCTTACACAGCGGGCATGACCAGGGCCCTGTCGCCTGCAGCGCGGAACTCGCGTGCTCCGCCCTTGCCGAAGCAGCCGCGAACATCGGCGAAGTCGAAGACTAGAGCCGGGTTGGCGAAGGTTGCCTTGATCAGCGGGTTGCAGGCGAAGGCGTCCATGCGGCCGGCGTGAGCGGCGCTGGAGATGCCTGCATACTCGCCCTGGTGACCTACGTTCATGGCGTAGTTCGGGTAGTTGGCGCCCCTCAGCTCCAGCGGGTTGCCCTCGTCGGACTGGTAGGAGAACACGTTGGTCGGACCGCACTGATCCTGCAGGTCGTATCCGAAGAAGCCCAAGCGTCCCCAGCCTTCCTTGTGCAGGAGCATGCTCAGGTACCAGCCTGCCAGACCGATCTGGCTGTGGCCGGTGCCGATGGCGCAGGTGATGCCGGATGCGGCTGCGAGCACCGATGCCCTCTGGGACCCGCCGAAGTGATCCTCAAGCAGGGTCGGGAAGGACTCGTACTGCTCCATACCGTAGGCGTTGGTCTCAGTGGCCAGCTCCTTGGCGACATCGATGGTCTTGGGGGCCTTGGCGAATCCGCCGTACTTGTCCACGGCATAATCGACGCCGTAGTAGCAGAAGTCGTCCAGGACGTCGTTGGTGTAGGCTGCAGTGGCGTACTGGGTGAATCCGACACCGCCGGACATGTAGCTTCCCAGCCAGATCTGGTCGTAGAGCATAGAGCCTGCGGCGACCACGTTCAGGGAGACCTTGACTGGATCTGCGGGATTTGTCCTGGAGGTCTGGACCATGTCTGCCATGAATCCGAAGGAGAGACCGCCGGGGTTGTTGGGGCCGCGGGCGCGGCGAGCGGGCAGCATCTCGGACATCTGCAGAACGGCAGCGTGCTTGGCGGCATAGGCCAGGTCAGCCACAGCGGCCTCACCGGCGCACATGTTGTAGGCGTCGATGAAGGTCATACACAGCTGCATGGCGCTCCACCGAGAGGTGGTGCCGCCGTCGCAGGACCGCACAACGATGGTCGGGACGTGGATGGCCTGCCAGGTGGTCTTGCCGATAGCGGCCTTGATGGCCTCGGCCTGCTCAGCGGGGAAGAGCTTGTTGAGGTCGATCACATACTGGTCATCGATCTCATCAGCAAGGGCATCGTCGCCCGTGAAGACGCGGACGTTGCAGTCGTCGACAAGTCCAGGGTGCGTTTCGCACATGTGCTCCTGAACCACGGCTGCGCCGGGCATGGCATGGTTGAGGATCTCGAGATAGTTGTTGATGGTCTCGGGTGTGACCTCTTTGCCCAGCCTCTTCTGCAGCACCTCGTGGGACATATCCAGGCCTACAATGATGGTCCTGCGGATGTCATCCCACATCTGCTGCATGGCGGGGTTGTTGACGAAGTGCAGGTCGTCGCCCTCTACCACATACTCAGTTCCGGAGAGCTTGTATGGTACGAGCTGCCTCTGTCCCAGGGGTATTCCGCCGCAGTGGACATAGGGGTTGTAGCCGGTCATGCCACGCTTGCCCTCGAGCTTCTTGGCGTACTCCATGAACTCCCTCTTGCGGGCGCTCTGGTCGGGTCCAAGTCTCAAATATCCGGTCTTCGTGTCTTGGATATTATCTTCCTTAATCCCTTTAGACGCGAGTA
The DNA here is from genome assembly GCA_026394475.1 of Methanothrix sp. Classification (GTDB taxonomy): domain Archaea; phylum Halobacteriota; class Methanosarcinia; order Methanotrichales; family Methanotrichaceae; genus Methanothrix. The sequence goes on from JAPKYD010000030.1 coordinate 23,130, forward strand.
GTTTCTGTTCAGTTGCGAATTTCTTGTTAAGAGCTTTTATGAATAGCTTCTTGGTGTGCTTGACTGCCATTTTTTATCACCCACCTTTACTCTGGCCTGTAACCCCACTTGCTGCGCAGGTCCCACATGTGGTGCATAGCTTCAACGGCCTCGTCATACTTCCTGGCGCCGACCTTTCCATGCATGGAAACGCCGTCCACCCGGAAGATGGTGGTTCTCTTCTTGGCCTCAGCTTCGCTCATGGGTTTGCCCAGGTTGACCTTCTTATCCAGTGGGATGCCGACCTGGTCCTTGACCGCATAGACGTTTCCGTCCTTGCCCATCTCTGTCCTGGCCAGCATATCGAACATCATGCCGTTCTCTTCCAGCCTCAGGGAGTGGCCGTGCACAGTGCAGCCCCTCATGGAACAGAGGGCGACATCGGTCATCTCGCTGTCATACTGCTTTTTGGTGTAGGCCTCGATATCCCTCTCCCTGGCCTCGATGATCTGCCTTCCGGACAGGGTGCCTGGGTCGCAGCCCTTGCAGTTGATGGCTCCCCAGTAGGATCTCCAGTATGGGACCGAGGGTGCGAAGTAGTAGGAATCTGTCCACTGCGAGTATCTGACACGGTCACCGGCTGCAGCGCCTGGTGTGGGGGCGACGATCTGCCTTATGGGGCAGTCAGGCTCGCCCATCTCCTTGAGGGGTGGGTGAGTGCTGGCGTAATCGGCACCGGGGGCCCTGTGACCCATGATCGACACGACGTCCGCCTCGGGAATATCTCTGAGCTTCTCGAGGTTGCCGGACATGTGCTTCCTTCTGTTGATGCCAACAGAGGTGCTTCCGGGATAATATTGTGGTGTGTATGCCATATTTTATCTCTCCTCTTTGTCGTCAATAGTCACCTTTTCTTCAGACAATATGGCCAATCTATCTTTATTGGCCTTTGGATCGATCAGTCCCAGGATGCGCGTGTCCTCCACTTTGCCGAACTTGGCATAATCCGTCAAGGTCGGACGGGTATGGAAGAACTTGCCACGCCTTATCTGAAAGGAGAAGGGCAGCGCTCGCTCACACGCCGCCTTGAGCCCATCGAAGTATTTTTCGCTTTCCAGTTCGAGCCTTATCCTTCCAACTTTGACGCTAAGCTCGAAAGCCTGCCCGCCCACCTCTATGAGGAGATCTCTGTTCTCTTCGATAGGAGCACCTTTTCCGGGGCCATAGGGCACGGATCTAGGAAGATTGGGGCCGTGGATCATTATCCTGATGATGCCCCCGTTCTCATAGATCTCATTTAGCAGGGATTGAGCCGTGGCTGGCATGAGATACCTGTTCGGGACAATTTCTACCTGTATCGATTCCGTGTCTGATTTAGTGACCATTTCTTCCGCCTATCTTACACAGCCTCCGCAACCGATACAATCGGCTCACGGAACTCCTTGATCTCACCGTATATGGCACCGACCAGTCCAGATGTCATCTCAGGCGTGAACATCTGGGTGCCAGCGTCTAATGCAACAGCCGCTGCCACGCAGGGGATAGCAAATCCTCTGGAGTGCCTGGTTACGATGTGGTTGCCGTTGAAGACTCCTGGTCCGCCGCCGCCATAGATGGAGTGGCTGAAGAACGAGAAGCCGACGGCAGTTCCCATAACTCTGCCAAAGTCGCATCCGGGCAGAGCAGTCTCCTTCTCAATTATATCGTTGAAGTACAGCAGCGTCGAAGACACAGCCTGGGCGCCCCTCAGGGAGCCGCAGTTGACCATGGTGGCAGCCAATACGCCAGCAGCGCAGTAGGCATTCCACTTGGATACATCGTTGGCCTCATACAAGACATAGCCAGAGGGCAGCTTCTTGCCGGCCTTGATGACTTTATCCTCAACGGCCTTAGCTACTGTGCTCTGCACGACTGTGCCGATGGTTCCGGTCTTTCCGTTGGCCTTGACGCATTCGTAGACCATGTTGTTGGCGTTCAGGCCCTGGTATGCCATGCCCAGGAGCTGGTGGCGCTCGAATATGCCCATGGCGTTGCCCATCTCGAACTCGCCGATCTGCTCGTAGATTGAAGCCAGAGCGGCGGCGTTCATGGCGTTCCTCTTGGTGATGGCGGCAAGGTGGTTGGCCATGACGTTCCTGAGAGCAAAGCCCAGACCCTCATCGTTCTGGGGGATGTTGAGAACAGATGCGACGTTTCCGCCGGACATGCCCACAGTGTTCGGGTACTCGCCCCAGACGGAGGCGTGGACCATTGGTGCATCCACGATGCCTACCTTGAACTGCCCGATGAGTGCCTCGACTGTGGCTGCGGCGGTTGCGGTCAATCCGACCACGAACTCAGAGGCCGCGTTGATCCTGGTAGTGGGAATCTGGACGAGCAGCTGCTTGCCTCCGCCGAGCACGCGCACGTTAGTGTCATCGCCCGGGGCAACCTGCAACAGTCCCTTTATCTTATCCGCGAGGGCGTTGGCATTGGCAACAACATCAATGTTCAGCTCGCGTCCCTTAATCTGTCTGCGGCCTCCTGCTACCTTTCCGGTCTTCAGGGCGGCTTCTACTCCGGCCAGATTGACGGCAACTGTTCGCTTTGTGAGAGAAATGAGTCTCTGCATGGCCGCGTTCTTGAGAGGGCTGACGGCACTCAGGTCGACGTCGCTCTTCAAAAGAAC
>JAPKYD010000126.1 GCA_026394475.1 Methanothrix sp.
AGGTGGGGCCGGAGATAAGAGATCCGGTGAGGCTTGCGGTAGCCCGGCCGGGAATAAATGGATTGATGACCAATATACCGGAAAGGCTGGCGGATGAGGCGGGAATAGCGCACGGCAGTGGTCTGACCGTAGCGATGGGCAACCAGAGCTTCGACGCCGTCTTCGCCACCACCTACGGCGACGTCGCAAATGGACAATGGCTGGCCCTGATCAGCTCCGACGGCCAGCTGGAGGTGGCCCGCAATATGGCCGATGCTGCGAAGACCGCGGGCGCGTCAGCCGGGGAGAAGATAGCGCTATCCATCCGCTGATGCGTTCTTTGAAAGCAAGAAACTTTCAAAAAAAATCAATCTCAAAGCAATCGGGTGGATTCAATCTTGGCGCATCTTCCGGCAACGATCTTGAAGCCTTCCTTATCGAGCTTCTTTATGGCCTCCGGGCTTTCCGTGCCCGGCTGCATCCAGAAGATCTTGAAGCCCTTCTCTTTGGCCTCTTCCGCCAGGGCGGGCACGGCGGAGGGCCTTCTGAATACGTCCACGATGTCGATCTCATCCGGGATGTCACGGATGGAGGCGTAGACCTTCTCTCCCAGAATGGTCTGGCCGGCATAGTTCGGATTTACGAAGTATAGCTTGAAGCCGCGGCTCTTCAGGACGTCGGAGACGAAGTAGCTGGGCTTGTAGGGATCGGGCGAGATGCCCACCACGCAGATGGTGCGGCAGCTCTGAAGGGCGCTCTTCAGGTCCTTGTCTTCTCGAAGAATGGGCATGAAAAGCATTTAGGCGTTATTGGAATAAATAATTGAACGGTCTATGGATTTCTGATCAGTAGCCGCGACCCCGGCCGCGCGGGCCTCCTGTCAGCTCTTCTTGCACAAACCCTTATCCGGGGGAATATCAGATCCTCAGGCCGCCTCCTCCGCCTCGATCCGGCTCCAGCTCCCCGCTCTCCAGATCCTCCCTGAAGAAATCCTGGCGCGTGCGCATGCGCAGGGCAGCTTGCGTCTGGGCATCACTCCCGTCCAGATGGTGGATATATTATAAAAAATGCATGATTATTTATACTACTATCGCATTAAGCTAGGCTTCCACACATTAATCCCTTTTATTCTATCAAAATCGCTATCGTTGGTAGCGATTATCTTAAGTCCTCTACTATTCATGGAATAGAGGTTCAGAGAATCGTTGGTCATCAGGCCATACTGTTTTCTCAGCTCTCGGCTCTCAAATACAGCATCTCTTCCCATCGACAAAATCTCGACGTTGAACTCCGGGATCTCTTCCACAGCCATTTCGCACTTTTCGAGGGATATGATAGATTCAGGGTGCTCTTTTAGATATCGTATTGCCTGATGAGGCCTGATCCTGTATTTCTCCACAGCCTCAGATAGCATCAATTTATGCAGCACTTCGCCCAGAACTACGGTAGAGGTGCAGGCCCTGATCTCTTTGCGCTCTGCTCTTTCAAGCAGATTAGAGCAGGCCTCCGAAAGATCGAGGAAATGATAGATAAATATATTTGAATCAATAAAAAATCTGCTTCTGGCCGGGATCTCTTCAAGCATCTAGCTCTCCAGGCTAGATAGCTCGTCGCTTTCCGCTATTTCCTTGCCCAGCTCAGGGTCTATTTTGATGATGCCTTTAGTTCTGCGAACGGCATTAGTGATCTCGATCTCGACCTCTTCGCCCTGCCTCAGATTTAGCTTATTCAGGGGCCGCAAGACTCCATCTTGATATACTGCACGGGTTCTTGTCTTCATCCCCTGATGGATAGGGTGGCTTGGGGTAAATAAGTGTTGTTTGACCCGAATTATCAAGAGATCTCAAATGTGCAGAATGTAGGCTTGAAGACGCGCCGAGCAAATACAGTGAACAAAGTTTCATAAAATTATTATGGAACTTTAAATTTAGGATGCCCTTTTAAAACCGATAGAATTCTCATTGTTGGAATCGCAAAAGAAAACCCCATTGGATATTGACCCTTTCGTAATGAATTTCGATGGCCATTCATCTTCTTCTATAGGCATCCAATCAATCATCCCCATAACAAGTCCATCATCTCTAATTGAAAACATTGGGCTACCGCTGAAGCCCGCCGCTATTGAGCACCCGAATGCATATCTAGGTGATATAACATCTTTCAAAGAGTTCCTACCATTTTCTTTAACCAATCTCTTGAACTTATAAAGAGGAGCGCCCGATATGATAGTTTTTATAAGAAAGGGTTGAAGCGAAGTATCTTGAAGATTACAGCCAGTAGGAAATCCACAAATACCAACTTCGCTCCCCCAAATACTTTTGCTTTCGGCCTCTGAAGACAGAACTAGCGAAGGAACTTGGACTCCAGAAATCCTTGAAATACCATCAAACTGGTAAATGCATACGTCTTCCTCGTTCGAGTGGGTATGCCAATCCATTTGTTTTCAACCCGAAAGCTATAGCGACTACGGACCGTTGAACTATTGTTGCTGCATCCTCAAATTTCAATTTTCCTTCAGGAAGAGGCTCGTCGATTTCTCCCAATTGATGTTGCATTTTTCATCCCTTGCCTCTTAACAATGATGCATCAGGTTACTCCCTTGCATAGCTCCCCGCTCTCCAGGTCCTCCCGGAAGAAATCCTCGCGCGTGCGCATGCGCAGGGCCAGCGCCAGCTTGCGTTTGGCATAGAAGGGCGCGAGCCTCAGCATCTCCTTGGCAAACCACTTCGGATAGAGCCGCTTCACCTTGTTGTATCGCAGCCACTGGTAATCGTAGTAGCGGGCGTTCATCTCCCAGGTGATGTACGCCACCTCCTCGTCGCTGAGGTGCTTCGTCCGTAAATTCGCATGCAGCCCGTCGTACTTGGTGAAGTCATTATTGGTGACCAGCCCCATCTCCTCCAGCTCAGCGCGCATCTGCGTCTTTGGATAGGGTGTGCTGATGTAGAAAATCGGGAAGTCCACCTTCAGCCTGCGTGCCAGCCGGAAGTTCTCCCACATGTCCTCCCGATCGTCATCCGGGTTGCCTCCAATCAAGCCAGTAGAAACTATAATATTATTATCATGCAAATACTGCACAGCCTTCTCCGCATCGTCGGACATCCTGCCCTTGCCCAGGAATTGGAGATTTCTGCGGTTTACACTCTCCACGCCCAGGAAGACGCCGTCAAAGCCCGCCTCGCCCATCTTGTCCACGAGCTTCTTGCTGGAGGCGATGCCGGAGGCGGAGGCCTGGGTCTTGTAGCGCAGGTGGGTGAGGCCCGCCTCGATGATGGCCTCGCAGAGCCGCTCCAGCCTTTTAACGTCTAACGTTATGTTATCGTCCGGGAAGAAGATGGAACCAGCACCGTGCACTTCTGCGCCCTGGATGTCGGCTATGACCCGCTCGATGGCAAAGCGCCGGAAGTTGCGGCCGTACATGAGGTTGATGGAGCAGAACTTGCAGCCCTGGGTGCAGCCGCGGCTGGTCTCGACGGAGTCGATGGGTATCTCAAAACTGGTGAAGCCCTTCTTGATCAGCCGGGCGTCACGCAGGGGCATCTTTATCTCCTCGGTCTTCAGCAGCGGCCGGGGCGGATTATGCACCATTCTTCCGCCATCGTGATGGGAGAGGCCCAGGATCTCCTTTTGGCTCCGGCCTTCCAGCTTGGCCTTTACGAGTTCGCGGAAGGTGGCCTCGCCTTCTCCCCGCACGATGTAGTCGATCAGCTTCGCGTCAGCCGACTCCCCGATCTCCTCGCAGGCTAGGGTAGGATGATAGCCTCCGAAGACCGTCTCCGCGCCTGCGGATTTGGCGATGCCCGCCAGGGCGAGAGCCTCCTGATACTGGAAGCTCATGGCCGTCAGGCCCACCAGATCATAGCTGTTGACGACCCTGCGAACGTAGTCCCGGTGATTCTTCATGCCGTGGATGTCGGCCACATGGACGGTGCAGAGGTCGTCCACGTGCGCTGCCAGCGAGACCAGCCCCAGGTTTGGCAGGCGGGCGATGCGATCGAAGTCCGGCTGGACCGTCGGAGAGGATAATAGTAGTATCTTCATGCATCAGCTAGACTTTCAGCAGCCTGGGCCCCTGGCTCCAGTCGAATTTATTCGCCCGGCTGATATAGGCTGCGACCTCCTTCACTCCTGCCCAGCCCCCGTAACGGTAAGCGTTCCCCCACACTCGCGCGGACGTGCGCAAAGGCGCGCTCCAGGGATAAACCTGCTTGAAGGACCAATCCAGAATGTCCAAAAACTCCTCAGGCTTGATTTTAGGATGGTTCCAGACCATGTGCTTGCCATCGTAATGATGATAGTCGTGATCCCAGATGCCGAACTTCTCCTCGATCTCCTGGCAAAGGGGCGTTTGCGGCAGGGGCGTGATCACGCAGATCTGGGTGATGTCCAATTTCAGGGCCGCAAGCTTGGGGATGTCCTCGCGGAGCGACTCTCGGGTGTCATCCTCAAAGCCGATCATGTAATAGCCCACTGTGCCCAGGCCGTGCTCTTGCAGCTTGCGAATGGTCTCCAGAATGTCCTCTGTGCCTTCCTTCTTCTTGATAATGTCCAGACGCTCCTGATGCAGGTTCTCGATGCCGATGGCCGCGCCCCCGAAGCCCGCTACACGCTTGCCATTTTTCTTTCTCATATCCGCCCACTCATCGATCTTCTTGCGCAGATAATCAGCACGCGCCATGCATCCCCAGACCATCTCGTACTTATCCAGCAGCTCGACGACTTGGTCCGCGTGGCGGCGGTTGCAGCCGAAGTTCTCGTCCTCAATCAGGACCACGTTTATACCGTTCTCTTTGTAGTAGGCCAGAACCCTTTCGATACTCTGCAGCGGGATGATATTGGGCTTGCTGCAGAACACGGGCGTCTGGCAGAAATTGCAGCCCACAGGACATCCGCGCGTGGTGAAGAGCACGCCGTAGATGTTCAGCTTGATCTTGAAGGGCGTGTTCAGGTACTCGATGAGTGGCGGGTGAATTATGTCCTTGATCTGACGGCCAAAAAAGGGAGCAAGCTGATCTTCGGAGTAGCCCACAAAGATCTTGTCGAATTTGCTTTGTATCTCCGTGGTTAAAGCACCGTAGTTTCCGGCCCAAACTTCGCCCACCTGGGCGGCGCGGGCGGCTTCGACCATCTCCAGTGCCTCGTGGGTCTCGCTCAGGTAAAAAGAGAGCCCCACCACATCCCAGCCCTCCTGCAGCTTCTTCTGGTACTCATCCCAGGTGGGAAACTCCATGATCTCCAGCTCTGGGATGTTCTGCTTCAGGAATCGCAGGCCGAAGGACTGGATGCGGGGCCAGTAGAATCTGAACCATGATCTCGTATTGGCTCCGATGTAGTCATAGGGCTCGGAACCCTTTCTGTAAACGGTCGTGAACAGAACCCTGGGGGCCATAATTGCCCTGTCCTGTCCCTAAGAGATTAAGCTTACGATTCCAGGCTTACGATCCCAGCCGCGCTCAAGATGCTCTTGATCCAGTCCCAAGCTCCTGGCTTTGTCGATTCGGATCAACTATGTGCAAGGAAGGAATGGAAATGAAAAATTCCCGTGAAGATATCAACCCAATATATCAACCCAATAAGCCACAGGCAGATCCATCAAAGAATGAAATAAAGCAAGCCGTCAAGCATATCCATCCGGAGGCGGGTACTTGTTCTCCTTCTCTGCCCTCCCCGCCTGGTCCTTCTCCATCTCGTCGATCTCCCTTGCCACCACATTGAAGACCTCGGATACGCCGGCGTACTTGCCTGCAAACCAACCGCAAGCGAAGATCTCCGCGCTCTCTTGATCGATGTCGAACTCGTCTATCAGCCGCGATATCCACTCAGCGGGGCCCTTGGACTCGGAGAAAGATGCCCTGACTCTTCTGGCGATCTCATCGGCCTGCTCCTTGGATACACCCAGCAGCTTGTAAAGAGTTACATCTGCCATATCCGACCAGCTTCCAAAATCAGTTTATCCAGATAAATCCATTGCCCTTCAGGTGCTCTTTTCTTCCCTGCCCCTGGCCCGCAGGTTCTCATAGGCTTCTTGGGCCAGGTCGCTCACATCTATGCCCATTTCACGGGCTACCAGGAGAACCACGGCATCCAGCTCCACCAGCTTCTTCAGCGAGTCCTGCTTTTCATTGGCTAAAGCTATCACCTCTTTTCTGCTCATGCCCGTCTGAGAGGTGATGAGCCGTATGCTCCGATCCAGAATCCCTTCTTCGGTGGAGGGCTTGAAGCCCAGAGGAACATCCACTGCCTCGGCATCGAAGGTGGCGTGCACCATATCTCCTTCCATTCTCACCATGCCCTCCGCCTCCGCCTCCCTAAGCAGAGCGCGCACCTTCTCCGGCGGCCCCCACTTCAGATCGAGGGATAGAGCGAAGATGAAGTCGCTGATCTTGAGGCTCTTCTTGCCGCGCTTCTTGAAGGGCGTGGCCATCAGATAGGCTTTCTCGCGGTCCAAGGAAACACCTTGCTTTTAGGTTTGGACATAACAGATATAAACTAGCTTGTCCTTGTAGCAACCAAATTTATTTATCGCTTGGGGACAGGGTTTATAAGTAGAAAAAATAACGGTGAAAAAATCCGGCACATGCTATGGCGTGGTGTTAGATGAGGCTAATATATCCGATCGTTATTCTACTCCTGCTGACCAGTGCGGGCGCTGCCCAGCTGGCACCAGATAAGGAAAGGTTCGACATTGTGCTCCATCCTGGCGATGTGGAGGAGAGAACTCTCAAGGTGACCAATGTTGGTGATGCGCCCATCTTCGAGATCACAGGCACTCGGATGAGTGGAAGTGCCAAGGACTTCATCTTCCTGGGCATGCCGGAAGAAAAGGCGCTCCAGCCTCAGGAGGAAGCAGAGATAAAAATCTTCTTCGCCATCCCTCCGGAGACCAGGCCAGGGTCCTACACCGGATTTATATATTTATTGGATAGCACTCCCCCCTCCATGCCCATACGAATAGAATTTAACCTGAATATCGTTGGGAAGGAGAGCTATGGCCTCAGCATGACCATTAATGATGCTAAGTCTGCCTCGATCTCAGCCAAGGCAGATGATATTGCTCAATTCGATCTGGCGATAAAAAATCTTGGAGTGTTCAGAGACGTGGCCTTAATTGATACATCACCTTTGCCTGAAGGCTGGACCGTCACACTGCAGGAGGGAGATAAAGAGCTTTCTCTGCCCCACGACTTGCCTTTAGACCCTGGAGTAACCCACTCCATGAAGCTGAATATTCAAACCTCTAAGCCGGGCAAGAAAGGCGACATCACTGTCACAGCGGTATCACTCGGCAACCGGTCCAAGAATGTCTCCGTCGACGCCGACGTCGAGTTCGGAATGGCAGTAAGGGGCTATACCACCGATATCGAAGTCCCGGATCGGATGGTGGCCAACAAGACCTACAAGGGCTCCTTTGGCATCATGCTTGAGGTCAGGGAGAAAGTACTGATCGGATTGGTCACGCCGCCGGAGATCATGGCCATACCGATGTCTCAGGTAGTAGAGGTCACTCCGGATAAGCTGGGAGTAGCCAACTTCACTATGCTGGCATCTCGGCCGGGGGATTATCAAATCATCTTCAAGCTTGTGGACTCCAACGGCATTCCCATGCCTGAAGAGATGGCCTCCATCAAAGTGGTGCCGCCGGAAGGAGTGGCAGTGCTGACGGGAGATGATTTCCTCTATAGCACTGTAGCATCCCTCTGCACTCCCGATAACAAGACTCTGGCGATCATCACCGTGCCTCCAGGCAAGCTCAGGGATAAAGACCAGGAGTTTCTGCAGGATTTCACCAGAGTTGTGATATTGGGCAACCAATCCATCGTCTCCGCAGATGCTGAAAAATCCCTGGTGGGCATCGAAATCAAGCGCATCCAGGGAGAGAGCCTTTGCGAAGAATGCTGGCTCTTCGCGGCGGAGATGTGGCAGAACGGGACCTCTGCGGTGGTCTTATCCAGCCCCATGCCTGTGCATATCTTCAGGGCCTACCAGGTGGCCAAGATGGGGGGCCTGCCTCTGGTGGTGTGCGAGGGCAGCGTAACCGAGGCGGCTAAAGCCGCGATAAAAGAATTGACTAAACGCAATGTCACCCTCTCCAAGGCTTTGAGGGTGGGGGAGATTGGAGAGGAGACGACAAGAGCGCTGCAAGATGCAGGCGTCTCTATGGAAGAGGTGACACAGTGAGGCATCTCTTGGTACTACTATTCATAGCAGTTTTATCTAGTGCAGCGTTTTTGGCAGCAGCGGAAGCTCCGCTGCAGAGAGGAGTAAAGGGCGAAGTGGAGGATTTGATATTGGTTGGTGCAGACGACTGGCACGCTTCCGTTGCTGCTACTCCCTTGGCCATTTGGTCAGAGGACAACCACACCAAAGTAAAGCCTCTCTTGATCCTTCCTAAGGAAGTCGATGCCGGAGAACGAAACGGCTGGATCGAGCAGAGCGATCTCGATAAATATGGTGTCTCTGCCATCTTAGATACCTTCAAGACCGCCAATATATCCGCCATTGTCGTCCATGGAGAAGGAGACAAGGTCAAGGCCCTGGTCGAGGCGGCTCACAAGGACAGCCTGAAGGCTTATGTTACAGTTTCTCTGGAGCTGCCAAGGGTTCCCGAGCCTCCCGCGGTAGAAATAAAGGCCGTAACTGAGGCCAAGACAGCGCTGCTGGCCGAGGCTGGCCTGGTGAGCCCGAATGCAGATGATTCCAAGATAGATCGAAGCTGGCTGCAGGTACCCAATCCCGATACAGGAGGCAACGCCAGCTACTTCTGTCCTGTGAATCCGGAGGTGAGGGATCATCTCTACAGCCAGATCGAGACACTGATCGATGATTACAAGGCCGACGGCGTCGTGCTTTACAAATTTGGCTTCCAGGATGAGAATTACTGCTTCTGCGACATCTGCAAGGAGATGTTCTACAAAGATACGGGCATCGACATCACCAAGATCAATGCCAACAGCTATAACCAGGAAAGATGGAATCAGTGGAGGCAGGAACAGGTTCTTCAGATCGTGAAAGATGCCCGAAATATAACTACAGACCTGGGTCCTGTGATGCTGGGAGTGGCCCTTGACAACCCCTTCGATCGCAGCCAGGGATATAACTTCGCCGAGATGACTAAGGTGGCGGACTTCTCCCTGATATCGCCCCTCTCGGCTCAGGACATGCAGCTGGCTTTTGGCGTTAGCGGAAAGCCAATCTATGTCAGGCTGAGCGATGACTACGTGGGCTATGTCCTCTCCACCCAGAATGTAGAGGGCGCAGTGAGGTATATCGAGGACCTAACCAAAGCCGGAGCAAAAGGTGTGGCCTTCGAGTACAATGTCGTCTACACTCCCCTCTGGTCGGAGCTTGAGCCTCCCTCATCAGCGGCGCGCTGGCTGCTGCTGCAGCTGGGCGGAAGATCCCTGGCCATAGGCAACATCTCCTGGAAGAGCGACTCTGTGCTCTTAGCCAACAACAGCTTTGAGATGGCCCAGAAGCTGAGCTTGCACTGGAAGAGTTCGCCCGGAGCGGTTATCGTGGGAGAGAACTACAGCGCGGCACTTTCAGCTGCACCAATTGCATCTTATCTCAACTGGCCGCTCCTCTTCGTGGACAAAGAGCTGCCAGAGGAGACAGCTTTGGCTCTGAAGCGCCTGGGGGCCCAGAAGGCAGTGATCGTGGGACCCATTTCAGAGAAGGCGAGACAGAATCTGAGCGAGATGAACCTCACCCTCCTGGACGGCAGCAGTGAATTCCTGATCAAGGAGATGGAGGAAAGGGGCGAGAGCCCGACCATGGTGGTCATGACCAACTCCCGTGATCTCTCGCTGCTGCCACCCGCGCCCAATCCGGCGGTTGAGCGCACACTCATAGAGGATCTTCTGGTCAGAATGGAAGCGAGCCCCAGCCAGATACCGGCCGAGGAGACTGGCGAGATTGTCAGGCTCAATGTGACCCTTACCAACAGCGGCACGGAGGAGCTGAAGGATGTGCGCCTGCTGGACATATTTCCCATGGGCAGGCTCATCAAATGGCCCAGACCAAGCCTGGGCGAGGTTAATGTCACTGATCCTTATTCCGGGCAGCCATCCGATGCTACAAGCGCTTTCCTCAATGGATCTTCGCTCAGGTGGAACCTGCACAGGCTTGATCCAGGAAAGTCTGCCAGCCTGAACATGGAGGTTGAGCTCTTGTATCCCATGGACTCCGGCTGGAAACAGCGCCTGGACACTGGGGCCACAGCAGCCTACGAGGGATTTTCTTACAACCATACCCTGGAGAACAGGGACGAATGGCCGGTAATCAATCTAACTTACCCCTCCTGGATCTACTCGGGAAGGGCCAACATATCCTGGAACCTTGATCGAAGCGCTAGCTACACCGCCCTTAACCTCTACAGTCCTGACGGACGGAGCGGATGCGTCAGGATCACCGATATTGCGCCGGATAAGCTCTACGAACTGAGGGTGCAGCTCCTGACGCCCGGGAAATGGAAGTTCAATGTCGAGGCCGGGGACGGTTATACCCACAGGACGGAGAACCACACCATCGATGTCCGCTCGAACATTGAGCCTGTGAATATAACCGCTTTCAGTCACACCAAAGTACCGAGGCTGTCGCTGGTCGCTGCCCAGGCGGCTTCAGCCCACAGGGCTTTGCTGGTGGACGTGGCCAAGGACCCGCAGCAGATCGATCCTCTGAATGAGGAGGCTGCCCTGGAGCAGAAGGTCGACGATCTCAAGCTCTCGCCCCAGTACCTCGTGGTGGTGGGCGATCCCGGTTCCATGCCCTTCATCTCCACCGGCCTCATCCAGAAATTTTCGCCCGTCGGGGAGTATGAGATCTACAGGGATTACCAGCTGCCCATGGACGACGACAACTATAGTGAGGTAGCCGTAGGACGAATCATGGGCCTCTCCGTCTACGACGCCTCTCAGCTTCTGGCAAGAACTCTGGCCTATGACCGCCTCAGCGGAGCATGGAAAGAAAATGGCCTGGTCATATCTTCGCCGCCCCTCTCTTTCCCACAGGCACCGATTGCTTTGAACATCGGGGACTATCTTCGAAGGGCAGGTCTCAACGTCAAGGACCTGCGCCATGAAGAGGCCACCTACCAGCAAGCCGTCTCGCAGATGAACAATGGTCAGAACATAGTGCACTTCGATCATCACGGAAGTGAGGGGGCGTGGCTTCTATCAGAATGGTCAATGATGGATTTCACTCTCACCGGAGCCCATGTAAAGGAACTAACCCTCGCTCCGCAGACAACTACGGCATCATCCTGCCTTACAGTGAACCTCAAGGGATACTACCTGAACGTAAGCGGCACCAGGATGTACATTCCCAGGAATCTGGAGGATTCCATAGCGCTGGCCTTTGTTCGGGCAGGGGCGGTCAACTATATCGGAGAGTCCGCCTTATCCTGGATCTTCCTGTCGGACGACTACTTCAAGAGATTCTACCAGGCGATGGTCTTCGAGAATGCTACTGTGGGCCAGGCCCAGCTTGATGCCGATAACCTCTACAGGCTCAAGTTCAGGGGCGCAGAGAACATCAAGAACATCTCTGAGTATGATGAAAAATTGCCGGCGTGGGATGAATCGATTCAAGAGATGCTCAATCAAACCTCCTACATGAACGTGATCCTGGGAGATCCGAGCTTCCGCCCTGCATTGCCCGATAAGCCCTCCCTTCCCTACACCACAGTGGCGGAGGCGGTCAATGCCACTGGCGAGAATAAGACCCTGGTGAGAGCATCCATTACACCAAAGAACGAGAGTGCCACCGACTGGATCTACTGGGTAGAGACCGACACCTCCAGCGGCCATCTGAATCTCAATGCTCCGCCAGCTATCATCGGCGAGGTATTCCTGCCTCAGGATGCGGATAAGATCGTGGTAAAGGAGAACGGGCTGGCAGTGTGGCATGACGAAGACACAGTCGGCGATCAGAGGAAGGTGATGTGGCCCATCATTCGACCAAGGCTTGGCGAGGAGAGGAGCTTCCAGATCGAATATGTGCTGATTCCAGGACAGGTTCAGCGGATAAATGTGACCGCGGGCTGGAATGCTGTGGCCATCTACCTGAAGCCCAAGGACACATCGGCAAGCAAGTATCTCAAGAATAAGCCCTATCGCGGCATATTCTCCATTGCTGGGGCGGGATGGGATTTCGGCATGAAGGATGCCGGCATGCTCAATGTGACGAAATTTTCGCCGGGCGAGGGCTACCTCATTGACAGCGCCGATAATTTTACCATTGAGATCTCGGGAAAACCGGTGGATTTGCCCTATCGCCTGGATCTGCACCAGGGATGGAATATGGTAGGCCTGCCTGTTAACAAGACGGTGGATCTGAACAACATCACCGTCAATGCCGAGCATAAGAGGTACAGGTATCCTGAAGCGGTGCAGAAGGGGCTCGTATCCGCCTTCATCTGGAAGTATGAAGGCTTGGACTGGATGCATCTGGGAGAGAACGAAACCCTTGTTCCGGGAAAGGCTTATCTGGTCGAGGCCATGGGCGATGCCAAGCTGGAGTTCCGCTGAGGTAGGCGGAGCTCCAGTAAATTATTTATATTTAATATTTCATCGTCTTCTCCTTCTCCAGCACCTTTAACGTAATCTTCATCACAGTATCAGGGTTGATAGATATGGAATCTATCCCTTGCTTGACGAGGAACTCTGCAAACTCCGGATAATCGCTTGGCGCCTGGCCGCACAAACCGCTGTGCCTCTTATTCCTCTTGGTTCCCTTTATCGCCAGAGCGACCATCAACTTTACTGCGTCGTCTCTCTCATCGAACTCTTTGGCCAGCAGCTCCGAGTCCCTGTCGATTCCCAAGGTGAGCTGGGTCAGATCATTGGAGCCTATGGACATTCCGTCCACCAGCTGGCAGAACTCGTCTACCAGAATCACGTTGCTTGGGATCTCGCACATGATATAAATCTGAAGGCCTTTCTCTCCCCTCGCCAGGCCGTTCTTCTCCATCTCCTGCAAAACCCTGCGGGCCTCCTCCACCCGGCGGCAGAAGGGGATCATGACGATCACGTTGTCCAGGCCCATCACCTCTCGCACCTGCTTTAGGGCGGAGCACTCCAGAGCAAATCCCTCTTTGTACCGCTCGTGGTAGTAGCGTGAGGCTCCTCTGAATCCAATCATGGGATTATTCTCCTCCAGCTCGAAGAATCTGCCGCCCGTGAGGCTGGCGTATTCATTGGACTTGAAGTCGCTGAGGCGAACGACCACCGGCCTGGGATAAAAGGCGGCCGCTATCGTGCCCACGCCCTGGGCGAGCTTCTCCACGAAGTATTTTTTCTTGTCGTTATAGCCAAAAGTCAGCTCCTCGATCTCCCTTTGGGCGGCCTCGTCCGCAACCTTCTCCGGATGGATCAGGGCCATGGGATGGATCTTTATGTAGCTGGCGATGATGAACTCCAGGCGAGCCAGGCCTACCCCGTCATTGGGGATCATGGATACGGAGAAGGCCACCTCCGGATTGCCCAGGTTTATCATTATCTTCGTCCTGGGGCGGGGGAGATCCGTCAGGATGACCTTCTCCACCTTGAAGGGCAACTTACCTTCGTAGACATAACCCACCTCTCCTTCGGCGCAGCTCACTGTAACCTCCATGCCGGTCTTGATCTTCTGCGTGGCTCCCTCTGCCCCCACCACTGCAGGAATGCCGAACTCCCGGCTGACTATGGCGGCATGGCTGGTCCTTCCTCCCAGGTTGGTGACTATGGCCGCAGCCCTTTTCATCACCGGTTCCCAGTCAGGGGTGGTGGTGCTGGAGATGAGAACCTCGCCCTCCTGAAAGGTGGAAAGCTGAGATAGCTCCTGGATGATTCTGGCCTTGCCACTTCCGATCTTCTCCCCGACGCTTCGGCCGGCGATGATGACCGGACCTCTATTCTCAAGATGGTAGGTCTCCAGAACATCACTGGGTCTCTGGGATTGCACAGTCTCCGGACGGGCCTGGACTATGAAGAGCTCTCCCGTGCCGCCGTCCT
>JAPKYD010000125.1 GCA_026394475.1 Methanothrix sp.
GGGTCTATCTTGGGAACGCCTCCGTAGTGAAGCACCGGCCAGCCTTCTGTCAAGCTCTGGCCTGGCGGAATCCGGTTAGCCCTTTCTGTGTCCGGGCTCCTGATCACATCCGAAGACGGCATAGATTATTATTAGCACGCCATACCGTACAAAGGTTTCTATGATGAGGCGCTGCTTCGAAGAGTCTTCGGCAGCGAGCCTAGATCTCCATATCCTGCGCCAGGCTTCTCCAGGTTCTGCGCTCCAGGAAGCTCCCTTCGACATTTTTCTCCATCTCCTGGAAGCGCCGGTAGGGCATGGCTATGGTGAGCACATCTTTGTCCAGGATGTGGCGGACGTTCCTTCTGGCGGAGAGGTCGGTCAGACCCAGGGACCGGCCCTGGGACGGTCGCTCTGCGCCTCCCGAAAGGCGTAGATGCCGATCTGATGGCAGCCCGCGCCCATGGGAGCGAAGACATTCTCCACGCCTTGGCGGTCGTAGTTGGCAAGGCCTATCAAAGCGGAGATCTGATCAGCATCCGCCAGAAAAACCACAACGACTGGCTCTTCCTCCTCCGCCAGCTCCTTCAGCGGCTTGAAGACCACATAGCGCTTGGAAACCTTCATTGCGGGCAGCACTTTCAGGAAGTCCTCCACCTGCTCTCTGCTGCCTAGGCTGCAGATCTTCTTCACCAGATCGTCTCTCTGCTGGCCTTCCAGCCCGGTGGACAGAAAATACTTGAAGGTCTCGATGCCGCCGAAGGGGAAATTCTCATACTTGGCGATCTTGCTCTGCATATCAAACCTTCCGCGAGGCGAGATCTTATCAACTCTTGCGTTACAGATATTGGCGATCGAGATTGAGAAGATTGCCGGAATTGCTTGCTCCTGCTGGCTCGCCCGAGGCTTTGCGGGCAGCCGTGGCCGCAGGTGCAGATGCCGTTTACCTCAGTGGCAAGAGATTTGGAGCCAGGAAGTTTGCCGCCAACTTCGACGAGCCTGCACTGCAGGATGCGGTCAACTACGCTCACCTGCGAGGCGTGAAGGTTTATGTGACCGTCAACACTCTGATCAGGGATGACGAGTTGCCGGATGTTGCGCTGTATCTTATCCGGCTCTACGAGATGGGTGCAGATGCCGTCCTGGTGCAGGATCTGGGTGTGGCTGCGCTGGCGCGCCAGCTGGTGCCCGGCCTGGATCTGCATGCCTCCACGCAGATGACCATTCACAATGGCGAGGGTGCAGCCTGGGCGGCCCGGAAAGGATTCAAGCGAGTGGTTCTGGCCAGGGAAGTCCCTCTCGATGAGATCGAGAAGATAAAGGGCTCAGGGCTGGGCCTGGAGGTCTTCGTTCACGGGGCGCTCTGCTACTGCTATTCCGGACAGTGTTTGCTCTCCTCGGCCATAGGTGGCCGCAGCGGGAACAGGGGGATGTGCGCCCAGCCATGCCGCAAACCCTACGTCCTGGTCCAGGGTGAGAGGGATGATTACGGCCGGCCTGCAGGCCTTTGGGCTGTGCCGTTAAAGGAGAAGTTCCTCCTCTCCACCCGCGATCTCTCCGTTTACAGGCATCTGGAGAGGATCGTTCGTTCGTCCGTGGAGTCGCTGAAGATCGAGGGCAGGATGAAGTCTCCGGAGTATGTGGCCATCGTCACCAGCATTTACAGGAAAGCACTGGACGCCATCGCCCGCGGTGCCTGGTCTCCCTCAGCAGAGGATGAACGGGATCTGGCATTGGCCTTCAACCGCGACTTCACAGAAGGCCATCTGCTGGGCGCAAAAGACATCATGGGCAGGCAGATGTCCGACAACCGGGGTGTGCTCATCGGAAGCGTCGCCTCCTTCGACTCCCAGAGGGCTGAGGCAGCGGTGCGTTTGACCGGGCCATTGGCACCGGAAGCGGGAGACGGCCTGGTCATCCTCGCGCCCGGTCAGGAGACAGGGATGGTAGTCCACAAGCCCTTGCAGAAGGATGGCCTGCTCAAGCTGAGGACGCCAGAGAGGGTCAGGCCGGGGGCAAAAGTCTACCTGACAGGCAGCGCTGCCCTCGACCGCAGGGCGCGACAGATCATATCTGCTGCCAAGACCGAGATTCCCATGGACGTTTATATTTCCTGGGAAGATGGGACGCCGGTTGCCGAAGCCCGGCTAGAGAGGGGCGTTTCCGTCCGGGTAAGAGCTGGCTTTAAGATGGACAAGGCCAAAAGCCAGCCCACCACTTTGCAACAGATCGAGGCCCAGCTGCGCAGGACAGGCGGAACGCCTTTTGTGATCCGGAAGGTGGAGATGGACTACCCCGGAGATCTCTTTGCACCCCTGGGGGCGCAAAACCAGCTGCGGCGCGACCTCCTGGCCAAGGCAGAGGACGCGCTTCTCGAAGGTCGCCGCCCTGCTCCGGAGAAGACTGCCGAAGCTCGGGAGAGGTTGAGGCTGATGAGACTGACTGCGGCTTCGCCTGCCCCAGAGCGTCGTGTCCCATCGCTGGCAGTCTACGCCGATAGCCTGGAGACGGTGCGTGGCGCGATCGAGGGCGGATGTCGGCGGATTTACTTCGAGCCATTTTTGGGGGAACCAGCGGATCGCGCCAAGACCACCCTAAAGCTGCTGCAGGAGGCGAAGGCCGTCTGCCCCAACATAGAGCTGGTCTGGAAGTGGCCAAAGATAACCAGAGTGGATTATCAGAATTTTGTCAGGCCTCTTCTGGCCAGGGCTGATATGGACGGAATCATGGTGGAGGGAGTAGGCGCGGCCGAGGCGGTCCTGGCTGCCAGGCCAGCGGCCAGGCTTTACGGAGCTGCAGGCTTGAACGTGTGGAACCATCTTACCGTGCAGCAGCTTTCCCCCCCCTTTCAACGCCTCACCCTCTCGCCCGAGCTCTCCGGAGAGCAGCTGGCAAAGACGATAGCAAGGTCGCGCCCGGGCCTAGGCGCCTCCGAAGGCGCCCCCGAGCTGGAGCTGCTGGTGCAGGGCAGCCTGGAGGTCATGGTGGCGGAGGACTGCATCCCCTGCCTGGCCAAAGGAAAGGCGGTCTCGGAAAACTTCTGGGGCTTGCAGGACTTCAAGCGCGTCTTCCCTCTGCGTCTTGACGGCGATTCGAAGACGCACATCTTCAACTCCGCCGAGACCTGCCTCCTGGACTACATGCCAACGCTCTTCGAGATGGGCCTGGACGGAATAGCCATGGACGCCAGGGGCAGGACCGGAAAGTACGCCCGAGAGATGACGGATATTTACATCAGGGCGATAGAGCTGACGGAGAAGGGAGGCGATTCCCTGCCGGGAGAGCTTCAGGCTCTTAAAGAAAGGATCAGGCCCATGGCCCTGGGAGGCATAACCTCCGGACACTTCATCAGGGGGCTGAAAGAGGATCTTTCTCGGTAAACCCAACGAACCTAAACCTCTATCTTCAGCCGCTCTGCCATGATCAGGTAGAAGCTGGCCAGGCCCCGCCAGCCCTTCCAGGCTTCAGCCACACTGCGGGCCTCCTTAGGGAGACTACCAAAAAAAGCCCGCAAACATTATTTGCAAATCTGCCCTTACATCTCTTGATTTCCATGGCAAGTGTGGTGAAGGCTTGAAACTGATAGTTTTCTACAGCGGAGAGTTCGGCCAGCGCGTGGTGGGCAACCTCGTCAACTACTCAGGCTTTTGCATCTCCTGTGGCGAGGCCTGTACCCAGTGCCGCAATGTCCGGCCGGGCTATGCCGAAAACATCGTGGCTCTGGTGGAGATGCCCGATCCGGCGACTTTGGGAGATTTCATCGACGACGTGGAGCCCTATCTGCCGGAAGTGATTCCTCAGGCGGACATCGCTATGGTCATGAACGTTCATCCCGACATACTCTTCGGCCTCCTTCCCAAACTGAAAGAAGCGGGAGTGAAGGGCATCGTTGGCGGCTCGGAGACGCCTAAAGAGCTGCCGCTGGGGCTGCGAAAGCAGCTCGAAGAGAAGGCGGCGAGCTTGGGCATGGAGGCGGCCTTCGCCAAGCCGTTCTGTGCCCTGCGACCGGAGGCGACGAAGCCCAACATTGCTGCCTTCCTAAAGAAAGCGGGCATCGGTGAGCCAATAATTGACGTCGGCGTGCAGAAGAGCCGGGAGGGCAAGGACCACATCGTGGCCGCCAACGTGGTTCGCAGCGCCCCCTGCGGCTCGACATGGTTTGTTGCGAAAAGGCTCCTGGGCCTGGAGCCTGATCAGCCGGACATTCGGGAGAGGATCTCGGAAGCGCATCACGCCTACCCCTGCACCGCCTCCATGGAGAGGGACACGGAGCTGGGTGACACCGTGCTTCATAAAGGCGGCTACATCATCCGCGAAGCAGTGGAGGATGCTTTCAAAAAAGCGAAACGGCTGGAAAAGTGAGCCCTTCTCGAAACCTTTTTGCCGTTAAAGAGTCTCTTCTGTTTATGTCCTCCCCCAACCTCATGCTTTCTATTCTCATGATACCCTCGGTCGGAGATGTGCAATCTGCGGGCTATTGGCTGGAAAAGGGAAATGAGCTCTGCAATTTTGGGCAGATGGAAGAGGCGCTCAAAGCCTTCGACCACGCCCTGAAGATCGATGCCTCTCTGATCGACGACTGGAACAACAAGGGCATGGTTCTAGCCAATATGGGCCGCTATCCTGAGGCCCTGCAGTGCTTTGAGGAGGCTCTGAAGCTCTCGCCCCAGAATGCTCAGGCTCTCAGCAACAAAGGCATGGTGCTGGCTCAGCAGCAGAAGTACCCGGAGGCTCTGGGCTGCTTCGATGCCGCCATAGCCTTGGACCCTTATTTTGCGGGAGCCTGGTACAACAAAGCCTTGGCCCTGCAGTGCTTGGGCCGCAGCCGGGAGGCCATGGCCGCCATGAAGACGGCCCGGGCGCTGGAAGGGTCGGCACGGGGTTGCTGCAGGCGATAACCTTCTCAACAAAGACGTGGAGATCTACTTCGGGGGCGGCCCCGGGGAGAGGCTGCAAGGAACGGTCTTGGGCAGCGCCGAAGACATTTCCTCATCCTATGAGTACAAGGGGCGGAAAGACTACATCAACGCCAACAAGATACTGGCAGCATGGGCGATCTAGGTCTCCGTATCCTGTTTAGGTCTCGATTCGAGAGAGTTCTTTAAGGGCGCGCTGGCCCTCCAGCGAAGATTCTTTATCACGCCCAAAAGCGTCCTAGCCTCGCGCTCGGTCAGCTCCGCCCTTCCGAAGATGCGCCGCAGCATGAGCACTGTGAATTCCTGCTTATGTTCGGGATAGCTGACCTCCTGGAGCAGCTCCTTTGATCGCTCCTGGAGCAGCAGCAGAGTCTCCCTGCTGGCCAGATCCAGGCTTCCGTTCTCCACCGGGGAGAGCTCATAAAATAAGATCGCTGCGGCGTGAGAGAGGTTCATGATGGGATATTTCCGACTGGAAGGAATGGACACTAGCAGGTCGCAGGTCGCCAGCTCTTCGCTGCATAGCCCGCAGTCCTCCCGGCCCAGCAGCAGTGCCACCTCTCCATCTTTTCCCTTCAGCTTCTCAGCCAGTTGGGCCGGGGTCAGGCAAGGCGCTCTCAGGTGCAGCCGGAGATGGTGCTGCTGTTCCTCCAGCCTCTTGCCTGTGGTGCCCACCACCAGGTTGACGCCTTCCAGGGCCTCCTGCAGGGTCGAGAAGCTCCTGGACATTTGCAGAACATCCCTGGCATGGGAGGCCATGGCCCGGCCAAAGTCCTCGATTTTGCAAGGGTTGACCAGCACCAGATCGTGAAAGCCGAAGTTCTTCATGGCCCTGGCCACGGAGCCCACGTTGCCTTCGTACATGGGCTCCACCAGGACGACGCGAAGGTTCATAGCATCATCCCTTGGATACTCCCAGCGGCACCAGCTTGGCTACCTTGGTGGCAATCCCCAGGTTATGCACCACATCCACCACCTCGCCGGAGGGCTTGTAGACCTGGGGAGCCTCCTCGGCCAGCATGCCGGGACTGGTAGCCTTGACCACGATGCCGTCCTTGTTCAGAGCGGCCTTCACGTCTTTTCCTGTGAACTTCTTAATAGCCTGGCTTCTGCTCATGACCCTTCCCGCGCCGTGGCAGGCCGAGCCGAAGGTAAGCTCCAGAGCGCGGTCATTTCCGCAGAGAACATAGGAGGGCGTTCCCATGCTCCCGGGTATGAGCACGGGCTGGCCCACGTCCCGGTAGGCCTCGGGGACTTCGCTCCGGCTCGGTCCAAAGGCCCGAGTGGCCCCTTTCCTGTGCACATAAAGTTTCATGCGCTGGCCATCGACGTTGTGCTCCTCGATCTTGGCGACGTTATGGGCTACGTCGTAGATCAGATCGAGCTGAGACCCAGGGAAGTACCTCTCAAAGACCTCCCTGGTCCAGTGGGCGATTATGTGCCGATTGGCCCAGGCGTAGTTGGCGGCAGAGACCATGGCCCCGAAATAGTGCACCGCTTCCGGAGACCCGAGGGGCGCGCAGGCCAGCTGCTTGTCGGGGATGTCGATGCGATACTTACGCACCGCTTGGGAAAGGACCACCAGATGATCGGTGCAGATCTGGTGACCTGCTCCCCGGGAGCCGCAGTGGATCATGACGGTGATCTGGCCCTTGAAAAGCCCGAACTTCCTGGCTATGGCATCGTCGAAGATCTCCTCCACCCTCTGAATCTCCAGGAAATGATTGCCGCTGCCCAGGGTTCCCAGCTGGGGGCGTCCCCTCTTGCGGGCTTTCACGCTCACCTGCGAAGGGTCCGCACCTTTCATGCGGCCGTTCTCTTCGCAGTGCGCCAGGTCGGCCTCGACGCCGTAGCCCTCCTCCACCGCCCACTTTGATCCGGCCAAAAACGTCTCCGTAAGCTGCTGGTCGCTGACATGCAGCCTGCCCGTGGCCCCCAGGCCGGAGGGCACGGCCTCGAAGAGGGCATCAATGAGGGTGTTCATAAGAGGCTGAACTGATTTTGAGTCTAAGTTAGAGCGCAGCAGCCGCACGCCGCAGTTGATGTCAAAGCCCACACCACCAGGGCTGATGATCCCGTCCTCCTCACGGAAGGCGGCCACACCTCCGATGGGAAAGCCGTAGCCCAAATGCGCATCCGGCATGGCCATGGAGTACTTCACTATGCCCGGTAGGGTGGCGACGTTGGCCACCTGGTCTACAGTCCCCGGTTCTACCATGTTTCTCAGCTTCTCGGAGACGAAGATCCGGCCGGGAACGCGCATGCCAGGCCGGTAGCCCATGGGCACCTCGTAAATATTTTCCTCGATCTTGTTTATATTGAGCATGAAATCACACGTCCAGAACTACCTGAATGCACCACACATCATTCTTCTTAATCTGAAACTCATGAAGGGTGACGGCCTTGACCTCGTTCTCGAAGGCATGCCGCTTTAGGTCGATCCTCTCACCACCGATCTCGCCCTCCAGCCTCAGGCTCCCGTCTTGCTGCAACCTCACGGTGAAGGTCGAAAAGACGGCCGACTCCGTCTCGAAGAGGAAGACGATCTCCGAGAGCCAGTTGTAGGCCAGCTGCTCCAGGTCGGGAGCCTCCAGCAAAACCCTCCAGGTCTCCTTCGCTTGAATGGCGAATGGATCCACCATGGATTTGAACAGGGCAGCGGCGGCGTTAGAGAGCATCTCCTCTGGGCTGTGGCCATAGGCTCTGAACTTGACGTCGGCGGTGTGCTCCAGGTACTCGAAGGGCTTCATCCCTTTATAATTCGGCCCGCGGGAATTAAAAGATTGCCAGACCTCGGGAGAGGCCTGCCGCGGCGGCCAGGCGCACCGCCTCGCTGTACTCTTGCAGGGTGATGCTTCTATCCAGCTCCGGGTAGCCGCAGGCATTGTACTCCGGACGGTACTGTGCCATGATGTTCAGGTAAGTGTTCTTAGAAATCTCCTGGGAGAGGAACCGAGCGACCTCTGCGGTGCCGGCTGAGCCCTCGGGCAGAACCAGGTGGCGGACCAGGAGGCCCCGCACGGCGATGCCGTCTTCGTCCATCACCAGGTCACCCACCTGGCGGTGCATCTCCCGGATGGCCGATTTGGCGTATTCGGTGTATTTCGGGGCGTGGGAGTACTTTATTGCCAGTTCATCCGAGCCATACTTCATATCCGGCATGTAGATGTCGAAGATGCCGTCCAAAAGCCTGAGCGTCTCCGCGGAGTCGTAGCCCCCGCTGTTGTAGACCAAAGGAATGTTCAGACCCTCTTCCCCGGCCAACACCAGCGCCTCCAGGATCTGGGGAACAACGTGCGTAGGCGTGACGAAGTTGATGTTGTGGCAGCCGGAGTCCCGCAGGCGCAGCATCATCCTTGCCAGGACCTCAGCCGGAACGTCCTGGCCCTGGTCCATCTGGCTGATGTCGTAGTTCTGGCAAAAGACGCAAGAAAGGTTGCATCCGGCGAAGAAGATGGTGCCCGATCCGCCGCGGCCCACCAGGGGCGCCTCCTCGCCGAAGTGGGGCGTGTAGCTGGCCACGCGAGAAAGGCGGCCGATGCGGCAGAAGCCCTTTTCATCCTTAAGGCGGTCCACGCGGCAGTGGCGAGGGCAGATCTGGCATGACTCCAGGCGCGCTACGGCCTGGCGGGCGCGAACCTTGAGAGCTTCAAAGGGCATTTGGTTATAGCTGGCCAAGGAAATCCCTGTGCTATTCTTGCAGGATTGATGATCAGGCTTTCGGAGCTATCTTTAGTTATGGATTAAAATTTCTGTCGATTACTGCCTTGGCGTTTTCGGTTAATATTATTTTATTCTAATACCTATTCTATGCCAAGATTGGCGGACTTGATCGCAAGAGCTGAGTAGCGGACTTGATCGCAAGAGCTGAGTAGTAAACATGAGATTGAGCATGTTCGAGATTGCTAATGCAACGATATTCGAAATCCTCATAATGGAATAAGCATTAATATACCTAACTAGATAATTTATATGTCTAAAAAGTGACGTACTAATGGTATGGAAGCCTTTTAAAGGTTGAAACAAGGAAACGTATATGGGTACCGCAAAGTATAGGCCTGCAATCAAGATCGTTCTCAAGATCCTTGAGTGCATATCCAAGAACCAGTCAAAAGGGCGTGCTTTGAAAACCCATATAATCCAGTGTGCTAATCTGAAAACAACCTCGGCTGAAAAATACATCAATATGCTGAGAGAGGCCGGATACGTTGAAGAAAAGAGGTTGGATTGGGGGGCACGAGAGGTCATTGCCTACGAGCTCACACCCCTCGGCAGATCAAGATACGACTGGTTTAGGACCATCAATGATGAGCTCTTTGTATCAGATGAGTAGATAAACGAGTGAGAAAATGGCGAACGTGACCTTAACGGACAATGCGTATGACATTGTGGAGCGTATTGACCAGCAGAAGAGAAGATTAAAGGTGGCGATTATGGGATTCTTCTTGCCGGCACTTCTCTGCTCAGCGATGAGTGGGTATATTTATTTGGTGTACTCTCACCAAAAAGGAGGCTTATCCGATACTAAGATAGCTGCAATAGCCCTGCTGGCTTTTATGTGCATCATCCTTTTGGGGATCGCGGTAAAAAAATTAATTAAATTCAGCAAACTGAATAATAAACTCAATAGGATTGAGGCGCTGGAAGAGACTATCTATAAAGAGGTTCTGAAATTCCAGGCGGATTAACTTGGCAAATCCGACCGGCATAATATGCCCCTCTTATTGCGCAAAAATTTTTTCGAAACATGTTCCATCCTTCGGGAATACATAAGGCTTGGCGCCAAACATCATTTTTCGTCATCGCGAATTCGAAAGCGTTTTTTTTAAAAAGGGAGGGCAGGGGCGAGCCACATGGTCAATAGTTCCTGTGACTTTTGGCCCCTGTATTGGGAAAGATATATTGTTGGGGAGGAAGTTATTGAAATTGGGGAAGATAGATCCACACGGAGGCAAATATTTTGGAGGCAAGTGCAATCCTATAGATCTACCCTAATCTATACTGGGTAGTACAACATAAATATGCTTTATGGAACGATTTGTGTGCCCAAATGTCCTGTACCAAAGGTCCGGACGAACCAAAAGCTAATAGATCATTTCAAGGAGAAATATCCCACGGTTTTATCCTTCATCTGAGGGGTTTGAGCCAATAGACGCCAGTTTGTCCATTTTTCCGTTGCCTCTCTTGCCTTATAAAAACACCTTTGCAGGACAACTGCATTGCTCGATTTATCTTCTTCCCGCATGGCTTTACATAGATTGTAGGTGAAGAGGCTCAGAGATCCAAACCATACTTCGTTGCTGGGCTGGTCTTCTTTAGACGAGACTAATATCATCTGGCCGTTTTCCACAACATTCTCCAGTCCGCCGCTATTGCAGGCATCCACCACCAGAGCGACGCTTTTTAAGCCCTGTATGCTTTTTTCCAGCTCCTCGGTGCTGATGTAGCTGGAAGTATGACCATTGCCATCCTGAGGTATCAGATAATAGTCATTGTCCCTTTTCTCGCCGTGGCCGGAGAAGTAAATAAGGACCTTCCCTAGGTCTTTCTTGTACTTCATTTCGCCCAGCGCTTTCTCTAAGATGTTGCTCTTGGTGGGCTTCTCGTCTGTAATATCTGTGAGCTTGACTACATCATAGCCGTAGGATTCCAGGAGGGCAGTCATGGTCTCGGCGTCGTTAACGCTGGTGTGAAGACTGCTGCGGTCGGTGTAGTTGTTGATGCCGACGACTACAGCGTAGTTCTTCAGGGAGCGGGCCTTTCCATCCAGGCGGTCGAGATTGGGGATCTGGGCAGGATTGACCAGGCCGGCTGCGGTCAGATAAGGAATGATCGTGGCACCGGCGTTATCCTGGATGAGCCGGTTAAGATTGGAGTTGGTCACGGATTCGATGTCGGATACATCGGTGCCCGAAGTCTCAGTTTGGGCAGTTTTAGCGGTTGATGATTCACAGACATATTTTAGATTGGGCATCATGCTGAGGAGGAGCTCAGGAAGCTGAACTTGCTCGGAAGAGGCAGAATTGGCCGCTCTGGCTTCGGTTATAGCGCTGGCTGCGATTTCCCTTTGTGGCGCAGCATAGTTATTTTTGTAAATATAATCGAAGTTCGAATTAATGTCATAATCAACACTAGAGAAAGGCGAAGACATCTCGTTATCGGGTTTTTTCTCAAAATAATAACGATAGACAGGATTCTCGACGGCTGCATCCTTATCAGCGATCCGAATTCTATCCTCTGACTTATCTTCTGCATAGATATTATGGAGGTTTGAGGCTATATCTCGTTGCAGTTCATTTGATCTTTCTGAGAAGGTATCTTCTTTTGTTGCTCTTTGGTAGAGATAACCCATATTCGTACTGATTTCACTGCCCACATCCGTACTTGCGATCCGATTATTCTGGACGTACGTAGGGTACTTACTCAGCAGGTCCAAATTATGATCGTCTCTTGCGGAATGGCGTTTCGGACTATATCGCTCTTCGGGAATTCCGATACTAGGTGACACATACGTGATGTTATCAAACAGCTTATCTATATCTATGGCCGAGTGAGAATATTTCATCGAGCCAGGGTCTTGAGGGGTCGATGTTGAGGTCAGGCCCTCACCTCCGAGCGATGGCAGGCTTGCCGGAACCTCTGTTTGCAGGTCCCCATTCATCAATAATTGGAGAGCTGCCTCGGTAGAAGGAGGGTTGGCGAAATTTAAGGTCAAATGTAGGCAATGAAAAATGATGATTCGTGATAGTTGCGTAACACTTGCATGAGGGGGAAAAATAAATATAATGATACAGTGCATAATAAATCGTAGTGATCGATGATACGAAAAAAATGGATTTGTCGGGCGGAACACTTTTTACTATGATACGTATTGAAGTAATTAGAGGGAACGTGAGGCGAAAGTAATGGTCCTTGATAAGATTTATGACCGTCCAACTGTAAGACAAGTGATATTCCAAATCACGTATCCTAGTTTATTCTATTTAGAAAATAGAGTCGGTGATATTCAAGAAAAGATAATGAAAGAGTTTCCTATTTCTAAATTACTCTTGAGAACCGGATTAATAGTTACCGACATCGGAATAAATCAAAAGATCGAAATTCCATCGGCTGATTTGGAACAAAATGTTGCTAGGAAAATATGGCAATTTGAGTCAAAAAATAAAACAATATTGAGCATCTCCTCAAATTCATTAGACCTCACATCAGAATTTCACAAAACCTATAAATTAGGAAATGATGACAGCAAAAAATTTAAGTGCACGATAAAACGAGCTGTTGATGCTTTTATTGATGTAATGAAATTGCAAACAATCAACCGGATTGGCTTAAGATACATTGATTATTGTCCGATTCAGGCAAAGAATAACGAAACATTAGAAGCATGGTACTGGTCAAAATTTCCGTTGGGGAAATTCAATATCGCTGATGCTACTATCATGGCATTTCGAACCGTAGTAAAAAAGGGAGATTATTGTTTAGGATATGTTGAAAGTTTGGGTAAAGACAAAGATGGCAAAGACGTATTGATTCTAGACTTTGATGGATTCTCTACTGGAGTTGAGAATGTTTCGGATTATTTAGATATAACCGACAAATTGCACGATTTAATATCTGACGCATATACAGGAACTATCAAGGAGCCTGTCTACAAATGGATGGAGAAAAAGGAGGAATAAAATGGATCAATCGGAGGCATTCGAGCAAGGAGGCTCCTTAAGCACGGGCATGGATTTCGGAAGCAAATCATTAAAGGAAATTCACCCATTCGGCAAATATGAAGTTGAAATTGAGTTGACCGCGAATAGAAGGTTCATTGGAATTACTTCAATTAGTTTAAATAAAAAATTCTTATCGCTTGAGCAAGATTTAAATTCTATAGGATACATAGATTTGGATAAATATTATTCAGGAGACGTCGAATAGGACTCTTAACATATTTGGAATCTATATGTTTTATGCAAGCGCCTTCAGTAAGGGGTTGAGATTAGGAGACATCGTATCTGGATATATAACCGCTACTCCGGACCAATCAGAACCAATTAGAGAAGACTTCATAGATTATAGTGTGGATGTTAAAGCTCCATCATTACTTGCTATTCTCACACCGTGTTGTTCCATTAAAGAGAAGACTATAGCTGTGGTTCCTCTTTCAACTATTTTAGAAGGCGAAAGGAAAAAGTTCTTCACGAACTCAAATTTTAGGAGAGATATGACATTGATTAACTTGACATTGTCTCATAATACTACTAAGCCGTAGATAATGCCGTCTGTCTTCGATGATACGATTCACTAGCTGAAAGCCTGGCTTTGTGCTTTGCTTTAATAATCTTGATGATTTCGCGTTCACTGATCTCTCTCTT
>JAPKYD010000112.1 GCA_026394475.1 Methanothrix sp.
TTGATATCGTCTTTAGCGCAAGGTTTTCATACCTCGCTTAGGACATAATTCTTTGTGAACGCTTTCAGTCAGCTTGACGGCCGCATCCGGGCCATGCTAGCTGAGCAGTCCATCTTTGAGCCGACGCTGCCCCAGGAGCAGGCCATACCCGCGATCCTGGCCAAAGAGAACGTGCTCCTCATCTCGCCCACAGGGACAGGCAAGACCGAGGCAGCGAGCCTGCCCATCTTTCATGAGATTTTGCAGGGCAAAGGCCACGGCACTCAGGCGATATACGTCACACCCCTGCGCGCCCTGAACAGGGATATGCTGCGCCGGTTTCATGAATGGGGAGAGAGGCTTCATATCTATGTGGCGGTTCGTCATGGCGACACCAGCCAGGCCGACCGGCGAAGACAGTCTCTCCGGCCTCCTGACCTGCTGATCACCACTCCGGAGACGCTGCAGGTGATGCTTACCGGCAAGCGTCTCCGGCAGAACCTGGCAGGCGTCAGAACCGTGGTGGTGGACGAGGTTCACGAGATGGCCAGCTCCAAGCGCGGCTCACAGCTGGCCGTGCTCCTGGAGAGGCTGGCAGAGCTGGCGGGCGATTTTCAGCGGATCGGCCTCTCCGCCACCGTCGGATCTCCGGAGGCGGTGGCAAAGTTGCTGGCAGGAAATATGCGCAGCTGCAGAATCGTCCGGGCGGATGTGGAGAGGGTGAGCGACTTCCGGGTGATCTGCCCCCAGCCCACACGCGCCGACTTTGCCCTGGCAGGAACGCTCGAATGTGATCCCCGCCTGGCGGCGCAGATCCGCTGCATCCGGGAGATCGTGCGATCCAGAAAGTGCCTGATCTTCGTGAACACCAGGCAGGCGGCTGAGGTCCTGGGCTCCAGGTTGCGGCAGCTGGGCGAGCCCATTGGAGTCCATCACGGCAGCCTCTCCGTGGAGGCGCGGGTGGAGGCGGAGGAGGCTTTCAAGGCCGGAGCCTTGCAGGGTCTCATCTGCACCTCTTCCATGGAGCTGGGGATCGACATCGGCGACGTGGAGCACGTCATTCAGTACAGCTCGCCCCGCCAGGTCTCCCGGCTGCTGCAGCGCGTCGGTCGCGCCGGTCACAGGATAGGCCGGGTGGCGTCCGGCACCATCATCGCTACCTGCGCCGACGACGTGGCCGAGGCCTGTGCCATCGCCCGACGGGCCGCAGCCGGCGAGCTGGAGGAGATCCAGATTCATGAGAAGCCCATGGATGTCCTGGCAAACCAGATTGTGGGGCTGGAGATGGACTTCGGAGAGATTGATCTGGAGAGGGCATACCGCATCGTAACCCGTGCCTATCCCTTCCGGGACCTTTCCTTGGAGGAGATGAAGGAGGTGGTCTCTCAGATAGCAGAGCACAGGCTGGTTCGGCCTTATCAGGAGCAGCTTCAAAGGACGCGCAAGGCCCGGGAGTACTACATTGAGAACCTCTCCATGATTCCGGACGAGAAGAGGTACAACATCTACGACATAGTGGGACGCCGGTCCGTTGGCACCCTGGACGAGGCTTTCGTAGTGAGCTTTGCAGAGCCTGGCGCCACTTTCGTCACCAAGGGCGAGATCTGGGAGATATCCGAGGTCGATGTTGATCATGATGAGATCAAGGTCGTGCCCATCCATCGCAGCGGCGAGATTCCCAGCTGGACGGGCGAGGAGATCCCCGTTCCCTTCGAGGTGGCGCAGGAGGTCGGCCGGATAAGGCGACAGATCCGGGAAACTCTGGAGGCAGCAGGGGAGCAGGCAGCCGCAGAGCAGCTCATGGGCATGTACCCGGTGGACGTCGAAGCTGCAGCGGAGCTGATCGATCTCGTGAAAAAGCAGGTTGAACATAGCCTGCCTGTACCGGATGAATCTCATGTTGTGGTAGAGAGCGGGGGGGAGGGTGCCGTCATAAACTGCTGCTTCGGCCACAAGACCAACGACACTCTGGGCCGCGTGCTCACCGCCGTCCTCTCCGCGCGCTTTGGGAGCAGCGTCGCCTTGCAGATCGATCCCTACCGGATTGAGCTGATGCTGCCCAAGGCCCTGCTGGCCGAGGAGATCGTGAAGCTGATAGTGGAGATGAGCCCGGAGTACATCGAGCCCATCCTGGAGATGACCCTGAAGAACACCACGCTCCTGCGCTGGAAGATGGTGCACGTGGCCCGCAAGTTCGGGGCTCTCTCCAGGGATGTGGACTACCAGAGGGTGAGCATGGCCAAGCTGCTCAAAGTCTTCGAGGGCTCACCCATGTACCGGGAAGCGCTGCGGGAGATCTATCACGACCGTCTGGACATTGCAAGGGCGAGGCAGGTTCTGGAGATGATCCGGGACGGCAGGATTACTATCGCTACCAGCTCCCTCAGCCCCATAGGAACCAGCGGCCGCGGAGGCGGACGCGACGTCACCTCGCCAGAGCACGCCGATGCAGCAGTCATCGATCTTCTCAAGAACAGGATCATGAACGATCGGGTCCTGCTTTTTTGCGTGAACTGTAAGAAGTGGAAGTCCATGCGGAATGTCGAGCGTGTGCCGGAGCAGCCCCAGTGCCCTCTCTGCGGCTCTCGCATGGTGGCGGCCCTCAAGCCCTGGGAGGAGGGGGAAATAAAAGTCGTCAAGAAGCCGGAGAAGAATAAGACCCCCGAGGACCGTCGCAGGACGAAGCGGGTCTTCCGGAATGCCAACCTGGTCTTAAGCTACGGCAAGACGGCGGCGATAGCCCTGGCGAGCCGGGGCCTGGGGCCGGAGACCGCAGCGCGCGTCGTCGGCAAGCTGCGAAGGGACGAGCAGGAGTTCTACAGGGATATTCTGAAGGCAGAGCGGGAGTATGCCAGGACCAAGAGGTTCTGGGGATGAAAGTGAGATTCTAAGCCTTTCTTCCTACAGGCAAAACCCCAATGGGCACCTCTCCATTGGGCAGTCCCAGGAGTTCTTCTGTTTTATTAGCATTAAACCCTACCGTGTAGGCTGCCGCCTGGGATATCCCGTCTCGAAGCCGTCCGAATACCTTAGAGTGCGCCGGGATGTGGAATCTTTCGCCCATCATAACCAATTTGGAAATACGGGCATTGACTGAGATTTTTTATTCTAAACCGTGCCCCCCCGTAGTCACAGCGTTTGGGATAAGGGCACGCGAATTCAATTTAAGTGTGGATCCGCGGACTTTGTTTTTATTTTTTGGGCAGCGGCATCTCGCGCTTCGGAAAGATACGCCTGCTCGGTCCGCCCGGCGCTGCCAATTGACAAACGCCAAGTCCAGACACAGCGCCAGGCAGCGCTATGCAGACGAGCAGGTATCCTCCGGATTGCGAAAGATACCTCATTTGTGCAATGCTCTGGAGCTGAAGGGTGAGCTGGTCATCAGCTCAATCAATTTTCCCTTCCTCCTTCTCTGGGTGATTGGCAAACACCAGCACCTCGGAGGGCGCGAGATCTTTGATCACCACATAAGCGATTCCCTCCGGCGTCCTCTGCACTTCAGCCTTCGATCCAGCGTGATGCATCAGAAGAAGACATCCAAGGACCGCCGCAGGACGAAGCAGGCCTTTGGAATGTCAATCCAGTCTTTAAGCTACGACAGGACGGCGGCCCTCAATCCCTTCTCGCCCCGAAGACCTTCTTCAGCAATCTGCCTCCGGTCTTCTCTCCCGAACGGGATTTTCTCATAGGAGCGCCGGGCCTCTTTTCCGGTCCCTTCCCGGCTCGGGAGGCGCTTGTAGAGCTTCCTTTTTTCTTGGCCACAATCTGAGTGCTCACGCCTCCGTGCCTGGACTTCCTGGGCCTCACGCTCACGGTTATGGGCCGCTCGATCTCATTGCTTACCAGCATGGCCACCCCTGGCGGAAGGCGCTTGATCTCCTCCTCCAGCTCCGAGGTCATGCCCTCAAGTCCCTTGCTCAGGGCTTTGAGATCATTGGGATTGGTTACCCGCATGATGATCTGGGTGTTGCACTGCGATATGACGTTTTTATCTACGCGGGCCGGCCTCTGACTGATGACCATCAGGCCCAGGCCGAACTTTCGACCTTCGGCGGCTATGGTCCGCACTATGCTTGTGGAAGCTGCATTTCCCGTGCCGCGCTCGGGAATGTAATTGTGCGCCTCCTCTATGACCACCATCCCCGGCGAGATGAGCCTGCGTTTCCTGGCCTCAAAGGTATCCGTCAGGAGCCGGGACACGATCATGGCCTGCAGCTCGGGAATGATGCCGGTCATGTCGATGACCGAGGCCCTTCCCGGACGGAGCATCTCCTCTACGGGCGTTGCCGTTCCCGAGAAGAGCCCTATCTCCAGGAGCGACTCCAGATGGCCCACCAGGTTCCACTTCACCTTGGAGTTGCTCCTCACCACCTGATCGATGATATCCTCCAGGGTGTAGGCATCGGTCTCTGAGCGCAGGGCACTGATGGCCTCGTAGAGCAGCCCGAGCTGGCCGCTGGTAGCGCTCTCATGGGGAATCATCTTCGCCACATCCCGTGCGGACAGGTTCAGCCCGTTGAACCGGAAAGGCCGGTCCGCCCGGGGATTCATGGCCATCTCTCCGGGAGTATAAACTACGGCCTCATAGCCTCGCGGCTTGACCTTGTACCTGGCGAAGTCCCCCTCCTTGTTGGGCTCCTTCATAGAGGCATACTCGCCATGAGGATCGATGATGAGAAGAGCGACCTTTCTCTCCAATAGCTCTTCCAGGATCACAGCCGCGGTGTAGGATTTTCCTGAACCTGTCTTGGCTAAAACGCTGCAGTGCTTCTGCACCAGAGTGTTGGCATCCAGCTCCACCCGAATATCGTAGCCGCGCAGCATGCCGATGTACATATCTCCCTGGGCCAGGCCCAGCGTGGCCTTGATCAGCTTCTCATCCGCTATGAAAACGGAATCTCCAGGCCGGGCCGGGCTGGTGGGAAGACGCAGGCGGCCGTTGTTGCCCACGCCTATCACCCGCGCCTCGGCGATCATCATCTCTCTTGAGTCGTAATTTCTGGCGGCGTCGTTATACTGGTTCACGCTGTAGGCAGAGTTGGATCTCTTCACGTCTTCAACCTGGGCCAGGATCCAGTCCTTTCCGTCCGCCTTGGCCTTGATGTATGTGCCTTGCCCAACTCCTTTGTTGATTAAGAACTTGAATGCCAGAGGGTTGGTCTCGCCTACAATGGTTCCAACCGATCCCTTGACCATAGACATCAAAGACCATCACCGCTAAAGTGCGCCATCAGCTACTCCCGTCCCACTCCTTTTTATTTTTCTCTGAATAAAAACCCATCGGGACGGATTCTAACCCAACTTCCATCTTTCCCTCCTGTCCGCTTCATCTTTGCTGGATGCTCAAGTATTATAATAATATCCTGGTTGTTTCTTCATGGCATACCCGAAGGCCAGGCCCACCAGCAGTCCGGCGATGTGGGCCATATGGGCGATGTTGTCGGATGCGCCCATAGTCAGAAAATCAATCAGGGCAAACAGCACGACCGCCGCCCGGATACTCAGCGGTATCACGAAGAATATCAGCACGCGGATCTCGGGAGCGATTATGGCCAGGCATCCCAGGGCACCGTAAAGCGCCCCACTTGCTCCCACCAGGCTCCCGGAAGAGATCAGCATCTGGGCCGTGGCTGCCACAATTCCCGAGAGTAGATAAATCTGCAGAAACTTCAGATCTCCAACTCTGCGCTCCAGCTCCATGCCAAAGAAGAAGAGGAAGAGCATGTTCCAGAACAGGTGATCGAAGCTGGCGTGCACAAACATGTAGGTGATCAAAGTCCAGGGCCGCTGCATCAGATGGTCTGGATTGAGCGCCAGGTAGCTGTAAACAAAGCCGGGAGCAATGAGGCTCAAGAAATATACTACTACGCAGATTAATAATATTAGTCCTGTGTAGGAAATAGGGAGGCCAGAAGATATCCGGTCACGCCAGCTGCTCTCCCCGCTAGCGGGATTTCCCCAATCATCCCGCTGCCGAAAGTCCTCTCTGCGTCCTATCTGGGCCTGGAAAGGTCCCGATGGAGCGTTGCCGCTCTTCGCGCCGGTTCTCAAACTGCCAACTCCAAGAGGGCCATCGAATAGAGGATTCAAGTTAACTCCTTGTAATAATATTGCTTTCCTTATCTAAAAACCATGCGGCCAAAGTATCATTCAGTAATGTACTGGCCATCGCGCAACACTATGACATAGTCTGCCGAGTTCCTGAGGGCGACAGAGAATCCAGGCTCCGCCCCGAAGATGATGGTCTCCTTGCCGTGCTCCCTGGCCTTCAGCAGCACAGGCTTGAGATCGGCATCTCGGGTGACCAGAGCGATGGTATCGATCACAGGATTGTAGATCATATCCACTCCTTCCACGGCCATTCTGACGTCCACATCGCTGGTGCAGATCACAGGTTCAAATCCTTGATTCTCGACCGCCTCCACAAGCTTCTCAGATGCGTACTGGTTGAGAAAGACCTTTCCCATCTTGATATCGCCGTAGTCCTTCAGCATGTCCCTGATCTCCTCCAGGTCCATCTGGAACTCTTTTCTGAGCATGTTGGGGCCATCCACCAGAAGCCCTATCTTCTTGCGGCCCTTCTCTTTCCTGGAGCCCAGATACTTGAGGATGGGCTCGAAGTGTATTGGCATCCGATCCATATTACCCTGCGACCTTTGCTAATTGCTCAGTCTATCCTTTAGAGGACCTATTTAAGAGGGCCTATTTCATATATTTTTTCGTCCAACTACGGCATTCAACGAATGCCATAGACTCTCCTGGTGTTCTCAGCAGTCAAACGAGCTATCTCTGGGGTTTCCATCCCTCTTATCTTGGCAATGAGCCTGACGGAGTCCTGGACAAACGCCGGTTCATTTCTTCCACTTCGGGGAGAGAGGAAAGGGCTGTCGGTCTCCACCAGCAGATGGTCCAGGGGAACGTTCCTGGCCAGGATCTGATGTTGTGCGGAGCGGCACAGATTTGTGGCCAGAGAGATATAAAATCCCCTGTCCACCGCCTCTTTCATGGTGGCGAGGGAGCCGCTGTAGCAGTGAAAGACGACCTTGTCCAGGTGCCTGACCATCTCCAGGGCCCGGCTCTCTGCATCCCGCGAATGTATCACCAGTGGCAGGCCGAGGGACTCTGCCAGATCAATGATCCTGCGAAAGACCTGCGCCTGACGATCTCTTTGGGCAGCTTCTTTGCAGTGGTAGTAGTCAAGGCCTGCCTCGCCTATGCCCACGACGCTGCCGGCATTCTCCTTTATCTGCTCCAGCAGCCTGTTGAGATCGCCTTCGCCCAGGGCCCCCAGGGTGTTGGGGGAAAGCCCCAGGGTGGCGAAGATGAAATCGTGCCTCTTCGCCAGCTCCAGCGATTTCTGATTGGTGGAGAAGTCCACGCCCGAATTTATCATCTTAGCCACGTCGCAGTCACGTGCTCTCTGTATTACTGCATCGCGGTCTTTGTTGAACTGCTTGAAATCCAGGTGGCAATGTGAATCAATTACCCCTGGCACTGATTCCTTCAGCGATGAAATTCCTCCAGAAGCCGATAAGCCAAATATACCATTTCACATCCTCAGGGATCGCGAAGCTTTGGTGGGCAGAGTTCCGGCCCCTTCCCGATCAGACTTTCCAGGGCAAATAGAATAAAATACTTTCGCCCTACCCTGTGTATCCGATACTACGATGGATCGAGACTCCGCCCTGGACTGAATGCAGGTTCGACGCTGCAGGGGCGGGGGGATGCAGCTTGGCGGCGCAGATGCTTGGATGGAATTCAACCGAGCTGGGATGGCCGGATGGACGCACGCCAGGGGGCAGGGGTCCGCTCGGCCGCTGCGTTCCGGTTAAGATAGATTGGAAGTCAAACGCATTTTAGCAACTTTGAACAAAAACATCTTAACCTTGCGAAAAATAATCCGAGAGGTGGAGGACAATATGAGAAAGGCAATTGCTGCATCGCTATTTTTGCTGGCGGCTATATTATCATTATCCAATATTGGATGTTCTCAAAGCTTGGATAGTTGCCCGGTCCAATGGGTTTCGGCCTCGCAGGGGAGCATTCCTTACGGGGCTGTAATATGCGGACATGATAGGCCTGCACCTCTCCATGGTTCTGGCTCATTCTTATACCTTATTTCAACAAGCAAAAGGCTCTCACTCTCGATAGCTCCTACTTCCAGTTCAATGAGGCACGTACACGACCAAAAATTGAAGAGAAGGCCTAAAATTTAAGCCTCCTGCTATTTAGTTCTGGAATTTAAGAGCATTAACCTGTTTATGGCGCTGACCAGGGCCTCAACGGAGGCCATCACAATATCCTCGCGAGCAGAGCGGGCACTAACCTTTCTTCCCCGATCATCCTCTACTCCGATCACCACCTCCGCCAGGGCATCGGCTCCGCCGGTTATGGCCTCGATCCTGAAGTCACAGAGGTGGATGGATGTATCGCTGTCCAAGAGCCCTTGTACGGCATTGACCGCTGCGTCCACGGGTCCCACGCCCGTACTGGCCAGCACCCTCTCTTTGCCCCGCACCATGGCCTTTACCGTCGCCGTGGGCGTGATGATGTTTCCGGTCATGACCGAGACCTCCTTGAGCACCACCGCCTGGCTGCCCTTGGCCACCTCTCCGATCACCACGTCGGCGATGGTCTGCAGATCAGGATTGGAGATATGCTTTCCTTTGTCCCCCAGCTCTTTGATCCTCACCAGGATCTCCAAAAGCTGCTCCTCAGTGGGCAGGTAGCCCGCCTCCTCCAGCACCTTCTTGACGGCATGGCGGCCAGTGTGCTTGCCGAGCACTATCCTTCTCCTGTGGCCTACCATCTCCGGGGTCATGATGCCGGGCTCGAAGGTTTTGCTGTTCTCGATCACCCCGTGGCTGTGGATGCCGCTCTCATGCGAGAAGGCGTTCTCTCCCACGATGGGAGCGGTCAGGGGTATCTTCACCTTTGTGAGGCGCTCAATAAGCCGGGCGGTCTCGACCAGGTACTCGGTCCTGATGCTGGTCTTGGCTCCGTAGATGGAGTGCAGGCTCATCACCGTTTCTGCTAAATTGGCGTTGCCGGCGCGCTCGCCAAGCCCGTTCACACAGACTTGGACCTCTCTTGCTCCTGCCTCGACGGCGGCCAGGCTGTTGGCCACGGCCAGACCGAAGTCGTTGTGGCAGTGGACATCGACTACCATGCCCACATCATCACAGATATCTTTTACAAAGCGATAAAAGGAGGAGGGAACTGCAATCCCAACGGTGTCAGGGATGTTGATTATGTCGCAGTGAGCTTCCTCCACCGCCTTGAAGATCCTGTGCAAGAACTCAGGCGAGGTGCGGGTGGCGTCCATGGCTGAGAAGAGGCAGGTTCTTCCGCTCTCCTTCACCAGCTCCACGGTCTTTGCGGCCTCGGCCACGATCTGGTCGTGGCTCATCTTTATGGTATGGGCTATCTGGATGTCGGAGGTGGGAGTGAAGACATGCACCATGCCCACATCGGCATCAAGACAAGCCTGGGCATCCTTCTTCACAATTCTGGAGAGGCCGCAAACCTGGGAGCTGAAGCCCGCTCGCGCGATCTGCCGGACGCTGTCGAACTCGCCCTTCGAGGAGACAGGAAATCCGGCCTCGATCACGTTGACTCCGAGCTTGTCGAGCTGCCTGGCGATCTTGAGCTTCTCGTCCGGGGTGAGCGAGACGCCCGGAGTCTGCTCTCCGTCACGAAGAGTTGTATCAAAAATGCTGACTCTTTCACCTACAAGCGACCGAACGTCGTAGAAGACGATTCCCCACAGAGGTTTCTTGCGTCATGATGCAAAAGAGGACTCAGGTCCTATAAAACTCTTGCCAGGCCCTTGTTGCAGTTTGAAGCTCTCTGGTTATTTTTTGCTGGAAAAAAGAAGTCTTGGCCTGCGCTCTCAAGCAGGCATGGACTCATCAGAGACCTGCTCCGAAGGATTTGCCTCTTCAGCTCCAGGCTCTTTTCCCGGCGGGGAGATGAGCTCCGCCCTGACCTTCTCGCCGGTGTGCCTCTCCACAAAGTCCACCTCTTTCAGGCCCAGATGCTGCAGGATCATGTCCGCCAGGCCGCGCCTGATCATGAGCCATTCCTTGTAGTAGCTCAGCTCCCAGGGAACGGTGACTATGGCCACATCATCCTTAATTTCAGACTCCAGGTCCATGCGGGCGAAGGTCTTGATCAGCGCTTTCAGCTTCTCAAGCTTGTCCTCGATGCTATCCACGATCTTGTACTCAAAGACGATGGTCTTATCCGCCAGAGGATGGTTGAGGTCGATGCTCACCTTTCGGCCGATCACCCTGGTGACCACTCCCACCTTGCCCTCCACACCCACGCGCATTCCCGGGACAGGCTTCTCTTCTTTAAACCGAGTGTGGGGAACGATCTCAACCTTATTGGGATCATGGGTTCCGAAGGCCTTTTCCGGGGGTATCTCC
Source organism: Methanothrix sp. (assembly GCA_026394475.1). Taxonomy (GTDB): domain Archaea; phylum Halobacteriota; class Methanosarcinia; order Methanotrichales; family Methanotrichaceae; genus Methanothrix. The sequence continues at coordinate 10,410 of JAPKYD010000112.1, forward strand.
ACCCTGCCTGAGTAGCCGATCTCTTTGTCGATCAGATCCTCTTCAAAGCCCTCCACGAGCTGCCCTGCACCCACCACTATGAGGTGCGGCCTGTATTGAGTCTCTTCATCATAGATTCCATTGGCTGTCGCCACATCTTTGTCGGTGGCGGCTATTACTTGTCCGTCCACAATCTCAGCGTAATCTATCCTGATGAAATCGCCATTTTTCACGGTCATCTTGAATTCCGTCCTAACCTGGGGGTCCCGAAGGACATATCCCAACTTATACCTTCGCATCAGCCCGCCTGCGTGGTTCTCGAGCTACGGCGCTGCCACTAAAAGCCAGATCTTCTTCTAGATTAAGTATTCTGCCAGTCTATCCGTGAGGGGCTGCTCGCAGTAGATGCACCTCAGCAGGACGGGATTTTTGGCCTTGACCAGCATCCTGGATTTGATGGGCTCGGAGGTGTTGGAGATGCAGTTGGGGTTCTGACAGCGCACCACGCTCACAATCTCACCGGGCAGGTCCACGTGGCGCTTCTCCACGACTTTGTAATCGCGGATGATGTTGATGGTAGCGGCCGGGGCAATCAGGGCGATCCTATTGACCTCGTCCTCCTTCAACTCGCGGTCCTCAACCTTGACGATGTCCTTCTTGTCGAGCTTGCCGCTCTCTACATTCATGACCACGGAGACAGTGGCGTCCGTGGTGCCGGAGATGCCCAGGATCTTCAGCACATTGAGCGCCTGGCCTCCAGCGATGTGGTCTATCACCGTTCCGTTCTTGATGGGCTTCACTCGAAGCTCTCTTGGCTCATCTCTTAAGCCGTCTCTTGACACAGCCTCAGCCATTTTCAAGCACCTCCACCGATCAGCATCTTGAGCAGAGCCATGCGGACGGGGACGCCGTAGAAGGACTGCTGGAAGTAGCGGGCATGGAATGTTGCGTCCACGGCAGGGGCTATCTCGTCCACGCGCGGCAGCGGATGCATGATGATCAGGTTCTTCCTGGCGTTTGCCAAGAACTCGGGCGTGAGCCGGTAGCTGCTGGCGACCTTCTTGTACTCCACCGGATCCGGGAATCTCTCTCTTTGAATGCGCGTCATGTAGAGGACATCCACATTGTTCACGACTTCGTTGAGGTCGCAGGTCTCGCGAACCCGCGTTCCCTTGCTGGAGAGATCGCTCTTGATGGGCTCGGGCATCCTCAGGGAGAGAGGCGAGACCAGGGTGATGTCCGCTCCGTAAAGAGAGAGCGCATAGGCCAGAGAGTGAACCGTTCGACCGTACTTCAGATCGCCGACGAGGGCGATGCTCAGGTCTTCTAGACGGCTATCTTTCTTGATGGTGTAAAGGTCGAGCAGGGTTTGAGTGGGGTGGTGGCCTGCTCCGTCGCCCGCATTCAGGACGGGCACGGGCGAGAACTCCGAAGCCAGGCGGGCCGAGCCCTCCTTGGGATGGCGGATGACCAGGGCATCGGCGTAGCCGCCTATGACCCGCACCGTATCGGCAAGCGACTCGCCCTTGGAAATGGAGCTGCCCTCCGCCGGCCCCAGGTTTATAACGCCGCCGCCCAGTCGCTTCATGGCCGTCTCAAAGGACATGCGCGTTCTCGTGGACGGCTCAAAGAAAAGCAGAGCCAGAATTTTGCCTGCGAGCATATCGCTCTTCTTGCCGCGGGCAAAAGGCTCCAGGGACGAGGCCAGATCGAGGACGGAATCGATCTCCTCCCTGGAGAACTCTCGCATGGAGAGCACGTGCCTCTTCTTGAACATGGTTGCCATCTCTACCGGAAAGAATATAATGCTTCTTCTGGATATTATCAAAAAGACGGTCGGATCTCCGGCCATCCCGCTCGACCGGAATCCAAGCGACATGCGACCCCCGCCGGCCCGCCGGATCTTCAGGAAATATGATTGGGTACCGAGAGAGAGGAAACCATTTGACTCCCTACACGAATTTTATTTCCGCCCTGTCTGTCCACGCCTTTATATAGTGTTCAGGAAATTGCTTAGAATTATACCACGGTCCCTTCTATTTAGTGCCTTCAAGCAGGTCATAGATGCTCTCTCCACCTGCGTCTTTGACATGGATTCCACCTTTTTTAACTACGTGGAATTTCGTTTCCAAATAACAAATTCATCATGATTAGCTCTTAAAATTTTCCTATGCGAATTTTAAGAAACCAACTTTGCCAAATGCTATCAGATCATCCGATGCATAAAGCAGCCATTTCAAGCCACACCATTGATCTCAGCCACAGGCCATGATAGCAATGATCCCTCCTCCACCGGCCGACGGCACATAGGCCAGCTCCAGTCAGAATTAGTAGGACGGGCCGCATTCCTGCGCCCCCCCACCCACGAGCGGGCCTGCGGGCATGCGGGCGGGCCGGAGAGCTTCTTCCAGTGGGCAGGATCTCCGGCTTTGAATGCTGGTGCGATCTCAGGCCGCCTCCTCAGCCTCGATTCGCTCCAGCTCCTCCATCTCCGATCTCCTCAGATCCCGAAGGATGGACGAGAGCTGGTCGATCAGCTCAACGCGCCTGATGACCTCAGCCTTGGAGGACATTTAAGCCACCGCCTTCTCAAGAGCTTTGATCTCTTTGGCCGGGAAGAATCTCCGGGAGTGCCCGCAAGGCTCTCCGGGCTTGCGCCCCGCTGGACAGGAGCTGCCTGCAGACGCGGCCACGTGGTACACGTCTCTCAATTTGGCGTCCCTCGCCAGGCAGAGGCCAGGGTCCCGCCGGTGGAACTCCGGGAGGTTCTCGTCCGACTCGGGCACGGTCAGGCCGTGCCGCGTGTTGATGTACGCGATCAGAGATCTCACCGCGGCTGCTTCCTGGATCGCAGGGCCGTCGGGAGCGAGCAGTGCTTTTTCTTTCATCATTCATCGCCTCACAGGAACGTTGGAAATTTTCGATGGCCGCGCGCGGATGCGTGCGGGCGCGAGCTATAGCGTGGAGCATCTGGGGCAGTAGCCTTCCGCAATCAGATCCGCAGACAGACGGATGCCTGCGTTTTCCTTGGTATGATCCCAAGGCGTCTGGCCCGCTGCCACTGGGCGGAGCGTGGATTTGCTGACGAGATCATTGTTTGAATCACAATCTTTCTGGGTAGGCATAACTATTTATATTTTGCCCCTAATTTGGGCATATTGAACCAAAATGGATTTAAAAGACGAAAAACATTAAATATCTATGACGTCAAATGACGTAAATATGGGAGAAACAACAGTTGCGAAGGTAGATGCACGTGGGAGGGTGCAGCTTTCTAAAGCTATCATCGAGGCACTGAATATCGAAGGCGGGGATCTTGTCCGAATAACTGTTGAGAAGATAGGATCTTCGCTAAAAAGTGAGAGCGGAAACCCTCTAATGGCCCTAAGGGTTCCAGCTCACGCGTAGAGTAGATAGCATTCTCGCGATCTTGCACATCGCGGATGCAAAGAGACTTTTGTAGCGATAGCTATATCTCATTTTCCCTTATAGGCCGGGTCCAAATGAATGGATGCTATTTTACCATCGAATTGATCAAGTCAATACCTTTTTAGCTCGGGAAAGATTTCGACCGATCACAGGAGGGTTGTACGATAATAAGATAGAGCGGTGGACATCCCAATAGCAATTGCGTGCCAACGATCAATCCGCATCCCTACCGCCTCCCCATGCGCGGGCCCGCGACCGTGCGGGCGGGCTCACAGCTATCCCACTCGACCGGAGTTTGAAGAACAACCTTGTTAACGGCAGTCTCATTGGCATTGCTGAGGGCCTTGATCGATGTTTCCCCTCACCATTTCCGCCAG
>JAPKYD010000071.1 GCA_026394475.1 Methanothrix sp.
AGCGTCGGCATATTGGCTCTCTGGAAAGAATGGTTTGCAGGCTAGGAGAGATTCATTAGAAGGATCAACAAGATACGAGCGGTTATTTATGAGGATAAAAAGATGATAGAGGCCCAGAATCCTTTGGATATACTTTTCATACTCGAAGAGAAGCTCCTTGTCAACTAAAAGCGTAGCATCGCTGAGCATCATCGTAAAAAGCAGATCGGTGCTCCTCGTCCAGCCGCTCTTGATGGCTGCGACTATGAGGTTATTATCAAGGACAAACCTAGAATCTCTTTTTAGCAAGCTGGTTGCTCTCCTCTTCTATCTCGCGTTCCACCTTCTCGTGGTCGATACCCCTTGCTTTTTCTATTGCCTCTTCCAGCAGAGATCGCAGGTCGATCTTTTTTATGATGAAGACGCCTCCTCCCAAGGAGTCCACGGCGAACTCATCACCCTCCTTCAGCTTCTCAGCCTTCCGGATCTCGCTGGGCAGCAGTATTCTCCCCTTATCATCCAGCTTTGTAACGGGCATTTTCTCGTACCTCCAGATATCCCATTTCTGGAACTATTGGAATAAAAATGTGCTGGTTAGGACCGAAAGCCGATAATTCTCATCTGCGGTTGGAAACAAGCGTTCATTTCAGAAATCCCCCGCGCCAGCCGAAAGTGTTGATATCCCCTTGAAAAGCGAGCGGCTCGCACGTGGGCCTAGGCGCGAGGCTCGGCTTTTGCAGCAGGAGAGAACGAAGTTTGAGCCACAAGAGTGCGGAGCGCCTCGATCTGTATCAGGCCGCGGGCGATGGTGGCGGCAGATGGCTGGCTGGAATCCGGTCGAGCAGAGATGGCCGGGACGCCCGCACGCCAGGGTCTTGGCAGGATATTCTTTGGCTTGAGATGCCCACAAATGGGGCCACCGGGAGGGGTTTAAATTTTTTGAGGACTGGATGAGAAAGCAAGCGCCTGCACCCTATCGCGACCCGATTTCCGCCAAGAGCTATTTAGGCTATAAAGACCGTTAGTTAATTACCGAGAACCGGCAATGGATTATCGACTCTTTCCTATAAATCTCTTGGTCGTCTCATCTATTCACAGCATGCTGATTTTTGAAGTGGCCAGTTCCGATTAGTTTCGTAAAACATGACAGTATCTTTATTTTTTAATTATAAATAGTTGAGCAACACAGCCGCTGGTACCAGTTATAGCGTTGACTTGTCACAGCGTTAATATGGAAGTCAGTCAGGCAATTGAAGAAATTGGGGTTTTGCGGTCCATACATAGTTTCTAATATGAATGAATGACAAAAGGAGATATATTCATTGAATTCTAATGCGTTACTATCGAAATTAACTTTAGAGAATCTGGGGTATGAACCAGCTTTCACCATCTCACAAAGGAGGATATAACAAATTATGACAGGAAAAAATAAAAATCCATCAGGAGCTCAGGATGATTCCATGAAAATCACCGTTAGCAAGGATGGCCCGTATATCGTGATCGGCGGAGTAACCCTTACCACTTCGGAGATCTGCAACGATGACGAAGGCTACTGCCGGACCTGGCGGGAAGTGAAGAGATACCCCGTGCAGGAAAAGTATGCCCTCTGCCGGTGCGGCCACTCGAAGAATAAACCATTCTGCGATGGGACTCATGCAAAGATTCACTTTGATGGAACCGAGGCAGGAGACCACGAGCCCTTTGACAAAGCGGCGGAAGTGATCCGTGGTCCTTCGCTGACATTGGCCGATAATAATCATCTCTGCGTCCATGCCAGGTTCTGCATGCGAGCCGGTGGTATCTGGAACCTTGTAGAGCAATCAGGAAACCAGGAAGCTCGGGACACTGCAATAGAAGAAGCGTGCAACTGCCCGTCGGGTCGGCTGGTGATCAAGGACAATGAAAGCGGGAAGGCAATAGAGCCCGAATTCGAGAAGTCCATTGTCATCATTGAATATCCTCCTCGGGGTGAACACGGGCCACTCTGGGTGCGAGGCGGCATCCCGATCGAATCTGCCGACGGCAAACCGTACGAAATCCGGAACCGGTTCACCCTCTGCAGGTGCGGAAAATCGGAGAACAAACCGTTCTGTGACGGCAGCCATATTGAGAGATAAGAACGAACAAGAGGGAGGAGAATAGTTATGAGTATAAAAAAAGGTTGGATATGTCTGCTAAATTGAATGAGTATGTGTAAGTTAGTATCGCTAAAAGAGGAGACAAAAAATGGCAAACTCAATAGATGGAAAATTGGAGCTATTAACGGATAAGAATAGTGTTTTGGTTTTAGTTGACTATCAGCCTTCGATGTTTAAGAGTGTCAGTTCAGGAGATAAGACCATAATCAAGAATGCTGCTATCGGAGCGGCAAAAGCGGCAAGCATCCTGGGAGTTCCTGTTGTTTTGTCGTCAATTAATCCCAAATCGTTGGGAGATTTTATTCCGGAAATCACCAAGATATTCCCAAATCAAGAAGTATTTGCACGAAAGACACCGAGTTTTGATGCTTTTGAAGATGAAAGAACCGGGAATGCTGTAAAGAAATTATGTAGAAAGAAAGTGGTCATTTCAGGATTGTGGACCAGCATGTGCTTTGCATACACCGCTCTGCATGCTTTAAAGGAGGAATATGAAGTTTATGGATTGATTGATGCTGATGGTGATTCGACTCTAGATGCGCACAAGTATGGAATTAAGAGAATGTTGCAGGCAGGAGTCATCCCGATTACACTTGAGTCATTGGTATCGGAATGGATGCATGATTGGAACAATCCAAAAATAGACATCTGCCCAGTTGGGGCCACTTGCTCGATACTGCGACGGCTTATGGCACCGGCCAGATGGTGCCTCCGGGCCAGGAGTGAGAACATAACTGCATGCGATATATCCTCTCTTACTATTTTTTATCGTGCTTTGAGCCTAAAGAGATCCACGAACAGGTAGAACATGCCCCTTACCCAACCACAAGAATTATTTATATTATTCTTCGCAATTTATTTTGCACTGATGATAGATCGCTCCCATGAAATGTATAAACCTTGGGACACATATAATGCCTGGAGGGGAAAATCTCAAAACCTTAAGCGTTTGCTAGCGGCATGGATCATTTTATTCGTTATACCAATATTGCATTTTGCAGTCTTATTTATCCTTCTTGGATCGGTTGATGTTCGATTCGATATGACGATTGATGGCATTTCAAATGTTGTTTTGATCAGCCTCAGTTCATTTTTCGATTTTGGTTACTTCAGAATATACGAAGCTCTTCTGCATAGCTATCCAAAATCTTTTTTCGTTGACGAATGGGCTCAGGTCCGCAAGTGCTCTTTCGGGCAGAAAGCCTCTCGCTCGCATCCCCGCGTGCTCCCCCGGAGCCGCCCGTCGCTTCAGCGCTTATGGTAAGGCAGCTTTGGGAGGGTGCTATGGCTCAGCGTTGGAGAGGCTGGGGTTTAAGACGGCCAAAGAGATCCTGGCAGAGGTCTTTAGGATCAGGGTCTCGAACGTGGAAGAGATGATCCAGAATCGCTTTGAGGCTCACTACGAAGAAGCTCGCTTTGAGGAAAACGGGCTATGGCCGCGTGAGTTCAGGCTGGAAAGGTGAACCTATTTATCGCCATGGAAGGCTCGATCGAACGGTCGATAAATTTGCCAATATGTTCCACGTATCGGCTTTGTGTTCCTCCCATAGAGCACTGTTTCTTCTTTTTCGCCGAGATCCATCTGTTTGGGCGCGACTATCACCGTAAAATATAGCATAAGTATCGTCAAGATGCTTATCACTATAGCCACTGCCACATTGATTGCTTGGGGTATATCGACAAGTGTCATTCTATCACCGCCACTATGTTATGGTGCAGATCAATCATGTTTTACAACAAGAAATAGCTTTTGGGTGACTTGTCAAAAAAGAGAGCGGCGCCAGACCGCCCTCACCAATAATGAGATGCACCTCCTTCATCTGTACTAAAACATAGCTTGCAAATTACTTGAAAATCCACGTCTAGCCCATCTGTCGGTTTCTTCTGTAGGCCCAGGAACTCCAGAGCATTCATAATGAGCTCCTCATGGGTCTCGGTAGGTTCCGGACCCCCATATACGCGAAAGACCCTACTTTCCTCCTTGAAGAATCTGTGGCAAAAGGGGCAAAAAAAGATCCGAAGCATGTTCAGACTACTTGCTCATTTAATCTTATTAAGGAATTGGGCTGGATCGATGAAGGATAGCGGATGATGGTCTCGCTCCTCTTTTCCCGCCGCTATTGGCCAGTATCCAAAGGATACGATCGCGTGGACTCTGAGATGGTCTTACCATCTACCTATTGTGAAGCCTTTCGGCTCATTGTAATCTCAATAGTGGCAATAGCGTGCTTGAAGACCAGTATCTGTCCCTTTGAAGTCTGGAGAAGGATCTCATGGGGGTTGTATCCTTCGACAGTTCCTGTGACTGGCTGGCCGCCTGAGATTAGACGGATGATGGCCTTCTTGCCTTTGAGCTAGGGATGAATTCGTAGGATGATCTTGCTTTTGTAACGGGATTTTCTTCGTCGGTCATGTTCTCCCGCAGAACTGCCACCAGCGCCTTGCATCCGCGATAGGCGGGATCGGGATGCTCGAGATGAGCGGATGCTCGCCTGGGCCCGGCCCGCAATGCAGAAGGCCAGGAGTCGAGCATATTCCCAGGAGCCCAGGTAAGGCCCGCCAGGAGCAACGCGGCTGGAGACCTACCAGAACGGAGAGCTAGAGGATTGGAGAGATTGCGGGCGGCATTCAAGACATGCCCAATCGTTCCTTTATAGCCCTGACATCGGCCTGCATCTGCCTGAATTGCATCGCAAATCCCGGCTGAAGCTCATCCCTCACTCCTTTAATCTCTTCTAGGATCTGAGGAATTGCATCAGTATTCCCCTTTGCTGCCTTAAGATCGTCCCCTATTTCCAGAAGGATCGGTATGGCTTTGTTCATTTGCGATGAGGTGTTCATGGCTGCATAATGCCACGATGGCATGATATTGCCGATATAGTCCTCGGATTTCACGTTATCCACCCTGGCGAGCTGTGGCCGTTCTGTTATGGTTGAGTTATAGAACCTCGTGACTCTCTGCTCATCGCCTTCAACTAGGGCTATGACTGCTTGTTGCCCGTCTTTTTCATCATTGTAGACTTCAAAGCCTCTAAGAGCCAGACGCATGGCCAATTCGGTAAGATAAGGCCTATATCCCACATCATGGACTTTTGAACCGGTGATTGTAATTTTGAGTTTCATCCCAGCATGATATGTGCTCTTGGGCGAGAAAAGGATTTGGGTCGGGGGGGGTCGCCCGTCGCCCGTACTCCGGTCGAGCGGGATGACCGGTGGCCCCGCCCGCCCGCCTGCCCGCTGGCCAGCTCATGAGGGGGCAGTAGGGATTCAGCTTGGCAGCGCGGATGAAGGCAGCCCGCCAGGGTTCGCCTGCGTTCCGGTCGAGCAGGATGGCCGTGAAGCTGCGCACCCGCGCGCTCCCCGGAGCCGCCCGTCTCTTCAGCGCTGGGCAGCTCGGCAGCTTGGGCAGCGCACCAAGCCATCGCTGCCGTCGGTTCTATGACATTATCCGCGATCGGTTAGGGGACGTCATAGAACCAAGGGAAC
>JAPKYD010000022.1 GCA_026394475.1 Methanothrix sp.
TTGACCTGGGTCCTGATCACGCCACCAATGACCTGCACTCCCACGATGGCCGGTTTGGACTGACGGAAGACGCAATCCGGCAGCAAGCGAACCGCTCCGGGACGGATGACGGCCTCCAGACGCTCCTGCTCCATCCTCATCTTCTGCTCCTCCACCCATTGCTCATAGTTCTCGAGGATTGTGTAGATGATGTCGCTGCAAAAAGCTGGGACGTTGGTCTTCTGAATCTCATTGAGAGCATCGGGAAGTATCTCAACGTTAAAAGCGAGAATGACGGAGAGCAGGGGGTCTTTGATGGCAGCGGCCCGGATCACATCCCTTCTGGAGATGGCTCCCACATCGGCAAAGTGGATGGAGATATTCTTGGCCTTAAGCTCGCCTACCAGGGCTTCCAGCGAGCCGATGGTGTCGGCCTTGAGAACGACGCCCTCGGTCTCGGTGTCGACACGGACCGCCTCCAGCTCTGATTTTATCTCCCGGGAGAGGGCGTCAAGATCTTCAGAGGAGGCCACGACCCGGATGGTCGATCCCGCCAGGGCGCTCTCCAGCTTCGGAGCCGCCACCTTCACCCCCGAAGCGGCCACGACGTGCTTCACGGGCAAGAACCTCTCCTCGCTCCTTATCTCTGACAGAGGCTTGGGCTTGAGCAGCGCACGTATCTTGGTGACCACCGGCTCATGGGCCGTGCCCACGATCACTATGTCTCCCGCCTTGAATTCGCCATTGTAGAGGATGACGTCCAGGGTCGTTCCAAGCCCGCGCTCCTCCTTGACCTCCAGGATCGTGCCCACCCCCGGTCCGGAGGCGGTCAGCTTCAGGTTGTCTTTCAGGAACTTCTGGGCCAGTCCTACCAAGATCATAAGAAGATCCGGCACGCCCTCCCCGGTGGCAGCGCTGATGGGAACGATTCCAATCGTTCTCGTGAAGTCCGAGATCCGGTCGTATCTGTTGCCATCAAATCCGTACCTGTAGAGCTCCCCCACCAGCTCGTAAATCTTGGTGTCCAGCTCTTCCGCCACCCTCTCGCTCTGCCTCTTCAGGGTCTTGGCGAAGGGAGCATTGGGAAGGGGAAGCCAGCCGCCGATGCGGTCCATCTTATTGGCTGCGACCACAAAAGGTGTCTTGAAGCGTTTGAGGATGCTGAGGGACTCGATGGTCTGGGGCTGAAAGCCCTCGTTTATGTCCACGATGAGCACAGCGAGGTCGGCCAGCGAGCCGCCGCGGCTGCGCATGGAGGTGAAAGCATGATGTCCAGGCGTATCGATGAAGAGCAGTCCCGGGACCTGGAACTCCGCACCGAAGTGCGAGCCGCAAAATTCCTGTACGATGCCCAAGGGAACCTCCGTGGCTCCGATGTGCTGGGTGATCCGGCCCGCTTCGCCTTTGGCCACTGCCGTCCCCCGGATCTTGTCCAAAAGAGTGGTCTTACCGTGGTCCACGTGCCCCATCACTACCACGATGGGAGTCCTGAGGTTGGAGTCACTGGACTTCGCTTTGCTGGCTTTTTTGGACTTCTGCTGCATACTGATCGCTCTGGGTGGAGTATATCTAAAAAGATCTGTTTTCTTTTTTAAGAATTTAAAGGCTCCCGTGGGAGAGGCAGAAAAGCTATCTGCCCATTCTCACTCGTAGAGCCATGTTTCATCTATTCGCTTGAAATCAACCAGTTCTAACCCGCTGAAATGAAGGGCGATCTCCCGGGCGGCCGAGGCCGCAGAATCCGATCCGTGCACGACGTTTCGTCCCGTCTCAATGCCAAAGTCCCCTCGAATGGTTCCGGGGACCGCTTCCACCGGATTGGTAGCCCCGTTCATCTTGCGCATGGCTGCTATCGCGCCGCGGCCCTCGACCACCAGGGAGACAGACGGCCCGGAGGTGATGAAGTCCACCAGGTCCTGGTAAAACTTCTTTTCCACATGCTCCGCGTAGTGCTCTCTGGCCTTCTCCACGGGCATGACGGACAGCTTCATAGCCACGATCTTGAAGCCCTTCTCCTCAATGCGCTGCAGTATCTTGCCCACGAGCCCGCGCTGCACTCCATCGGGCTTGACCATGACGAAGGTTCTTTCCATCTCAGGCAATAGCCTATGCCCCCTTCCTGGCCCACTTGATTCTTCTCGTTACGCGACCAAGGGCGACGTTGTTCTGGCACTTGGACGAGCAGAAGTAAAAGACCGTCCCGTCCTTTTTGGCAAAGAGCTTGCCTGTGCCCGGCTCGATGGTCCTGTTGCAGAAGGTACACTTTCTCTCTTCCATCTTCCGATCACCTGCTGGTAAGCTTCTTGGCCTCTCTGGCAGTTTCCAGCAGCATCAGGACGTCGCCCATGCGGATGGGTCCCATGCAGTTCCTGGTGATGATGCGGCCCTTGTTGTTGCCCTCCAGGATGCGGCACTTGATCTGGGTCGCCTCGCCGTGCATGCCTGTGACGCCTATGACCTCTATGACCTCTGCCGGTACGCCGTTCTCATCCTCCATCGGATATCACCTACTTGAGAGCCGCCACTTTCTGGACGACCTCGTCCAGCAGCTCCTTTCCCTTGCCCGGCTCAACGATGGCGGCAGCAGCGCTCTTGACGCCTAAACCAGCAGCCGCACCTATCTCGCTCTGCTTCTTGACATAGATGTAAGGCGTCTTCTTCTCCTCGCAGAGGGCGGGAATGTGAGCAACGATCTCCGGGGGCTGAACATCCTCGCCAACGATTACCAGGCGGGCTACGCCCCTTTCAATGGCCTTGGTGGCCTCGTTGGTCCCCTTCTTTATCCTGCCAGTATCACGAGCCAGCTCGAGGGCCTCAAGTGACTTTGCGGCCAGCTCGGCTGGAACATCAAATCTTACGTATATCGATCTAGCCATGACTCAATTCTCCTTCAGGGCACCAGTTGCGCCCATCATCATTCATCGCAAAAGCGCCTTTCAGATTAGATCAAAGCCTTTAGCTCCACATGTAAAAAGGTTGCGCTATGGCCCGAGAATGGCCGCCAGCACTCCTTGCAGATCTCCTGCCTTTACCTGCCCCAAGATCTCCGCCCTGGACCCGAGATTGGAATAGCCGAGCCCGTATTTATCGGCCACCCCTTTTGCCTTTTGGCTCGTCCCGGCATCAGGCTGGAGATATTTGGCAGTGAGGTTGAAGCCGCTATTGACATTTGTTGATGCGGTAACGCCCAGGTAAAACTCTTTGTAGTTTCCAGGCAGCGGCGAGCCTGCTGCGCCCTTGCCGAGGGCAGCCACCTGCAGGTCCGCCTTCTCCCCCACGGGAAGGGTGAAGCTGTTTGTGGATAGCCCTCCGGAGATCACATCGATGACCTGGCGCATGGCATCCTGAGTCCCAAAGAGGGTCGGCTTGCCCATCACAGTCACATAATCGGTGCTGGTTGGGATCATCATATAATCCTCGTACGGTATGACGAGGCCGCTGTAGGCTAAGCGGAAAGGCTTGATCCAGTGGAACTCAATCCAGGTGCTGTTGAAATACGCTTCCGCCAGCCTTTCGATCGGGGTGGCATAAAGCTGGCTTCCATAGGTTAAGCCAAGGGACTTAGGAAGGACGGCGCTGGCAGAATCTTTCAAATTCTGTGGTGCGCTCAGGTTGATCCAGTATGCCATGACGGTGCTCTCCGGAGACATCTCCAGGACATCTTCCAGGCTTTCGAAATTCCAGTCCACCAGGCGACCCTGCACCCCGAAGGTCTGCAAGGAGGTGGATTCTGATCCCACAACAGCGGTTCCCTGGTCGTTGCCTCTAAGCACAAAGCCCGCAAAGGCGGAGAGTACCATAATAGCGCCTACGAAGATAGCGAAAGCCTTCTGATTCATCCGCACCCTGTGACGAGACTATTATTATTTAACTTTTCTCAAGGGACTCCAAGCCAGAGGCTAAAAGGTATTCGTCTTGGCTGTAGCTATGGCCCAGGCGCAGGGCGAGCTCTGCCTTCTCCAGCTCGCGCCCCAGGTAGCCGGCATGGTCCAGCCTGGAGACCAATCCCATCTCTATGAGGGTGTTCAGGATGTCCCTGGCATTGGTGCCAGCCACGGCGCAGCCGGCGTTCCTGGCCAGGATCATCCCTTCGACCAGGCTTATCCTGAAGCTGCCTGCAGGATCTGGTTCATATCTGTGATCTTGGCTGGCCTTTATGAACCGACAGGGCATCGGCTCTTCCGGTCGGGGCCTCTTCTCCTTCAAGACCAGAAGATCGACCCCCAGGTCCTTGGGAGGCGTTCTTCTCTTTTGGGCAAGGAGCATCATCCGCGAGGCTCGCCAAAGCTCCTGAACGCTGCCTTTGGCCTTGGCGCTGTATTCCGGCGTGAACAGTATGCTGGCACCGACCTCTGCACCCAGGGCGGCCAGAAGGGCATTCGCACCCTGGCTGTCGGCGTCCAAGAGCTCCGTCACATTTCCTGCGCCGAAGAAGAGCGGAATGCCAGGGTGGCCCTCCTGGAAGAGGAGATACCTTTGCAGGGAGAGGACCAGCCCCTGCAGAGGCGGGTCGAGCACAGGATCGGCGATGACCTTGATTCCCATGCCTTGGGCCGACCGCAGGTTCTCCTCCAGGGATCCGGGTCCGGGAATGACCGCGGCAAGAACTCCTGCGGCAGCGACGGCTTCGCCTACGAGGGGCAGGTTCCGGCCGTCCAGGCTGAGCACCAGGTCAGCCCCGGCACGAAGGCCTGCCAGGATGAGGTCGGGCTGGACAGTGTCCACGCTCAAGGGAAGGCTGGTGGCCTTCCTGGCGATCTGCAATGCCTCAGCGACCTGGGAGGGCTCGGCATCCAGAGGAATGCCCAGGTCGATCATATCCGCGCCCTGCTCCTCGTGGCGGCGTATCTTCTTGACCAGATCCTCCTGGCCAAGGCGCGTCGCATCAACGATCTCGGCCAGGACTTTCATCCTGGCACTGCCTCCGATCTTGACACCTTTTATCTGCAGCACGGGCCTGGCCTCCGCCTCCAGCCTCTCCGCCTGGGCAAGAGCGTCCTTTCTCATCTTGCTCTCCAGCATCTTCGGAGTGATGAATGCCGCCACATCCACATCCAGTACCAACACGTCTGAATCCATGGCAAAAGCCTTGACCAGATTCTGAGCATGCCTCCCAGTGACGGCCAGAACCTTCATGATCATCCGATTTACCTTCCGGCTAAAAGACCTATCTAGGGTAATCCCGCTCGCAAGCAAATCATGATATAGCAAAAATGGAAAGTTACATTCCGATGGCCAAGGCGAATGATGCAGTCTTTTCCACAATGTTTGCAAGGTTCCGGCATCAATTAGAAGAGTTGCAGCGTGGTACAGATTCATTATCCGAAGAGGGGCTGGCTGAGGCTCTGCGCGCTCTGAGCCTCAGCCTTGATGAAGTGGGCAAGGTAGTCGATCCGGAAGGCGTCGCGGCTGGGTCCGGCTGGCAGGGTATGATTGAGAGAGAAGAGCGGATGAGATTGGCTCTTGAAGCAGCTCATATCACTGTCTGGGACTGGAACCTTCTGAGCGGAGAGATTATCTGTTCCGGAGATCTCCAGGGCCAGATGGACCTGGACCCGAAGTCAGTAGGAGGGTGCCCATACTCTTTCCTGGCGCTGATTCATCCCCAAGATCGTGAAAGGGTGAAACAAACCATGTTCAGCTCGGCCCAGGCGGGGAAAGACTGGGGTGTGGAGTTCCGTACAGTGTGCGCCAATGACCAGATCCGGTGGTCCAAGGCGGAAGGGCGTGCATTTCTTGATGACAGCGGCACGCCAATTAGCATGGTTTTCGCAAACCGTGACATCACCGAGGACAAGCTGGCAGAACAGAAGATAATCGAGGCAAAGCAGGTGGCTGAGGAGCGTGTCCGTCTGCTCGATGAGATTCAGGCGCATAAAGATCAGCTGGAGGTTCTGGCGGAGGAGATTGCGCGAGAGAAGGACAAGCTGCAGACCATCATGGAGAACACCGACACCCATCTCGCCTATCTTGACTCTCAGTTCATATTCATAGAAGCGAACTCTGCCTATGTCAAAGGGTCGGGGCGCACCAGAGATGAACTGGTAGGAAAGAATCATTTTGACCTTTTCCCCAATCCGCAAAATAAGGCTATCTTCGAGAATGTCAAAAAGACCGGCAGAGCCATGCGGTTCGAAGCCATGCCGCGAATGTACGATGGCCAGCCCTGGCACGCCACCACCTACTGGGACTGGGCGTTGATTCCGGTCAAGGATGCCTCGGGAAGAGTGCAAGAGCTTGTCTCTTCTCTTGCAGATGTGACTGAACGCAAGCTCATGGAAGATGAGCTGCGAGAATCCAGGGCAAAGCTGGAGGAGAGGGTCCAAGAGAGAACAGCCAAGCTGACGCAGGCCAATGAGGAGCTGCAAACAGCCAAGGTGGCAGCCGAGGCGGCTGCTCGGGTTAAGTCGTCATTCCTGGCCGCCATGAGCCATGAGATTCGTACCCCTTTAAACGCTGTGATCGGCATGGCCTCTCTTCTTCTGGATAACGACTTGAACGAGGAGCAAAAGGAGTACGTTCAGACCATCCGCAGCAGCGGAGAAGATCTGATGGAGACCGTCAACAAGATCCTCGACTTCTCCATGATGGAGAAAGGAAAGGTGAATCTGGAGTGCCTGCCCTTCGACCTGAAAGCCTGCTTGGAGGATGCCCTGGATCTGGTGGAGCCCAAGGCCACGGAAAAGAATCTAAAAGTTGCTTATTCTCTGGATGAGAATGTTCCTCGAACGATTATCGGCGACGTGACGCGATTGCGTCAAGTTCTGGTCAATCTGCTCGGCAATGCCGTCAAGTTCACGGATAGGGGGAAGATCACAGTCGATGTGAAGGCCCGGCTCCAGGCCGGTGACCACTACGAACTCCGGTTCTCCGTCAAGGATACAGGTATCGGCATACCCAAAGAGCGCATGGAATACCTCTTCTTGCCCTTCAGCCAGCAGGATATGTCCACTCCGAGGACGCCCGGTGGCGCCGGACTGGGTCTTGCCATCAGCAAAAAGCTCGTGGAGCTGATGGGAGGCAGAATCTGGGCGGAGAGCAAGCCGGGCGTTGGTTCGACCTTCTTCTTTACCATCATGATTGAGGAGGCGGACAAGAGGCTTGCGCCAGCAAAGAAACCTGAGAGGCTTTCCCGGGCAAAGCCTCAACAGCAATACCAATTGCGGCGCATCTTGCTGGCCGAAGACAACCTGGCCAACCAGGCTGTGATACTTCGCATGCAAAACAAGCTGGGATACAGAGCAGATGTTGTGGCCAACGGACACGAGGTGATGGAAGCCCTGCAGCGACAGCAATACGATTTGATTCTCATGGATGTGCAGATGCCAGATATGGATGGTTTAGAGGCAACCCGCAAAATACGCCAGCTATGGCCTCTTGATGGGCCGTACATCATCGCCATCACTGCCTACGCTCTCGAAGGAGATCGAGAACGATGCTTTGATTCTGGCATGAACGATTATATCGCCAAGCCCGTACGGCTGGAGGAGCTGAAGTTTGCTCTTGACGGCTTTGCAGATGCTTCCCGGTCACACGATGCCGAAAAGAAGCAAGAGAGCCGATAATGCTCACCTGGCGTCGCAGTATCTCACCTCATCAACTTCCAGGGTGAGGGGCGATCCTGGCTCGAAGGAAGTGATCTTTCTCACCCGGCCCGCGCCAACCAGCTGCAGCTGGACTCTGGCCGCCTGTGCTTCGCGCTCTTCGTAGTAATCCTCGCTGGACTGAATGGTCCGATGGGTGATGGTCTGAAGGCCGCGCACGGATGCGATGAGGCCATTTGTTCCCGGAACTATGTCCGGGGCGCTGGCCTCGGTGAGGAATATCTTGTCTCCTGGCTGGACTTTCAGAAGCGTGAAGAAGTTGTTCGGGCTCCTGATCTCCACTGTTCTGACCCTGGCGACGAGAAGTTCCCTCATCATATGTCTGGCTAATCCCGTTAGTGCTACGTAGATCATGAGGCATCACCCGTACATGGGGAACTCTTTGGGCATCTGCGCCTGCTGTTCCTCGGGCTGAGCCGCTCGGAGCTGCTGGGCCAGCTGAGCCATCTGCACCTCAATCTGCTCCGCCTGCTCCGCCAGCTTGGCTGTGCTCACTCCCAGGCCATAAATCTTGTTCAGTGTCTCAACGGTAGCCATCGCTGCCCTGGGATCAGGTTCCGCGGAAGCCGTTTCCCCCAAAAGGCAGATCGCAGGAATGTTCCTGATGCGGCACTCATTCATGATGCTGCCTGTGATGCCTGTGATGGTCCCCAGCTCGAAGACCTCGGTCATCTCCTTTATCCTATCGAGAAGCTCCTTCTTGCTGGCTGCTCCAAAGACCCTGTGCTGATCGCTCATCACCGTTATCCCTGCCAGGCAGACCACCTCCCGGACATTGATAGACTCGGCCCAGGAGACTATCTCCCTTCCGATGTCATAGGAGGCCAGGGGATGCACCGGGACATCGGCGGTGAGGATAACAATCCCCTTGCTGGCATCCTCATAAATGCGGACGGGCATGTTCACTACCCCCCCTAAGAGAACGGCCAGAGGCGGGAAGAACTTGGAGCTCATGGCCCCAAGGTATGTCATTTTGAGCTCATTGACGATATACTGGCTGGCGATGTTGCCTACCAGGCCGATTCCTGGGAAACCCTCTATCAGAATGGGATTCTTGACGGAGGGCTCCTTCTCAAGGATGACCTGGATGATATCCTTGTCCATGTAAAATAAAATGCCTTTATCTGAGATAAGAGCATCGCTCTAAAAGCCGGTGCTTCGGCCCTCGCACGCTATTTTGATGCAAACGTTTATCAATACTTTGATAGAGAACGTCTTTCCCGACTGGAATCTTGGGGTCAAAATGGCAGAACAATGGAGAGATATTATAGATCAGGCGCAGGCAGCAGGCAGGAGCTACCTGATGGAGCACGAGAGCAAGGCCGTCCTGGAAGGCCTAGGGATATCCACCTCCGGCTCCAGTGTGGCAAGATCGGAAGATGAGGCTGTGCAGATATTCCGGGACCTTGGCACTCCCGTGGCCATGAAAGTGATCTCCCCGGAGGTCGTCCATAAATCAGATTCAGGCGGAGTTTGGCTGAACCTGGAGAACGAAGGAAAGGTGCGCCTGGCTTACCAGGAAATATCTCGTGCCTTCCAGGATAAGAAGATGGTGGGCATCTCCGTGCAGAAGATGGCCAGGCCAGGCGTAGAGGCCATTATGGGCGTCGCCCATGATGCCACCTTCGGGCCGATCTTGATGTTCGGTCTGGGAGGCGTCTTCGTGGAGGTGCTAAAAGACGTCTCCTTCCGGTCCATACCCATCTCCGAGTCCGACGCTGAAGATATGATCGAGGAGATCAAGGGCTACGCTCTTCTCAAGGGCTATCGCGGACACTGTGCGGACGTTGCGGCCTTGAAGCAGCTACTGCTGCGAATATCGGATTTCGTGATGAAGAATCCCGATATATCCGAGATGGACTTAAACCCAGTGTTCCTCTATCCTGAGGGGTACACGGTGGTGGATGCCCGGATAATCCTGGGAACGCCCCGGCCTGCTGCTCCTGCTCCTGTCAAGCAGGATCTGCACGACCTCTTCTACCCGAGAAGCATCGCCGTCATAGGAGCTTCCGGCACCCCGGGAAAGCTGGGATGGAATGTCTTCACCAATCTGGTCAGCCACAAGTTCCAGGGAAGGCTCTATCCCATCAATCCACGAGCTGAGGAGATCCACGGCATCCGGGCATATCCACGGATAAGCGATGTTCCAGAGCCCGTGGACGTAGCCATAATCCTCGTCTCGGCGGGCATGACTCCAGATGTGGTCAAGGAGTGCGGCGAGTGCGGCGTGCGCTACATCGTGGTGGAGTCCGCAGGCTTTGCCGAACTTGGCGAAGCTGGAAAAGAGATCGAGCTGCAGATGAAGGATATCGCGGATAAGTATGGAGTCAGGCTGCTCGGCCCCAACTGCTCCGGCATCATCAACACCCACTGCAGCATGGTTCAGTCCATCGGCATTGTGGATGCTCTCCGCAAGGGAAACATCGGCCTCGTCTCCCAGGCCGGTGTGTGCGCGGCCGGGATGCTCTGGGGGCTTCGCCACATCATGGACTTCGGCATCATCGCCACCATCGGCAACAAGCTGGATATCAACGAGACCGATATCCTGGATGCGGTTAGCGGGGACGAGAACATCAATGTTATCTGCATGTATCTGGAGTCCGTAAAAGGCGGCCGCAGTTTCATCGATGCCGCCCGCCGCATCACTCTGGAAAAGCCTGTGATAGTGCTCAAGTCCGGCCGCACAGAAGCAGGCAAGAAGGCCGTCGCCTCGCACACGGCCTCCCTGGCGGGCAACGACCGGATCTTCAGCGCCGTATTCCGGCAGTCCGGCATCATCAGGGCCCGCGACTACGAGCATATGTTCAACCTGGCCCGTGCCATCTCCAAGCAGCCCTTCCCGGATCGGGATGGGGTGTTCATAGTAACCTATGCCGGCTCGCTCGGAGTCATCGCTGCCGATGCCATCTCCGATAACGGCATGAGGCTCTCGGAGCTGGAAGCGCATCTCAAGGAGCGGCTTAGGAACCTGCTGCCGGATTACGTCAGCGGCATGAACCCCGTGGACTACACCTTCAGCCAGGATGCGGAGACTGTGAAGAAGACCATTGAAATCGGCGTGGACAGCCAGGATGTGGGCAGCTTCATCGTCGTGCTCCAGGCAGAGATCCTGGAAAGCTACGTGGACGCCCTCCAAAGCATCGACTACAAAGGCAAGCCCATCATCGCCTGCGTGGCCGGGAAGGAGTTCGCTCTGCAAGACGTCATTAGAATGGAAAAAGCGGGAATTCCCGTCTTCTCAACGCCTGAGGAGGTGGCGGACGCTCTGGCCATCATGTACAGGCACAATAAACGGGTCAAGAGGGAGAAGGCTTAGGGGAAAGGGCATGGGGAAAAAAGCCGTAGGCAGAATTCTGGAAGATTCGTCAGGCTGCATAGATAAGCGTCGCTGTCTGTTTCTTCCTGAAGTCCGGCCACTCTGGAATCAGGAACTGCTCTCCAAAATAGGGCAGGAATGGAGACTCAAAGACCCTTCTCTGCGCTTCTATGGCCTGGACTCCTGGCGGGCTTCGGTCGTAACCGGAGGTGAAGAAATTCTCTCCAAAGTAGGGATCTTCCTTGATCTCGATTTTAAAATAATAAATCCATGCGCAATGAAGTCAAACACTGTGACCACCCCGGTTGGGCCCAGAGTAGAAGATGGGGTCCGAGAACCATGAAGCGACTTCGCCGTAATTCGCACTGCCTTCCTCCAGCCAACCGCTAGAAATACCTGGCAGCAGAAGGCCTGCCGCCAGACCGAGAATAAAGAGTGCTTGCCTTCCGACCATGAATAAACTCCCTGGATAGGGATAGATTAGAGAGAATTTAAATCTGTCGCTTAAAATAGTAAGACTAGGAAAGATGTAAAAATATATTAATTCTGTCGGCCGTCTTGTCTTACAGCTTCCTACAGCACTCCCGGGGTGTTTAAGGTGGTCCAGGTACCTTCCTTTCCAATCCGCAGAGAAGACTTGCTCTGGGCATATTTCAGGTTATTTTCCAGGTGGCCGCCGAAGGTTATCGGTGTCGGAGATGGGGTTTTGGCGCCGCTGCTGCTGATCTGGACTGTGTTGGAGCTATTGCTGAGCTGCACAGGAAGGGCATCAGTGTAGAATCCCTGGCCCAGGAGGGGGAAATAAGGGGCATCCACGATCTCAAGGATCGATATGCTTGCCGGCCTGAAGGTGCCAGCCTGCGACGAAGACCCCATCTGGAAGAAAGAGGGATCATCATAGAGCCACATCGTCCCCCAAGCGGTACCAGCGAGCATGAAGAGGATAGCTATGGGAATTATGTATTTCATCATGGTTCTCCCCCTGACATCTGAAGGATTTAAAACTATCTCTGCCAAGCCTTAAGGGAAAGGTTAATAAAACCTGAATCCTACCATCGAAGGAATGGGCTCGAAGAATAAGTCCGGCCAGAAATCTGAACGCCAAAAGCCGACGCCTCCGAAATTGGGA